>NZ_JBTOLC010000007.1:0-209985 GCF_054551825.1 Streptomyces sp. L500
CCTGCGGGGTGTTCCCCGCGGCGACATGGAAAACAATACCAAACATTCGAGGTGCTCGATCACCGCCTCCCGGGCCCCCCGTCCGGTGATCGTTGCGGCTGTATGTCGGCGGTATTGCGGCCTTGGGCCGGGGGAACGGGAGGGGGAGGATGGCCGTCGACCCAGAACCACGAGGAGGCAGCGTGAGCGAGTCGAAGCCGGCCGGGACCGGCAACGCCAGGAGCGGCGAGGAGGAGGTCGTCGACCTCTGCCGCGATCTGATCCGGATCGACACCAGCAACTACGGCGACCACTCGGGGCCCGGTGAGCGGCTCGCCGCCGAGTACGTGGCCGCGAAGCTGGCCGAGGTGGGGCTGGAGCCGCGGATCATCGAGTCGCACAAGGGCCGGGCCTCGACGGTGGCGCGGATCGAGGGCGAGGACCCGTCCCGGCCGGCGCTCCTCATCCACGGCCACACCGACGTCGTGCCCGCCAACGCGGCGGACTGGACTTACGACCCCTTCGCGGGCGAGATCGCGGACGGCTGCCTGTGGGGCCGCGGCGCGGTCGACATGAAGGACATGGACGCGATGACGCTGGCGGTCGTCCGCGACCGGCTGCGGTCGGGCCGCAAGCCGCCCCGCGACATCGTGCTGGCCTTCCTCGCCGACGAGGAGGCGGGCGGCACCTACGGCGCCCGGTACCTCGTCGACAAGCACCCCGAGCTCTTCGAGGGCGTGACCGAGGCGATCGGCGAGGTCGGCGGCTTCTCCTTCACGGTCAACGAGAACCTGCGGCTCTATCTGGTCGAGACCGCCCAGAAGGGCATGCACTGGATGCGGCTCACCGTGGACGGCACGGCCGGCCACGGCTCCATGACCAACAAGGACAACGCGATCACCGAGCTCTGCGAGGCGGTCGCCCGGCTGGGACGGCACGAGTTCCCGGTGCGGGTCACCAAGACCGTCCGGTCCTTCCTCGACGAGCTGTCGGACGCCCTCGGCACCCCGCTGGACCCGGAGGACATGGAGGCGACGCTCACCAAGCTCGGCGGCATCGCCAAGATGATCGGCACCACCCTGCGCAACACCGCCGCCCCGACGATGCTCGGCGCCGGCTACAAGGTCAACGTCATCCCCGGTCAGGCCGTCGCGCACGTGGACGGAAGGTTCCTGCCGGGTCACGAGCAGGAGTTCCTCGCGGACCTCGACCGGATCCTCGGGCCGCGGGTGAAGCGGGAGGACGTCCACGCGGACAAGGCGCTGGAGACCAGCTTCGACGGCCGGCTCGTCGACGCGATGCAGTCGGCGCTGAAGGCCGAGGACCCCATCGCGCGCGCCGTGCCCTACATGCTCTCCGGCGGCACCGACGCGAAGTCCTTCGACGACCTCGGCATCCGCTGCTTCGGCTTCGCGCCGCTCAAGCTGCCGCCGGAGCTGGACTTCGCCGGGATGTTCCACGGCGTGGACGAGCGGGTGCCCGTCGACGGCCTGAAATTCGGTGTGCGCGTGCTCGACCGCTTCCTGGACCAGTGCTGAGCCCGTCGGTTGCCGAATCCACGTCAAACCGCGCGTATTCGGCGCATCCGTCGCCGGAAAGAGTGAACGCAGGGACGGTTACGTAGCCCCATTCCCTCCTCGTCGTTACAGGTGTGCGGTCCGCGGCTGGGACCGCATTGCCAACTAGGAGGAATCAATGCTCAAGAAGGTCGTCGCCGCCGCGGCTGCCACTGGTGGTCTCGTCCTCGCGGGTGCCGGTATGGCCGCCGCCAGCGACGGAGCCCAGGGTGCGGCTGTGAACAGCCCCGGCGTCATCTCGGGCAACGTCGTCCAGGTGCCCGTCGAGGTGCCGGTCAACGTGTGCGGTAACACGATCAACGTCGTCGGGCTGCTCAACCCTGCCACGGGCAACGTCTGCGTCAACAAGTGACGTTCTGTCCGGTCCCGTAAGGGATTGAACCAGGGTGGCTCCGGGGTACGTGGCACGTACTCCGGAGCCGTTGGGCTTTCGACTGGGTCATTCCGGGCGCGGGAAGACGAATGTTCCGCGCATTCGGCATGGCAAAAGCAGAGGGGCAAGACGAAAAATGCGACAGGTCACCAAGAAGGGCCTGCTCTCCGTAGCGGCGGCGAGCGGAGTGCTCGCCGTGACCGGCGGCTACGCGATGGCGGACTCGGGTGCCAACGGCGCTTCGGCGCACTCCCCGGGCGTCGCGTCCGGGAACACCGTCCAGGTTCCGGTGCACGTGCCGGTGAACGCCTGCGGTAACACCGTGAACGTGATCGGGCTGCTCAACCCGGCCACGGGCAACCGGTGTTTCAACGGCGGCGGCGGGCACGCCCACAAGGGCAACGGGCACGGCGGCAGCGGTCACGGCACTGGTCACGGCAGCGGTCACGGCGGCGCGCTCGCGCAGGGCCTGAGCGAGGACTCGCCCGGTGTGGCGTCCGGCAACACCGTGCAGGCACCGGTCAGCATCCCGGTCAACGCCTGCGGCAACAGCGTCGACGTCGTGGGCATCGGCAACCCGGCCACGGGCAACACCTGTGTCAACGACGGCCACGGCGACTCCGGCCACGACTGGACGCCGCCGCGCGGCGACCACCCGGGCCACCCCGGGCACCCCGGCAAGCCGGGTCACCCCGGTGAGCACAACCCCGGTGGGCACCACAACCCGCCCACCGAGCACAAGCCGGGCCACCAGCCGCCGGCCGGTGAGCACCACAACGGCCCCGGCACCCACGCTCAGCCCCCGGCCGGGCACCACACCCAGCCGGCCATGGAGGTGAAGGACGCGCACCGCGCTCCCGCCGTCCTCGCCGAGCACCGTCCGGCCACGGTCGCCCAGAAGGCCGCCGAGCTCGCGCACACCGGCGCGGGCCAGCTCGGCGCGGCCGGCGCGGCCAGCGCCGGCCTGCTGGTCGGCGGCGCGATGCTCTACCGCCGCTCGCGCGGCGCCCAGGGCTGACCCCGTCACACCGACGGAAACGGAAGGGAGCGGGCCCCGCGATCGCGGGACCCGCTCCCTTCGCTTTCCCTCCCCGCCGTCACCACGTGGCGCGGAGCTGACGGATGATCCTGCGCCGCAACCGCACCTTGCGGCTGCCGTCCGGATAGAGGCGTAGTCGGTCCAACTCCCAGTGTCCGTACTCGGCATGGTCGGTCAGCAAGCGTGTGGCCGCCTTCCGGGAGACCCCCCGGGGCACATACACATCGCAGAATTCGTATTCCGGCATCGCATCTATTGTGCGGGAACGGGCCCGGTGCGGATAGCGTCTGCACTATGTCTGATGCTGCGCAGCCGACCGCTGCCGAGGTACGGGCCGCCGCCGACGCGGTCAAAGCCGCTCTGGACCGCCACCTCGAGGCCGTCGAACGCCGATCGGGGGAGGACGACCCGGCCGTCTACGCCGCGTTCAACGAGCTGGCCGCGACAGCCGAGGCCTATGACGAGCTCCTCTACGACGCCTACGACGAGGTCACTCCCTTCGAGATCCCCGGCGACGACGCGCTGCCCGCCTACGCCGGGCCGGAGGAGCCCAGCGCGCTGAGCGTGCTGATCCGCAGGGACTACGCGGTGGCCGAGCCCCAGCGGCTGCTCGCCCAGGCACAGCGCGTCGCCGACCTCGACCCGGACGTGGACGCGGACCTGCGCGCGGGAACGTCCGGCGGAGGCAAGGGATCCGCCGGAAGCAGCGTGCACACGGCGCTCGGGGTGATCTTCGAGGAGTACGAGGCCGACGAGATCGCCTCCCGGCACAAGGAGTTCGGCCTGGTTGAGGGCGACTCCACGCTGTGGGTGGCTGCGGCGGAGGAGCTCCCCGACCCGGGGGAGTGGCTGTCGGCCCCCTTCGACCAGCCGGACCCGCAGACGGTCGTCTGCCGCTTCGACGTGAGTGCCGTCTTCGACGAGGACGGCGATGACGGTGATGACGGCGATGACGGTGACGAGGACGGGGGCCTCGACGAGGACGACATCGACGACGACCTGGAGGTGGAGGGCGCGGACGCCGGGACGCCGGAGGACGGCGAGGGCGCGGGCGCCGGGCGGGCACCGGGACGCTGACGCGCCGCGGGCCCCGGGAGAACCGGGGCCCGCGGTCATCCATCCATCCGTCCGGTCAGTCGGTCGGTCAGCCCTCGGCCGGCCGTGTCTGCGCCTCCAGCAGCGGCCTGAGCCGGGTGCTCCGCTCCTTCGCCGGTACCTCGGCGACCGCGCGGGGCAGGGCCTGCTCCACGCCCTGCACGACCGACAGATGCCGCTCGCCGCGGCTGAACGCCGTGTAGACCCAGGACCGGGTGAGCGTCGGCGCGGCGTCGCCGGGCAGGACGACGACGGCCGCCGGCCAGCGCGTACCGGCCGCCTGATGGGCGGTCACGGCCCAGCCGTGGCGCACCTCGTCGCCGACGCGCTCGCGCGGTACGACGACGGGAGTGCCCCCGCAGTCCAGCCGCAGGCCCTCGGCGTCCGCCGACACCACCGTGCCAGGGACCATCCGGCCGGGCGCGGGCACGTAGGCGACGCGGTCGCCCGGGTCGAAGCCGCCGAAGCGGCCGGGGCCCGGGTTGAGCCGCTCCTTGAGGGCCGCGTTGAGCGCGCGGGTCCCGGCGGGGCCGCCGTGGCCCGGGGTGATCACCTGGGCGGCGCCGGGCTCGACGCCGAACGCGCGGGGCACGGAGTCGGCGACGAGCTGGACCGTGCGGTGCACGGCCTCGGCGGGCTCCCGCACCGGGACGATCACGACCTCCTTGCCGGGGGCGGCCACCTGGTTGAGCTCGCCGACGCCGATCCCGGAGACGAGCTCGCCGATCGGGCCCGGGTCCGGGGTGCGCGAGACGACCGCCGGGCAGGCGCGGGCGGCCAGCACGTCCGCGAAGACGCGGCCCGGCCCGGCGGACCACAGCACGCCCGGATCGCCGCTGAGCACCAGCCGGGTGCCGTCCGCGAGCGACTCGACCAGTAGCGCGGCGGTCTCCACGTCCAGTTGGGGGGCGTCCAGGACGGCCAGCACGTCGAGCGCCAGGGCGCCGTCCGCGTCCCGCCCCGGGCCCTCCTGGCCCGACAGCAGGCCGGCCACGGTGACGGCGTCGGCCACGCCGAGCTCCGTCAGCCGGCGCCTGCCGTCCTCGGTGTGGGCGGCGGCCCACGCCCGCAGGCCCATTCCGGCGGCGGCCGTGACCAGGGCGGCGGGCTCGGCGCGGGCGGCCTCGCCGCCGCTGTGCGTCACGAGGCCGGCGGCCGCGACCGCACGGATCAGCTCGGCGGCCGAGGGGGAGGGGGCGGCCTCCGCGGCGGCGGCCCAGTCGGGGGCGGGCTCGGGCGTGGCGTTGACGAGCCGTGCGAGGCCGTCGGCGAGGCTCTCCTCGGCCATGGCGTACCGGTCGAGCCCGAGCAGCAGCCGCACCGGCTCCCCGGCGTCCTCCTCGTCCTCCCGCTCGTCCTCCGGGCCTTCCCGGAACACCAGCACGGTGCCTTCGGCGAGGACGTCGCGCAGCGCGGCCTCCGCGTCGGGGACGGAGCGCCGGGAGAGTTCGGCGAGCACGGCCGAGGACTCGAGCACGGTGTGCCCGGCGAGGGCGGCGCGCTCCAGGAACCGGGCCACCAGGGCCCGTGCCCGGCGCTCGTCGCCCGGCCCGCACGCGTCGCCCAGCAGGGCCCGCGCGAACCCGTCGGCCTGCTCCGGCTGAACGGCCGGTACGGCCAGGAGCCGCCACGGATCCTCGCGGAGCTCCTCGGCGGCGTGCTCGCCGAGCGCCTCGGCGACCTGGCCGGCGAGCGCCTCGGGCGCCCCTCCGGCGGCGAGCACCTCGGTGAGCCCGGCGCTGGGCGCGACGGGCGCCGCCGCCCGCACGGGCCGCGCCACGGCGCCGGGCCCGGCCACGGCCGGCCCGGCAGCGGCCGGAGCCGGCGCGGGGCGCCGGGCGGCGGGCTTCGGCTTCGGCTCGTTGAAGAACGACGCCGCGTCCCGCTCCCCGCTCTCCACGGCCCGCACCGCCGCGGCCAACGCCTCGGCGACAGCGGACCGCGCCTTCCCGGCGGGAGCGCCATCCCCACCCGGGGCGCCGGCCGCCCCGGCCTCCGACGCGTCCCGCTCCGAGCCGCGCGGCTCGGAGCCGGCGGTCGTGGCGTCGCCGGCCACACCCGGCCCGGCCCGCTCCCCGCCGGGCTGCCCGGCGCCGTCGCGCGCGGACGCACCCGCCGCCGAACCCTCGGCGGGCTCCCCGCCTGCGGCCCCGGCACCCGCGCCCGCCGCTGCCTCCGCACCCTGCGGCTCGCCGTTTGCGGACCCGGCGGCGTCGACCGCGACGGCCGACGGAGCTTCCGCCGGGCCCGGCCCGGCGGAATCCGGTGTGCCCGCCGTAGGCGCTCCGTGCTCCCCCCGAAGGGGCTCCGGCTCGGCCTCGCCGGTGGGGCGATCGGTACTCACAGCGTGCTCCAGTCCTGGTCCGGGTAGCGGTGCACGGGCGCCGACACGTCATCGAGCGCACGGCAGATCTCGTCCGGAAGCGTAAGGGTCTCCACTGACAACGCCGCTCCGAGCTGCTGCGCCGTGCGCGCGCCGAGGAGCGGGGCGACGACGCCGGGGCGGTCGCGGACCCACGCCAGGGCCACGTGGAGGGGCGTCGTGGCGAGCCCGTCCGCCGCCGTGCGCACCGCGTCGACGATCCGCCGCGCCGCGTCGTCCAGGTACGGGGCGACGAAGGCGGCGAGGTACTCGGAGGCGCCGCGCGAGTCGGCGGGGGTGGCGTGGCGGTACTTGCCCGTCAGCACGCCCCGGCCGAGCGGGGAGGACGGCAGGATGCCGACGCCCAGGTCGAGCGCGGCGGGCAGCACCTCCCGTTCGATGCCGCGCTGCAGGAGCGAGTACTCCATCTGCGCGCACGCCAGCCGCGTCCGTGCCCCCGGCGCGGCGAGCTGCCAGGTCGCGGCCCGCGCGAGCTGCCAGCCGCTGAAGCCGACGACCCCCGCGTAGCGGGCCCGTCCGCTGCTGACCGCGAGGTCGACGGCCTGGAGCGTCTCCTCGATCGGGGTCGTCGTGTCGAAGGCGTGGATCTGCCAGATGTCGACGTAGTCCGTGCCGAGCCGGTCCAGCGAGGCGTCGAGCGCCGCGAGGAGGTGGCCGCGCGAGCAGTCGACGCGCCGCGCCGGGTCCAGGACGCTGCCCGCCTTGGTAGCGATGACCAGGTCGCGGCGCGGCACGAGATCGTCCATGAGCCGCCCGAGCAGATACTCCGCGCCCCCGTCCGCGTAGACGTCGGCGGTGTCGACGAGCGTGCCGCCCGCGCCCCAGAAGGTCTTGAGCTGCTCGGCCGCGTCGCGCTCCCCCGTGTCCCGGCCCCAGGTGAGGGTGCCCAGCCCGAGGCGGGACACCCGTAGGCCCGTACGGCCGAGATGCCTTTGTTCCATGGTCGCTGAGAGTACTGGCCGGGCACCGGGCCGACGTCATCCCGCCACGGGCTCCGCCCGGGCGACCGGTGACGCGGCCCGGGTCCGCGCGCTAGAGTCCCGGCAACGACGACGTTACTGATGAGTAAGGGGCGTGGACATGGGCCGGATGAAGCTCGGGATCAACCTCGGCTACTGGGGGGCCGGGATGGACGCCGACAACCTCGCGGTCGCCCGCGAGGCCGACCGGCTGGGCTACGCGGTCTGCTGGGCCGCCGAGGCCTACGGCTCGGACGCGCCCACCGTGCTGTCCTGGGTCGCGGCGCAGACCGAGCGCATCGACGTCGGCTCGGCGATCTTCCAGATCCCGGCCCGTACGCCCACGATGACGGCGATGACCGCCGCCACCCTCGACTCCCTCTCCGGCGGCCGCTTCCGCCTCGGCCTCGGCGTCTCCGGCCCGCAGGTCTCCGAGGGCTGGTACGGCGTGAAGTTCGACAAGCCGCTGGCCCGCACCCGCGAGTACGTCGAGATCATCCGCAAGGCCATGGCCCGTGAGCGCGTCTCCCACGAGGGCGAGCACTGGACGCTGCCGCTGCCCGGCGGCCCGGGCAAGCCCATCAAGCTCACCGTCCACCCCGTGCGCGAGCACATCCCGCTGTACATCGCCGCGATCGGCCCGAAGAACCTGGAGCAGACCGGCGAGATCGCCGACGGCGCCCTGGTGATCTTCTTCGCCCCCGAGCACGCCGAGGAGACCACCCTCGGCGCCCTGCGCGCGGGCCGCGAGAAGGCGGGCAAGACCCTCGAAGGCTTCGACCTCGTCCCGACCGTGCCCATGGCCGTCGGCGAGGACGTCGACGGCCTCGCCGACCTCTTCCGCCCCTACACCGCCCTCTACGTGGGCGGCATGGGCAGCGCCAAGCAGAACTTCTACAACAAGCTGGCGCGCCGCATGGGCTACGAGAAGGAGGCCGCCGAGATCCAGGAGAAGTACCTCTCCGGCGACAAGGCGGGCGCCGCCGCGGCCGTCCCCCGGCAGCTGATCGACTCCACCACCCTGCTGGGCCCCGTGGAGCGCATCGCCGACCGGATGCAGGCCTACGCGGACGCCGGGGTCACCACCCTGTCGCTCGCCCCGGCCGGCTTCACCCTCGACGAGCGGATCACCGCCCTGCGCACCGGCGTCGAGGCCCTGGAGCGGGCCGGGCTCGCCTGACGGCCGGAAGGAAGTCCGCGGCCGTGGTGGGGGCTCGGGGGTCGTCTTCCCCGCCACGGCCGACACCGAACACAACGCCCGGGCGCCCGCAGGGTTACGCGCCGGGGCGATTCGGAATCTTTAACCGCCGTCCTTCGTTCGGCCGAGCCGTCACGGTCCCCTGATTGCCGCCTCCCGGGCACCGCACTTGACTGGGGTGCCTACGGAGGTGAAGCCGATGCTCACGGCCCGGAGTCTGTTCCAGGAGATCCTCGACAACGACGAGGCGTACCGGCTCTTCTGCTCGATCGCCGCCGGCGGCGAGGCGCAGGGCGGCTGGGAGAACGGCCGTATCGCCGCCCTGGTGCCCGAGAGCCTGCGCCACCTCGCACCGAAGATCGCCCGGCACGGCGCGGACGAGGACAAGCACGGCCGGATCTTCAACGGCCTGCTGCGCCGCCGCGGCCTGGAACCCTGCACCGTGCCGGCCGACACCGACTACACGATGCTCCTCGAACGCCGAGGCATCGGGCTCCCGCACGCCAAGCTCCGCGCCGACGAGCCGCTGAGCGAGCGGGACATCATCGTCTACCTCGCCCACAGCCGGGTCACCGAGCAGCGCGCGGCCGACCAGATGGAGATGCTCACCCGGCACTTCGCCGACCACCCCGAGATCGGCGCCGCCGTCCGCGTCATCCGCGCCGACGAGACCAACCACCTCGCCTACTGCCACGAGGAACTGCTGCGCCTGGCCGCCGACGGCCACGGCCGCCTCATCCAGGACCTCCTCCGGCGCAGCGCCCTCGCCGAGATCGCCGTCCACCGCGACGTCGGCCTCGCCGTCATGACGCGCATGGGCCGCATCCTGCGCTGGCCGGCGGCCAAGTCGGCGGCGCTCACGGCGGGCATCCACGCCCTGTACGCGTACGAGCGCCTGGGCGGCCGGCGCCGGATGGTCACCCTGCGGATGCCGGAGCGCCGCGACGCCCTGGGCGGCCCGGCCACGGCGGCCCCGGAGCCGGTCTGAGCCACCCGTACACCGTCGGGGCGTGGGTCACAGCCACCCGCGCCGTTTGAACAGCCGGTACAGCCAGGCGACCAGCCCCGCCATCAGGGCCACCACCACCGGATAGCCCCACGGCTGCCGCAGCTCCGGCATATGGGTGAAGTTCATCCCGTAGACCCCGGCGATCATCGTCGGTACGGCCGCCATCGCCGCCCACGCCGAGATCTTGCGCATGTCGTCGTTCTGCTGGACCCCCATCTGCGCGAGATGCGCGGAAAGAATGTCCGAAAGCAGCCGGTCCAGGCCCTCCACCGACTCGTTCGCCCGCGCCAGATGGTCGCTCACGTCACGGAAGAACGGCCAGGACTTCTCGTCCACGAACGGCAGTTCCGTCCCCGACAGCCGCGCCATCGGCTCGACGAGCGGCAGCATCGCCCGGCGGAACTCCACGACCTGGCGCTTGAAGGAGTAGATCCGCGACGCCGTGTGCCGCACGTCCTCGCCCAGCGGCGCGAACACCTCGGCCTCCAGCTCGTCCAGATCCGCGTGGAGGAGGATCGCCACGTCCGTGTAGTGGTCCACGACCGCGTCGCACACCGCGTACAGCACCGCCGTCGGCCCGTGGCGCAGCATCCCCGGATCCCGCTCCAGCCGTCTGCGCACGTCCCCCAGCGGGCTGCCCTCGCCGTGCCGGACGGTCACCACGAAGCAGTTCCCGATGAAGACCATCACCTCGTCCGTGGTCACCGTGTCCCGCGCGTCGTCGTAGACCACGGGCTTGAGGACCAGGAACAGCGAGTCGTCGTAGACCTCCAGTTTCGGCCGCTGGTGGGCGTTGAGCGCGTCCTCCACGGCCAGCGGATGCAGCCCGAACTCGCTCGTGACCAGGCCGAACTCCTTCTCGGTGGGCTCGTACAGCCCGATCCAGACGAACGACTCGCCCTCCGCCCGGGCCGCCTCCAGGGCGTCCGCCAGCTCGGCCGGGCGCTCGGCGCGCTCCCCGTGCCGGTAGATGGCGCAATCCACGATCACGCAAGCCATTCTGCCGCTCATCCGTCCGCCGTACACCCGTCGCGGCCCGGACGGTGGTCGTAGGCTGACGGTCATGCCCACGCTGATCCTCGTCCGGCACGGCCGGTCGACCGCCAACACCGGGGGAGTGCTCGCCGGGCGGACCCCCGGAGTGGCCCTGGACGAACGCGGCACGGTCCAGGCCGCCGCCCTCCCGGCCCGGCTCGCGGACGTCCCGCTCGCCGCCGCCGTCACCAGCCCGCTGCTGCGCTGCCGCGAGACGCTCGCCCCCCTGCTCGCCACCCGCCCCGGGCTGCCGCTCCACACCGACGAGCGGATCACCGAGTGCCACTACGGCGACTGGTCCGGCCGCAAACTCACCGAGCTGACCGGCGAACCGCTGTGGGAGGTCGTCCAGCGCCACCCCTCCGCCGCCGCCTTCCCCGGCGGCGAGTCCCTGCGCGCCGTGCAGACCCGCGCCGTGGACGCCGTCCAGGGGTGGAACGAGCGCGTCGAGCGCGAGCACGGCGACGACGCCGCCTATCTGATGTGCACCCACGGCGATGTGATCAAGGCCATCGTCGCCGACGCCCTGGGCCTCCACCTCGACCAGTTCCAGCGGATCACCGCCGACCCCTGCTCCGTCACCGCCATCCGCTACACCCGGCTGCGCCCCTATCTGCTGCGCCTGGGCGACACCGGAGACCTCGCGGCACTCGCCCCACGGCCGGCCGCCCCGGGCGGCGAGGGCGCGGACGCGGCGGTCGGGGGTGGTGCGGGAGCACCGTGATCGTCGCGAGCAGTAGGGTGGGGACGCGGGAACCCCGGGGCCGCCGCCCCGTGCCCGCGACCGGAACGCAAACCCGCAAGTGACCTCCGAACCCCATGGAGCAGGACGTTGTCCCGTCAGGTGTTCCTCTATGACCCACCGGACCGCTTCGTCGCCGGTACGGTCGGGCTGCCGGGCCGCCGCACCTTCTTCCTCCAGGCCAGCGCGGCCGGCCGCGTCACCAGCGTGGCGCTGGAGAAGGCCCAGGTGGAAGCCCTCGCCGAGCGCATCGACGAGCTGCTGGACGAGGTCGTCCGGCGCACCGGCGGCAACGCCCCGGTGCCCGCGGTTGCCCCCGTCGAGCTCGCCGACACCGCCCCGCTGGAGACCCCCGTCGAGGAGGAGTTCCGCGTCGGCACCATGGCCCTGGCCTGGGACGGCGACGGCGAACGCATGGTGGTGGAGGCCCAGGCCCTCGTCGAGCTGGAGGCCGGCACCGACGAGGACCTCGCCGAGGCCGAGGAGCGGCTGCTGCAGGACGAGCTGAACGGCCCGCCCATGCTCCGCGTCCGGCTGACCGGCACCATGGCCCGCGCCTTCGCCAAGCGCGCGCTCGAAGTCGTCAACGCGGGCCGGCCGCCCTGCCCGCTGTGCAGCCTGCCGCTCGACCCGGAGGGACACGTATGCCCGCGCCAGAACGGATACCGCCGGGGAGCGTGACCCCGCACGAGCTCCTGGCCAAGGGCGAGCTGACGGTCCGGGGCCGGGTCCGCGAGGCGTCCAACGCGGTCCTGTACTGCACGGTCGAGTACGAGGGCGTCAGCGCCGCCTGCGTCTACAAGCCCGTCGCGGGGGAGCGGCCCCTGTGGGACTTCCCCGACGGCACCCTCGCCCAGCGCGAGGTCGCCGCGTACGAGCTCTCCGAGGCCATGGGCTGGGGCCTGGTCCCGCCCACCGTGCTGCGCGACGGCCCCTACGGCGAGGGCATGTGCCAGCTGTGGATAGAGGCGTCGGCCGACGAGGAGGCCCTCCTCGCCCTCGTGGAGGGCGAGGAACCCGGCCCCGGCTGGAAGGCCGTGGGCTTCGCGGAGGTGGGCGAGGACCGCACCGCGCTGCTCGTCCACGCCGACGACGAACGGCTGCGGCGGCTGGCCGTCCTCGACGCGGTGATCAACAACGGTGACCGCAAGGGCGGCCACCTGCTGCCCGCCCCCGGCGGCCGGCTCTACGCCATCGACCACGGCGTGACGTTCAACGCGGACGACAAACTCCGCACGCTGCTGTGGGGATGGGCGGGAGAACCCCTGCCGGAGGAGGCGCTGGAAGCGCTGCGCCGGCTGTCGGCCGACCTGGAGGAGGGCCGGCCGCTGGCCGGGCGGCTTGCGGAACTGATCACTCCGGCGGAGATCGAGGCGCTGCGGGGCCGGGTGGCGGACCTGCTGCGGACGCGGCGCCACCGCGAACCGAGCGGGCAGTGGCCGGCGATTCCCTGGCCGCCGGTGTGATCCTCGGTGTGATCTTTACGGGCCGGCGCATGGGAATACACATGTGGGAAGCGGCGCGCAAGAACGGGACTTCGGCCAACTGCGGGATCCGGGTTCGTATCCGGAACCCTCGTCCGGTTACGCTCAGGACATGCATGCCTGGCCCGCTTCTGAGGTTCCCGCCCTGCCCGGCAGTGGCCGCGACCTCCGGATCCACGACACCGCGACCGGTGAGCGGCTGACTCTCGCCCCCGGTCCCGTCGCCCGTATCTACGTGTGCGGCATCACGCCGTACGACGCCACCCACATGGGGCACGCGGCGACCTACAACGCGTTCGACCTCGTGCAGCGCGTGTGGCTCGACACCAAGCGGCAGGTGCACTACGTCCAGAACGTCACCGACGTGGACGACCCGCTGCTGGAGCGGGCCGTGCGCGACGGCGAGGACTGGACCGCGCTCGCCGAGCGCGAGACCGCCCTCTTCCGCGAGGACATGACCGCCCTGCGGATGCTCCCGCCGCGCCACTACGTGGGCGCCGTCGAGTCGATACCCAAGATCGTCCCGCTGGTGGAGCGGCTGCGCGACTCCGGTGCCGCCTACGAGCTCGAGGGCGACATCTACTTCTCCGTCGCCTCCGACCCCGCCTTCGGTGGCGTCTCCCACCTCGACGCCGAGGCGATGCGCCTGCTGTCCGCCGAGCGCGGCGGCGACCCGGACCGCCCGGGCAAGAAGAACCCGCTCGACCCGATGCTGTGGATGGCCGCCCGCCCGGGCGAGCCCAGCTGGGACGGCGCCTCGCTCGGCCCCGGACGGCCCGGCTGGCACATCGAGTGCGTCGCCATCGCCCTGGAGCACCTGGGCATGGGCTTCGACGTCCAGGGCGGCGGCTCCGACCTGATCTTCCCGCACCACGAGATGGGCGCCTCGCACGCCCAGGCCCTCACCGGCGAGAACCCCTTCGCCAAGGCGTACGTCCACGCCGGCATGGTGGCCCTCGACGGCGCGAAGATGTCGAAGTCCAAGGGCAACCTGGTCTTCGTCTCCGCGCTCCGCCGCGAAGGCGTCGACCCGGCCGCCATCCGCCTCACGCTGCTCGCCCACCACTACCGCGCCGACTGGGAGTGGACGGGCGACGTCCTGACCGAGGCCCTGGAGCGCCTGGACCGCTGGCGCGCCGCCGTCTCGCGCCCGGACGGCCCGTCCGCCGACGCGCTGGTGGACGAGATCCGCGAGGCCCTCGCGGACGACCTCGACTCCCCGGCCGCCCTGGCCGCCGTCGACCGCTGGGCCGCCGCCCAGGCCGCCGACGGGGGTACGGACGAGGGGGCGCCGGGCCTGGTGTCCCGCGCGGTCGACGCGCTGCTGGGCGTGGCGCTCTGACCGGCTGAGTCCGACCGTCCTTCAGGGGCGCTCCGCGGTGACGCGGGGCGCCCCTTCGTCGTCTCGTCGTCCATAAGTCCATGTGCGCGATGCGCGAGTCCATGGTGACGCCCGTGACGGGTGCGTTAAGCACGCGGGCATGAGGCATCGATTACGTCTGAACCGAACACGTCTGAACCGGACACGTCTGAGAACGGCGGTGGCGGGCGCGCTCCTGGGCCTGGCGGCGGCGATGGCAGGCCCGGTGGAGTCCGTACACGCCGCGTCCTCCGCGGTCGAACGGACCGTCGGGAACGTCACGGGCTTCTCGACCGCCGGCCCCGTCTTCCACTTCCGCGCGGGCGAGGCGGCGGCGCGGGTGAGCTTCGTGGCGGCCGACACCTTCCGCATCGAGCTGGCGCCCGACGGCGCCTTCACCGACCCGGCGGGCAAGGACATCGTCCAGCGGCAGGGCCCGCCCCCGGCGACCAGCTGGCGGGACCGGGGCGACCGCTACGAGCTGAGCACGTCGGCGGTCACCCTGCGCGCGTACAAAAAACCCCTGCGCTTCGCCCTCCACCGCGCCGACGGCAGCCGCCTGTGGTCCGAGGCCAAGGGCATCTCCTGGACGGCCGACACCACCACCCAGAGCCTCGCCCGCGGTGCCGACGAGCAGTTCTACGGCGCCGGAATGCAGAACGGGCGCGGCAGCACCTCGCACCGGGGAAAGACCGTCGAGGTGGGTGTCGACTACAACTGGAACGACGGGGGGCACCCGAACTCCGTCCCGTTCTACCTCTCCTCGGCGGGCTACGGCGTCTACCGCAACACCTACGCCCCCGGGACGTACTCCTTCACCGACCCGGTGACCACGAGCGAGAAGGAACGCCGCTTCGACGCGTACTACTTCGCGGGGAATTCACCGAAGGCCGTCATCGGCGGATACACCAGGCTCACCGGCCGCCCCTTCCTGCCGCCGCTGTACGGCCTGGAGATCGGCGACTCGGACTGCTACCTGCACAACAAGAACCGGGGCGAGCGGCGCACGCTGGACGCCCTGAAAGTCGCCGACGGATACGTCGACCACGACATGCCGCTCGGCTGGATGCTCGTCAACGACGGCTACGGCTGCGGCTACGAGAACCTGCCCGAGGTCGACAAGGGGCTCGGCGACCGCCGGATGAAAATGGGCCTGTGGACCGAGGACGGCCTCGGAAAACTCGCCGACCAGGTGAAGGCCGGCCAGCGCGTCGCCAAACTCGACGTCGCCTGGGTCGGCGACGGCTACAAATTCGCCCTCGACGGCTGCAAGGACGCCTACAAGGGCATCGAGGACAACAGCGACGCCCGCGGCTTCACCTGGGCCCCCGAGAGCTGGTCCGGCGCCCAGCGCTGCGGAGTGCAGTGGTCCGGCGACCAGAAGGGCTCCTGGGACTACATCCGCTGGCAGATCCCGACCTACGCGGGCGCCACGATGTCGGGACTCGCCTATACGACGGGCGACGTGGACGGCATCTTCGGCGGCAGCCCCAAGACGTACGTCCGCGACCTCCAGTGGAAGGCGTTCCTGCCCGCCGTGATGACGATGGACGGCTGGGCGCCGAGCGACAAACAGCCCTGGCGGTACGGCGATCCGTACACCTCCATCAACCGCAAATACCTGAAACTGAAGGAATCCCTGCTTCCGTACATGTACTCCTACGCGGCGGAGGCGACCCGCACGGGCGTCGGCCCGGTGCGCCCGCTGGCGCTGGAATACCCGGACGACCCGAAGGCGGCTTCGGACGCGGCGACATACGAATTCCTGACGGGGGAGTACTTCCTGGTGGCTCCCGTCTACGAGGACGCGGACGTCCGGAACGGCATCTACCTCCCCAAGGGAAAGTGGACCGACTACTGGACGGGCCGCGTCTACGAGGGCCCGACGACTGTCGACGGCTACCGCGCCCCACTGGACACCCTCCCCCTTTTCGTGAAGGCGGGCGCGAACATCCCGATGTGGCTCGGAATCCGTTCGCACGAGGACCGGACGGCGGATTCCCCTGTGAGCTGGGACGTCTACCCACAGGGCACGTCGTCCTTCACTTTGTACGAGGACGACGGCGTGACCCGAGCCCACCGCGCGGGCGCTTACGCGGAACAGAAACTGACGGTCCGCGAGGAGGGTGACATCACCTTGTCCCTGGACGCGTCGCGGGGTGATTTCCGCGGCAAACAGACGTCCCGCCCGTACGACTTCACGGTCCACACGGGCACGTCGCCGCGTGCCGCTTCGCTGGACGGCCGGGAACTCCCGCGCCTGGAGTCGAAGGCGGCCTTCGAGGCGGCGGAGGCGGGCTGGTGGTACGACGCCGGCGACCGGGGCGGCGTGGCGCGGGTGAAGACGGGGACGCGACCGACGGATCGTCCCTTGACGGTGACGCTGCGGGGGTGAGGCCCGCTGTTCAACCGCCCATCGGGTACTCGTCCGTCCGCGTCCAGCGGCTGGCCGGGCCGATGTCCACCTCGTGGGCGAGGGCGCGGCCCTCGGCGTCGTACACCAGGTGCCGCGCCTCGGCCACGGCGGCGGGGGTGCCGAGCCGGAGGAGCTCCCGATCCTCCCCAGGGGCGAGACGGGGCGTCCACCAGCCGCGGCCTGTACGGGCGTGCCGCCCGGCCGCAAGCTCCACGTACAGGGTGGTGCCCTCCCGGACGCGGCGGTGCCGCAGCAGGCCGGGCGCGTCGGCGGCGCGTCGGCGGTGAACCACGACCACGACGTGGCGATGGTTATGTCCTGGTCGTACGTCACCCGGTGGCGCCGCGCCACGGGGTCGCCCGCCGTGACCCCGAGCGCGGTCGCCACCTCCCCGGGGGCGGTCAGCACCTGGGCGCCGACGTTCTCGCCCTCGCGCGGATGACGGGAAGGGCCATCGGTGATTTCCGCTGTCGGACGGTCGTAGCGGAGGCTGGGCAGGTGGGGTGCGACGACGCGCCGGGTATGGCGCTATGCCTTGCGAACGAGCCGGTGGCGGGCGGCGTCGATCGCGGCGACGAGGCGTTCGGCGGAGGTGAGAACCGGCCGGTGGCCCTGTCCTGCCGTTTCCTGCGGCAGCACCCAGGCCCGGCCGCCCACACACCTGGTGGGCGGCGGCGCGAGGATGGCCCAGTCGGTGGGGTAGACGACGACGCCGTCCATTCCGGCGAACCGATAGCTCGTACCGAGCGGGAGCAGCCACCGCATGGCGCGTTCCGTGTCGCTCATGAGGTAGGGGCCGATGGGGTCGGCGTCTCCTTTGAGTTCGGACACTGCCGCCGTGCCCAGGGTGAAGTTCAGCCGGACCGCGTCCCACCGCCGCCCGGTGAGGAGCGGGGAGGTGCCGCCCATCGCCCACAGTCTGAGGGTGGTCTCGGGGTGGGTGGCGGCCTGGGCGAGCCAGGGAGCCATGACTGCTTCGAGCCGTTGCCCTGCGTCTGCGGCGCGGGTGTCTTCGGTGTGTGGTGGTGTGGAAGGCGAGTTCATGGCATCAGCACATCGCAGAGCTTGGGCATAGACGAGGTCGAACCTGCGGCCGCTTTGGCGGACATTTCGCAGGACATTCGGCGACCTTCGAGGTAACCGTCACGCTACGTTGAGCCGTACAGGGTGCGAGGGGAGGTCAGCCGTGTCGGGTCAACCAGGCAATCCACGGTTCGTGCAGGCGCGGATCGCGCACGGGATCTACACCCAGGAGGAGTTCGTCGAAGCATTCGAGAAGGCGGCCAGGGAGCTGGGGCTCAACTTGACGGTTTCGATCCGGCAAGTGCGTCGATGGGAGTCCAAGCAGCCGGGGTGGCCGCACCCCGCCACGCGAACAGTCCTCTGTGCGCTTCTCTGTCGGCCGGTCGAACAGCTGGGTTTCAGCCGGAGGACGCGACGGGAGCTGGACACGGCGGCAAGCGGCTCGGCCCAGGGTGGTCCTGTGAAGAGGCGTGATTTCGTGACGTACTCACTCGCCGCAGCCAGCTCCGTCGTCGTTCCGGAATTTCCGGAAGGGCTCCTTGCTCCACCTGCCGCCGACCCGCTGGACCGACTGAGGGACGTCCTTGCGGGAACTGTGGTTCGCGATGCGGAGCCAATCACTCTCGCAGCGCTTGATCGGGATACGGCCGTGGCGAAAGGGCACGTTCAAGGCTGCCGCTACGCGCAACTGGCGACGAGCTTGCCCAGGCTGATCCTTGAGGTGGAGCAGCGGCGGGCTTCAGCCGGTGAGCAGTATCGCGTTGATTGTGTCGCCACCAATGCCTATCACGTCGCGGCTTCTCTCTTCCTCAAGCACGGCGACGCCCCGTCGGCCTGGGTTGCCGCCGACCGCGCTATGGCAGCGGTGCGACGAACGGAGCAGCCAAAGGCCATTGCCTCTGCCTCGCGCATCCTGACGCATGCGGTGGCTGCTGTCGGGCATAGAGCACAGGGCATCGGAGTGGCGATCCGAGGAGCGGATCGGATTGCCGGTTCCGTCGCCCGATCACGGCCTGACACAGTAGCTGTGTTCGGGGCTCTCCTTCTGCGCGGGGCATGGGCCGCAGCCGCGGCAGGTGAGAGGCATGCAGCCGCGGCTCTGCTGGACGACGCCGAGCGTGCGGCCGGAATGCTGGGCGATTCCAATAGACAGTGGACTGCATTCGGCCCGAGCAACGTGCTTCTGCACAGGGTTTCCATCGCCCTCACCCTCGGTGATGCCGGTAAGGCGCTGACCCAGGCTCGGAAGGTGAGCGTCGAATCGCTGACGGTGGCGGAACGACGTGCTGTCTTCTGGACGGATGTCGCCAGAGCCCTTCACGCGTGCGGCAGGGGTGAGAAGGCTACTGCGGCATTGCTTGCGGCGGAGAGGGAGGCGCCACAAGAGGTGAGGTCTCGCACGGTGGTACGAGAGCTGATCGGAGACTTGCTGCTTCGTGACCGGGCCGGACGTGAGCCTCATCTGCGGTCCCTGGCGGCCAGGGCTCGGGTGGTCGTGTGAGCCGCCTGGTCCTGTACGTCGTCGTCTGTGCCGCAGGCCCCGCCCGGGACGCCGTTCGTCTGGTGACGGCCGCGACGGATCGCGGCTGGGACGTCTGCGTGATCGCGACGCGGGCCGCCGCGGACGGTGGCTTCATCGACCGCCCGGCCCTGGAGGCCGCGTCGGGCCGTCCGGTCCGTAGCGACTGGCGCCGCGCGGGCGAGGCGAAGCGCAACCCGCCGGCGGACGCGGTCGTCGTGGCGCCGATGACCATGAACACCGTCAACAAATGGGCGGCGGGTATAGCGGACACCTACGCCCTCGGCCTTGTCGCGGAAGCGGTCGGCCTGGGACTGCCCGTGATCGCTCTGCCCTTCTGGTCTTCCGCCCTCGATTCCCACCCGGCGACGCGCCGATCGATCGAGATTCTGCGTGGCTCAGGCGTGCGGGTCCTCTACGGCGACGGGGAGTGGACACCACACACACCCGGCACGGGGGAGACGCGGATCGCGTCGTACCCGTGGCACCGGGCCCTGGGCGAGGTGTCGAGGGCGCCAGCCCCGGGGGGCGGTCCTCGGCCGGAAGCCGGGTGACGGCGCAGACCCTCTTCGTCAATGGAGGGCGGGTCGGGACGGCCGGCTGAAGAATGTGCGAGCCACCTCTTGCTCGGCCGAGCAAGCACGCGCTACGTTTTGCTCATGGAAGCAAGAAGTGGTGCGGGCAAGCAGGGCGGCGGGGGTTCGGCCCGGACGTTCACCGAGGCGGCCCGGCGGGCTCAGATCGTGGGGGCCGCCATCGAGGTCATCGCCGAAGTGGGGTACGCCAAGGCGACGTTCACCCGGATCGCCAAGCAGGCGGGGCTGAGCAGCACGGGGATGATCTCGTACCACTTCGCCGGCAAGGACGACCTCATGCGGGAGGTCGTCGCCGAGGTGTTCCGGGTGGCGGACGGGTACATGATCCCGAGGATCGAGGCGCAGACGACGGCCTCCGGGCGGCTCCGCGCCTTCATCGAGTCGAACATCGAGCTCCTCGGCGAGTTCCCGAAGCATCTGCCCGCCGTGGTCGAGGTGCTGGGGAACATCCGCAGCGACGACTCCTCGATGCGGGAGTTCTGCGCCGCGATGGACTCGCTCGTGGACACGCACACGCACTTGATCCGCGAGGCCCAGAAGGCCGGCGAATTCGGGGAGTTCGACCCGCGCGTGATGGCCCTCGCGATCCGCGGGGCCATCGACGGTGTGGTGACGCGCGCCGCCAAGGTCCCGGACTTCGACCCCGTCGCCTGCGGACGGGAGCTGGCCGATCTGTTCGATCGCGCCACCAGGAAAGACGCCAGGAAAGACGCCAGGAAATACACCGGGAAAGACAACAGGTAAGGAAAAACGGGGGGAATGATGGGAACAGAAGCAGTAGCACAGACAGGCCAGGAGACGGCCCCGGCGCGGACACAGGCGCAGAAGACCGCCGCCCTCCGCAAGCTCCTCGTCCTCCAGCTCGTCTTCGAGCTCGCCCTGCCGCTCGGCGGCTACTACGGGCTGCGCGCCGCCGGCGTGAGCCAGTGGGCGGCGCTGACGATCGGCAGCCTCCTGGCCCTGCCGTGGCTCGTCCACGGGATGGTCAAGCGCCGCCGGGTGGAGGTCATGGCCGTCTTCACGCTGACCCTGATGATCCTCGGGGCGCTGATGTCGATGGTGACCGGCGATCCGCGCACGCTGCTCGTCCGGGACAGCTGGATCGCCGCCCTCGCCGGGTTCTGGGTGCTCGGCACGCTCCTGACCCGGCGCCCGTTCATGATGACGATGGCCCAGGCGATCGTCGTGGCGAAGATCGGCGAGACCGGCTGGCGCGAGTGGGAGGCCCGCTGGGAGACGGAGGCCCCGTTCCGCCGGGCCATCCGGGTGCTCACCGCCGTCTGGGGCACCGTGCTCACCCTGGACGCGGGGGTCCGTGTCGGGCTGGCGCTCACCGCGCCGGTCGACCTGGTGCCGACGCTGAGCACCGTCCAGTGGCTGGTCGTCCTGGCCGGGCTGCTCTTCTTCCACAACCGGTACATCACCCGGCACGGGCTGAAGGCCTAGGGGGAATCGTGGCAATCATGGACACGGACGTCATCGTCGTCGGCGCCGGGCCCACCGGCCTGACCGTCGCCAACGAACTGGGCCTCGCCGGCGTCCGCGCCGTCGTCCTGGAACGGCTGCCCGAGCGCACCGGCCAGTCCAAGGCGCTCAACCTCCAGCCCCGCACCGCCGAGATGCTGGACATGCGCGGCTGGCTCGACCCCGTCCTCGACAGGGCCGTCACCACCCTCCCCGGCGGCCACTTCGCCGGCATGCCCCTGGACTACACGGCGCTCGGCACCGCCTTCCCGTACCAGGTGGGCATTCCACAGGCCCGGGTCGAGGAGTTCCTGGAGGCGCGCCTCGCCACGTACGGCATCCCCGTACTGCGCGGCCACGAGCTCGCCGGGTTCACCCAGGACGCCGACGGCGTCACCGCGACCGTCACCGGACCGGACGGGACCGAGCGGCGGCTGCGCGCCGCGTATCTCGTCGGCGCGGACGGCGGCCGCAGCCGGGTCCGCAAGGAGCTCGGCGTGGGCTTCCCCGGCCGGGACGGCCGCTACTCCCTCGTCGTCGCCGACGTGCTGCTTGCCGAGGACAGCGCGCTGCCCACCGACTGGCGGCTGCCCGATCCCGACGAGCGCTTCGGCGACGACGTGTTCCTGATGCCGCTCGGCGACGGCGTCCACCGTTTCCTCTTCACGGGCCCCGAGCAGCAGAAGCACGACAAGGACGACCCCGTCACCGACAGCGAGGTCCGGGCGGCGCTGGCGACCGCCAAGCGCTTCCGGCCCCAACTCCTGGAAGTGCGCTGGGCGTCGCGGTTCACCGACGCCGCCCGGCAGGCCGAGCGGTACGTCACCGGCCGGGTCGCGCTCGCCGGCGACGCCGCGCACGTCCACCTCCCGGCGGGCGGCCAGGGCATGAACCTGGGCGTGCAGGACGCCTTCAACCTCGGCTGGAAGCTCGCCGCCGCCGTCCGCGGACGGGGCCGGACGCCCAAAGGGCTCCTGGACACCTACCACTCCGAACGGCACCCCGTCGGCGCGGACGTCCTGGCCAACACCCGCGCCCAGGGCGTCATGATGTGGCCGGACGACGACGTGCGCGCCCTGCGCGGCATCCTCGGCGGCGTCCTGGCGATGCCCGAGGCGAACCGGCGGATCGCCGGCATGATCTCCGGCATCGACATCCGCTACGACATGCCGGGCGCCCCCGGCCACCCGCTGCTGGGCGCCCGGCTGCCCGTCCGGCTGGCGGCGGGACGAGGCGCCCTGCTCGGCCCCGACGCCGGGGCGGCGCGGGCCTGGGCCGGGCGCGTCGACACGGGGCCCGCGCCCGAGGGCGTCGACGGCGCCGAGACGGTGCTCGTCCGGCCCGACGGGTACGTGTGCTGGGCCGGGCGGGCGGGCGACGACGCGTCGCTCCGCGCGGCGCTGGAGCGGTGGTTCGGGCCGGGGGACTGAGCCCCCCGCCCTGCCCGTGCCTACTTCAGGAACGCCACCTCCGGGTACGCCGCCGACGGCCGCTCCAGCAGCGGGCTCGGCACCCCGCGCAGGTGCCGGTCGAAGAACGCGCTCACGTACGCCCGCGTGAGGGCCGTCGCCCGGTCGGCCTTCAACGTGCCGAAGGCCACGGGCACGTCCTTCGGGTCGACGGTCGACGGCAGGCCGAACCGCTCCACCAGCCACGGGCCGTCGGTGAAGGTGAGGTGGCCGCCCTCGGCGACGTCGAGCCAGCGCTTCCAGCCGGTCAGGTGCCGCCAGGTCTTCTCCCAGTCGGGCCGGTTCTCCTTGTCGCCGGCCCGTTGGGCGCCCAGGAGCAGGACCGGGCGGTTCAGGTCCGTGGACGGCTCGGTGAAGAAGTTGCCGTCCATGTTCACCGCGGCCTTCACCCGCCGGTCGGTGCGCGCGGCCTCCACGGCGCTCGCCCCGCCGATCGAGTGCCCGGCCACGCCGATGCGGTCGCGGTCGACGCGCAGGCCGCTGCCCGGGGCCGTCAGGCGGTCGAGGACGAAGGAGATGTCCTTGGCACGGTTGGGGATGATGGAGCCCGGGTCGGGCTTCGCGCACAGCAGGCAGTTCTCCATCCGGCCGCCGGGGAACTCCACCGGGGCCTCGTAGGTGTGGTCGACCGCGGCGACCGCGTACCCGCGCGAGGCCAGATCCTCGCCCAGCGCGGTGAGCGTGAGGCGGCTCATGCCGAAACCGGGGGACAGCACGACGAGGGGACGCGCCTTCGGGGCGGCCGGCGCGTTGAGGGTCGCGTGGGTCCGTACGCCGGCGGCGGCCTCGCTCCCGAGGAACTTCTTCGCCAACTCCTTCGACATGTAGGGGGCCTTGGGCCCGGCCGAGGGAAGCGCCGGGTACCACAGCGTCACCATGAGCTCGCGGTGGCCCGCCTCCGGTTTCCACGGGTCGGGGCGCGAAGTGTCGACCAGGTGCAGCGACTTCGTGCCGATCGGCGCCCGCGTCGCCGGTGCGGGCACCTCAGCGGGGGAGGCGGTGGCGGGCCGGGGTGCCGCGACGGCGGCGGACGGTATCTGCGGGGCGGCGAAGGCGGTCAGCAGCGCGGCCGCCAGGAGCGACCTGCGTGTTGTGATCATCGACATGATCGTCACGCTAGGCCGCGCGGTCGCTCCCGGCGTCCTCCTCAGGTCCCAGATGGCTCCCCGTCAGGGGGAGCACCCGTTACTACCGCGCGTTGAAGTACTTCGCCTCCGGGTGGTGGATCACGATCGCGTCCGTCGACTGCTCCGGGTGCAGCTGGAACTCCTCCGACAGGTGCACCCCGATCCGCTCCGGCTCCAGCAGGGCCGCGATCTTCGCGCGGTCCTCCAGATTGGGGCACGCCCCGTAGCCCAGGGAGAAGCGGGCGCCCCGGTACTTCAGGGCGAACATGTCCTCCACGTCGTCCGGGTCCTCGCCCCCGAAGCCCAGCTCCGCCCGCACGCGCGCGTGCCAGTACTCAGCCAGGGCCTCCGCCAGCTGCACCGACAGGCCGTGGAGCTCCAGGTAGTCGCGGTAGGAGTCCGACGCGAAGAGCTTCGCCGTCGCCTCGCCGATCCGCGAGCCGACCGTGACGACCTGGAGGCCGACCACGTCCCGCTCGCCGCTCTCCTCCGGGCGGAAGAAGTCCGCCAGGCACAGCCGCCGGCCGCGGCGCTGGCGCGGGAAGGTGAAGCGGGTGCGCTCGGTGCCGTCCTCGTGGAGGAGGATGAGGTCGTCGCCCTTGCTCACGCACGGGAAGTAGCCGTGGACGACGGCCGCCTCCAGCAGGTTCTCCGTGTGGAGCTTGTCCAGCCAGCCGCGCAGCCGGGGGCGGCCCTCCGTCTCGACGAGCTCCTCGTACGTCGGGCCGCCCGTGCGGGCCTGCTTCAGGCCCCACTGGCCCTTGAAGAGCGCGCCCTCGTCCAGCCAGGACGCGTAGTCCTTCAGCGGGATGCCCTTGACGACGCGCGTGCCCCAGAACGGCGGCTCGGGGACGCGGTTGTCCACCGCCACGTCCGAGCGGACGGCGCCCTCGGGCTCGTCCACCTCCAGGACGGCGACGTCCCGCCTGGCCACGCGCCGCTGCTTGAGCTCCGGCAGCGTCGCGCCCGGCACTCCGCGCTTGACGGCGATGAGCGCGTCCATCAGCCGCAGGCCCTCGAAGGCGTCCCGGGCGTAGCGGACCTCGCCCTCGTAGATCTCGTGGAGGTCCTGTTCGACGTAGGCGCGCGTCAGGGCCGCGCCGCCGAGGATCACCGGGTAGGTGGCCGCCAGCTTGCGCTGGTTGAGCTCCTCCAGGTTCTCCTTCATGATCACGGTGGACTTCACCAGCAGGCCGGACATGCCGATGACGTCGGCGCGGTGCTCCTCGGCGGCCTCGACGATGGCCGAGACCGGCTGCTTGATGCCGAGGTTGACGACGTTGTAGCCGTTGTTGGACAGGATGATGTCGACGAGGTTCTTGCCGATGTCGTGGACGTCGCCGCGGACCGTGGCCAGGACGATCGTGCCCTTGCCCTCGGCGTCGGACTTCTCCATGTGCGGTTCGAGGTAGGCGACGGCGTTCTTCATCACCTCGGCCGACTGGAGCACGAACGGCAGCTGCATCTGGCCGGAGCCGAAGAGCTCGCCGACGACCTTCATGCCGGCCAGCAGCGTCTCGTTGACGATGTCGAGGGCGGGACGGGCTTCGAGGGCCTCGTCGAGGTCGGCCTCCAGGCCGTTCTTCTCGCCGTCGATGATGCGGCGCTGGAGCCGCTCCTCCAGCGGGAGGGCGGCCAGCTCCTCGGCCTTGCCGGCCTTGAGGGACTTGGCGGTGGCGCCCTCGAAGAGCGCCATCAGCTTCTGCAGCGGGTCGTAGCCCTCGGCGCGGCGGTCGTAGATCAGGTCGAGGGCGGTGGTGACCTGCTCCTCGTCGAAGCGGGCGATCGGCAGGATCTTGCTCGCGTGGACGATCGCCGAGTCCAGGCCCGCCTTCACGCACTCGTCCAGGAAGACGGAGTTGAGCAGGATGCGGGCGGCCGGGTTGAGGCCGAAGGAGATGTTCGACAGGCCCAGGGTGGTCTGGACGGCCGGGTGGCGGCGCTTGAGCTCGCGGATCGCCTCGATGGTGGCGATGCCGTCCTTGCGGGACTCCTCCTGGCCGGTGCAGATGGTGAAGGTCAGGCAGTCGATGAGGATGTCGTCCTCGAGGATGCCCCAGGTGCCGGTCAGGTCGGCGATGAGCCGCTCGGCGATCTCCACCTTCTTCTCCGGGGTGCGGGCCTGGCCCTCCTCGTCGATGGTGAGCGCGATGAGCGCTGCTCCGTGTTCCCGTGCGAGCCGGGTGACCTGGGCGAAGCGGGACTCGGGGCCGTCGCCGTCCTCGTAGTTGACGGAGTTGATCACCGCGCGGCCGCCGAGCTTCTCCAGGCCCGCCCGGATGACGGCGACCTCGGTGGAGTCCAGCACGACCGGCAGGGTGGAGGCGGTGGCGAAGCGGCCGGCCAGCTCCTCCATGTCGGCGACGCCGTCGCGGCCGACGTAGTCCACGCACAGGTCGAGCATGTGGGCGCCCTCGCGGATCTGCTCGCGGGCCATCTCCACGCAGTCGTCCCAGCGGCCGTCCAGCATGGCCTCGCGGAACTTCTTCGAGCCGTTGGCGTTGGTGCGCTCGCCGATGGCCAGGTACGAGGTGTCCTGGCGGAACGGGACCGTCTGGTAGAGGGACGCGGCGCCGGGCTCGGGGCGCGGGGCCCGCTCGGGCGGGGTGACGCCGCGGACCCGGTCGACGACCTGGCGCAGGTGCTCGGGGGTCGTCCCGCAGCAGCCGCCGACCAGGGACAGGCCGTAGTCGCGGACGAAGTTCTCCTGGGCGTCGGCCAGGCCCTCGGGGCCGAGCGGGAAGTGGGCGCCGTCCTTGGTGAGGACCGGCAGGCCCGCGTTCGGCATGCACAGCAGGGGAATGCGGGAGTGGCGGGTGAGGTAGCGGAGGTGCTCGCTCATCTCGGCGGGGCCGGTCGAGCAGTTCAGGCCGATCATGTCGATGCCGAGCGGCTCCAGGGCGGTCAGCGCGGCGCCGATCTCGGAGCCGAGCAGCATGGTGCCGGTCGTCTCGAAGGCCATCGAGACCAGCAGCGGCACCTCGACGCCGGTGGCCTCCATGGCCCGGCGGGCGCCCAGGACGGACGACTTGGTCTGCAGGAGGTCCTGGGTGGTCTCGACGATCAGCGCGTCGGCGCCCCCGGCGAGCAGGCCCTCCGCGTTGGCCTGGAAGCCGTCGCGGAGCGTGGTGTAGCCGATGTGGCCGAGGGTGGGCAGCTTGGTGCCGGGGCCGATGGAGCCGAGGACCCAGCGCTGCCGGCCGTCCGCGGCCGTGAACCCGTCCGCCACCTCGCGGGCGATGCGGGCGCCCGCCTCGGACAGCTCGTACACACGGTCCGCGACGTCGTACTCGGCCATGGCCGTGTGGTTGGCGCCGAACGTGTTCGTCTCGACGCAGTCGACGCCCACGGAGAAATACGCCTCGTGGACGGAGCGGACGATGTCCGGACGGGTGATGTTCAGGATCTCGTTGCAGCCTTCGAGCTGCTGGAAGTCCTCGAGGGTGGGGTCCTGCGCCTGGAGCATCGTGCCCATCGCCCCGTCGGCCACCACCACTCGGGCGGCGAGCGCCTCGCGCAGTTGCGCGATTCGGGCGGAACGGACGGTCGATGGCGTAAGCGAGGCCATGGATGTGCTCCCGGGTGTGCGACGGCTGTCGGCTTTGCGCCCCCGCTGAAGGGGGCGCACGCCGCAAGCGTAGCTGTCAGGAGGCCCGTAGGCCGAGGGGCGTCCACGGTCTGGACCATTCCCTGGATGGCCGGCCCGATCCGGGCCTGCGGCTGGATTCGGTCGTACGTACGCTCTCGGCGATCATGGTCTGGCCTGCTGTCGGGTATCCCCTGGTCGGCATCGGCCGATAGTGTTCAGCATTGCCGAACGGATACAAACGGATACAGCCGGGCGGCGCGGGTGTGTGAGGAGGGTGCTCGATGGCACGGACCATCCAGTCACTGGAACGGGCGGCGGCGATGCTGCGGCTGCTCGCGGGTGGTGAGCGGCGGCTCGGTCTGTCCGACGTCGCTTCCGCGCTGGGTCTGGCGAAGGGCACCGCCCACGGCATCCTGCGCACCCTCCAGCAGGAGGGCTTCGTCGAGCAGGACCCCGCCTCGGGGCGCTACCAGCTCGGCGCCGAGCTGCTGCGGCTGGGCAACAGTTACCTGGACGTCCACGAACTGCGGGCGCGCGCCCTGGTCTGGGCGGACGACCTGGCCCGCTCCAGCGGCGAGAGCGTCTATCTCGGCGTCCTCCACCAGCAGGGCGTCCTGATCATCCACCATGTCTTCCGGCCCGACGACAGCCGCCAGGTGCTGGAGGTCGGCGCGATGCAGCCGCTGCACAGCACGGCGCTGGGCAAGGTGCTGTGCGCCTACGACCCGGTGGCCCACGCCGAGGTCGCCGACGCCGAGCGCGAGGCGTTCACGCCGCGGACGGTGACGGCCATGCCCGACCTGGAGGGCGTGCTGGACCTGACCCGGGCCCGCGGCTGGGCGTCGGACGTCGAGGAGACCTGGGCGGGCGTGGCCTCGCTCGCGGCCCCCATCCACGACCGGCGCCGGATGCCGGTCGGCGCGGTGGGCGTCACGGGCGCCGTCGAGCGCGTCTGCGAGGGCGGCGAGCTCCAGGCCCGGCTGGTCGCGGCGGTCCGCGACTGCGCCCGCGCCGTCTCGCGCGACCTGGGCGCCGGCCGCTTCTGAAGATCGCTTTCCCCATAGGGGGCCGCACTCGTGTTCGCGGCCCTCGGGAAAACGGTCCGTCCGGTTCGCGAAAACGCTTCGGAAGGGCTTCTTCGAGGCCACCGAGACCGGGTCGTTACCGGTCGGTATCCGAACGTAAATTTACGGCCAGTTGGCCGAGAGTTTCCGGTCACAGAGGCCTTGACGTGCCCTTAACCGTGCAGAAAACTGCCGTGCATCGGTCGGCATTGTCGAACACCTACCGACAATATTCGCTATGGTGTGCAGTGCCACGGGACCGATCGCCGCCCTCACGGAGGGCTCGGACCGCCGGAAACCCGCGGTTCGTCTTCCCCTGGACGAAGGACAAAGGAGTCGCGGGTGTCCAGCTCCGACATCTTCACCGGTGAGTTCATCGGTACCGCAGTTCTGATTCTGCTCGGCGGCGGCGTGTGCGCCGCCGTCACCCTGAAGCGTTCCAAGGCCCGGAACGCCGGCTGGCTGGCCATCACGTTCGGCTGGGGCTTCGCCGTCCTGGCCGGCGCGTACATCGGCTCGAAGTCCGGCGCGCACCTCAACCCGGCCGTCACCCTCGGCCTCGCCTTCGACGGCGCGGTCTCGTGGAGCGACGTGCCGCTCTACATCGGCTCCCAGCTGCTGGGCGCGATGACCGGCGCGACGCTGGTGTGGCTGGCCTACTACGGTCAGTTCCAGGCCCACCTCACCGACCCGGAGATCGTCACCTCCCTCAACCCCAGTGAGGGCATGGTCGACCAGACCGCCGAGCCGGAGGCCGGCCCGGTCCTGGGCATCTTCTCCACCGGTCCCGAGGTCCGCAACGCGGTACAGAACCTGGTCACCGAGATCATCGCCACGACGGTGCTGGTGCTCTTCATCCTCACCATGGGCCTGACCAAGGGCCTGGCCGTCAGCGGCACGGGCACCCTGATGGTCGCCCTGCTCGTCGTCGGCATCGGTCTCTCGCTCGGCGGCCCGACCGGCTACGCCATCAACCCCGCCCGCGACCTCGGCCCGCGCATCGTGCACGCGCTGCTCCCGCTGCCCAACAAGGGCGGTTCGGACTGGGGCTACGCGTGGGTCCCGGTGGTCGGCCCGATCATCGGCGCCGCCCTCGCCGCAGGCATCCACAAGATCGCGTTCTGAGCAGCACCCGCCGAGACCCTTCCGACTTCAGGAGCACACCCCACATGACCGAGACCACCGGCACCCACGCCCAGGGCCCGTTCATCGCCGCGATCGACCAGGGCACCACCTCGTCCCGCTGTATCGTCTTCGACCGCGACGGACGCATCGTCTCCGTCGACCAGAAGGAGCACGAGCAGATCTTCCCCAAGCCGGGCTGGGTCGAGCACGACGCCAAGGAGATCTGGACCAACGTCCAGGAGGTCGTCGCCGGCGCCGTCGAGAAGGCGGGCATCACCGCCGCCGACGTCAAGGCCATCGGCATCACCAACCAGCGTGAGACCACGCTGATGTGGGACAAGAACACCGGCGAGCCGGTTTACAACGCCATCGTCTGGCAGGACACCCGCACCGACGCCCTCTGCAAGGAGCTCGGCCGCAACGTCGGCCAGGACCGCTTCCGCCGCGAGACGGGCCTCCCGCTGGCCTCCTACTTCTCCGGCCCCAAGGTCCGCTGGCTGCTGGACAACGTCGAGGGCCTGCGCGAGCGCGCCGAGGCCGGCGACATCCTCTTCGGCACCATGGACTCCTGGGTCATCTGGAACCTCACCGGCGGTGCCGAGGGCGGCGTCCACGTCACGGACGTCACCAACGCCTCCCGCACCATGCTGATGAACCTCCGCTCCCTGGAGTGGGACGAGCGCATCCTCTCCTCCATGGAGATCCCGGCCGCCGTGCTCCCGGAGATCCGCTCCTCCGCCGAGGTCTACGGCACCGCCAAGGGCGGCGCCCTCGCCGGCGTCCCCGTCGCCTCCGCCCTCGGCGACCAGCAGGCGGCCCTCTTCGGCCAGACCTGCTTCGACCAGGGCGAGGCCAAGTCCACCTACGGCACCGGCACCTTCATGCTGATGAACACCGGTGACGAGCCCGTCCAGTCCTACAACGGCCTGCTGACCACCGTCGGCTACCGCATCGGGAACGAGAAGCCCGTCTACGCCCTCGAGGGCTCCATCGCCGTCACCGGCTCCCTCGTGCAGTGGATGCGCGACCAGATGGGCCTCATCAAGAGCGCCGCCGAGATCGAGACGCTCGCCAGCTCCGTCGAGGACAACGGCGGCGCCTACTTCGTGCCGGCCTTCTCCGGCCTGTTCGCCCCCTACTGGCGCTCCGACGCGCGCGGTGTGATCGCGGGCCTGACCCGCTACGTCACCAAGGCGCACATCGCCCGCGCCGTGCTCGAGGCCACCGCCTGGCAGACCCGCGAGATCACCGACGCCATGACCAAGGACTCCGGCGTCGAGCTCACCGCGCTCAAGGTCGACGGCGGCATGACCTCCAACAACTTGCTGATGCAGACCCTCTCGGACTTCCTGGACGCCCCCGTGGTGCGCCCCATGGTCGCCGAGACCACCTGCCTCGGCGCGGCCTACGCCGCCGGCCTCGCCGTCGGCTTCTGGCCGGACACCGACGCACTGCGCGCCAACTGGCGCCGGGCCGCCGAGTGGACCCCCCGCATGGACGCGGACACGCGTGACCGCGAGTACAAGAGCTGGCTCAAGGCCGTCGAGCGGACCATGGGCTGGATCGAGGACGAGGAGTAATCATGACAACCCCGCAGAGCGTTCCGACCCTGGGAACGCACCCGGCTGCCGGTGCCAACCCGGGCCGCGCCGAGACCCGGGAGAGACTGTCCAAGGCGACGTACGACCTCCTGGTGATCGGTGGCGGCATCCTGGGCACCTCGGTGGCCTGGCACGCCGCGCAGTCCGGACTGCGGGTCGCGATGGTGGACGCCGGTGACTTCGCCGGCGCCACCTCCTCCGCGTCCTCCAAGCTCGTCCACGGCGGTCTGCGCTACCTCCAGACCGGCGCGGTCAAGCTCGTCGCGGAGAACCACCACGAGCGCCGGGTGCTGGCCAAGGACGTGGCCCCGCACCTGGTCAACCCGCTCACCTTCTACCTGCCCGTCTACAAGGGCGGCCCGGTGGGCGCGGCCAAGCTCGGCGCCGGTGTGTTCGCCTACTCGGCGCTGTCCGCCTTCGGCGACGGCGTCGGCAAGGTCATCACCCCGGCCAAGGCCAAGGCCGACAACCCCGGCCTGCGCACGGACAACCTCAAGGCCGTGGCGGTCTACTACGACCACCAGATGAACGACTCCCGCGTCGCCGTCATGACGGTCCGCGCGGCCGTCGAGTCCGGCGCGGTCGTCCTCAACCACGCCGAGGTCACCGGCCTGCGCTTCACCCACGGCAAGGTGACCGGCGCGGAGCTCAAGGACCGTGTCGACGGCACGGAGTTCGGCATCGACGCGCGCGTCGTCCTCAACGCCACCGGCCCGTGGGTGGACCACCTGCGCAAGCTGGAAGACAAGGGCGCCGCGCCGTCGATCCGCCTCTCCAAGGGCGCGCACATCGTGATGAAGCGCAAGTCGCCGTGGAAGGCCGCCATGGCCACCCCGATCGACAAGTACCGCATCACCTTCGCCCTCCCGTGGGAGGACCAGCTCCTCCTGGGCACCACCGACACCCAGTACGAGGGCGACCCGGCGGACGTCCGCGCCACCGAGGAGGACATCCAGCAGATCCTCGACGAGGCCGCGTTCTCCATCCAGGACGCCGACCTCGACCGCGACCTGATGACGTACGCCTTCGCCGGCCTGCGCGTGCTGCCCGGCGGCCCGGGCGACGTCGCCCAGGCCAAGCGCGAGACGGTCGTCTCCGAGGGCAAGGGCGGCATGCTCTCCGTCGCGGGCGGCAAGTGGACGACCTACCGCCACATCGGCCGTACGGTCATGAAGAAGCTCGCCCAGGTGCCCGGCAGCCCGCTGACCGAGGACATGGAGCCCATCTCCAGCCTGGTCCGCCGCACCCCGCTGCCCGGTGTCGCCAACCCCAACGCGGTCGCCCACCGCCTGCTCGTGGACCGCGAGCCCGGCAGCCGCATGGACCCGCTGACCGCCCGTCACCTCGCCACCCACTACGGCTCGCTGTCCTTCGACATCGCCCGCCTGGTCAACGAGAACCCCGAGCTCGGCGAGCGGATCCACGAGGACGGCCCGGAGATCTGGGCCCAGGTCGTCTACGCCCGCGACCACGAGTGGGCCGAGACGGTCGACGACGTGCTGCGCCGCCGCACCACCCTGACCATCCGCGGCCTCGACAACGAGGACGTCCGCGCCAAGGTCAAGGACATCCTGGGCGACAAGCGCTGACGCGAACGCCGGACGAACGGGGAGCGGTGCCCGGCACCGCTCCCCGTTCCCGTGTGCCCGCACATATGCGCGGAAACGGGCAACCACGGCCCGCCCCGGTACGTCCCCTGAAGGGAAGAGGGGGACGGACACCATGAACGCGACAGCACCGGAACGGGCCGCGCCGGCCACCGGGAAGACCACCGCGCGCCGCGGCCCACGCTGGCGCCGCGTCACCCTCCGGGTGGCGCTGGGGCTGGTCCTGCTCGTCCTCGTACCGGTCGTCACGGCCGGCAGCGCGCTGCGCGCCTCCTACGCCGGGGCGCCCGCCGACGACGCCGTCACCCGGGGCAAGGACGCCCTCTGGCTCGGCCACGCCTGGCTCGACGGCCGCAAGAACGACGCCGACCTCGCCCGGCTCCGCCGCAAGCTCGCCGGCACCGGCATCCACGACCTCTACGTCCACGCCGGACCGCTGGAGCACGACGGCACCCTGCCCGCCTCGGCGTACCGCGACGCCGGCTGGCTGCTCGCGGCCGTCCACCGGGAACTGCCCGGCGTCCGGGTCCAGGCGTGGCTGGGGGACAAGCTGGTCCGCCGGGGCGAGGGCGGCGGCCTGTGGCTGGGCTCGCCGGCCGCCCGCGACGCCGTCGTCGCCAGCGCCCGGCAGGTGATGAAGGCCGGATTCCAGGGCGTCCACCTGGACGTCGAACCCGTGCGCACCGGCGACCGCGACTTCCTCACCCTGCTGGACTCCCTGCGCCCGGCGGTGCGTTCGGAAGGCGGACCGCTGTCCGTCGCCGCCCAGCAGATCGACCCGCTGCCCTCCATGCACTCCGCGTCGGGCGCGCTGGGCAGCCCCAAGTGGTGGACACAGAGCTATTTCGGCGACGTCGCCCGCCGCGTCGACCAGATAGCCGTCATGTCCTACGACACCGCGCTGCCTTGGGAGAACCTCTACGGCGGCTACGTCGCCCAGCAGACCAGGCTCGCCCTCCAGGCCACCCCGGCCGGCACGGACCTGCTGATGGGCGTGCCCTTCTACCACACGGACAACCTGGGCCATCAGAGCCGGGCCGAGACCGCCGCGGCCGCCGTGCGCGGCACCCGGCTGGGGCTCGGCCGCGAGGACCGCCACCGGCGGAACTTCGGGCTGGCCCTGTACGTGGACTTCGCGGCCACCGACGCCGACTGGCACGCCTACCGGGCCGGATGGGGAGCACGTGGCTGAAAGTCCCTCCCCCTCGGGGGCTGCGAAGGGGGGCCGCCGAAGTCGTAGGCTTGGGGCACACGCAAGACGAACGCAACTGCACGGAACGGCAACCGGCGGTGGCACGGGCGGTGCCCGTGGACCCCGGTCGGAAGGAGGCGCTGGGTGATCGAGCTTGAGGGGGTTCCCGAGCTGATCGACCCGGTCATGATCTGTGCCTTCGAGGGCTGGAACGACGCCGGGGACGCCGCCTCCAGCGCCGTGGCGCACCTCGACCGGGAGTGGAAGGGCGAGGTCTTCGCCGCCCTCGACGCCGAGGACTACTACGACTTCCAGGTCAACCGGCCCACGATCTGGCTGGACGGAGGCATCCGTAAGATCACCTGGCCGACCACCCGGCTGTCCGTGGTGCGCGCCTCCGGTGGCGCCCCGCGCGACCTCGTGCTGGTGCGCGGCATCGAACCCAGCATGCGCTGGCGGTCCTTCTGCAACGAGATCCTGGGCTTCGCCCACGAGCTGGGCGTGGAGATGGTGGTGATCCTGGGCTCGCTGCTCGGCGACACCCCCCACACCCGGCCGGTGCCGGTCAGCGGCGTCACCTCCGACCCGGACCTGGCCCGCACCCTCGATCTGGAGGAGTCCCGCTACGAGGGCCCGACCGGGATCGTCGGCGTCCTCCAGGAGGCGTGCACCCACGCGGGCGTCCCGGCGGTCAGCCTCTGGGCGGCCGTGCCGCACTACGTCTCCCAGCCGCCCAACCCCAAGGCCACCCTGGCGCTCCTCAACCGCCTGGAGGACCTGATCGACCTGCGCGTCCCGCAGGGCGAGCTGCCGGAGGACGCCCGCGCCTGGCAGCTGGGCGTCGACCAGCTGGCGGCCGAGGACAGCGAGGTCGCCGAGTACGTCCAGTCCCTGGAGGAGGCGCGGGACACCGCCGACCTGCCGGAGGCCTCCGGAGAGGCCATCGCCCGGGAGTTCGAGCGCTATCTGCGCCGCCGCGACGGCCAGCCGGGGCCCGGCCAGCCGGGCGGGGTCGCGGCCGAGCCGGGCCTCACCGAGGGCGGCCGGGACGCCTCCTACCTCCGGGACACGGCCAGCGGCCGGACCCGGCCGCCGCGCCCGCCCGCCAAGGACGAGGAGGGCGATTCCGCCGGGGCCCCCGAGGAGGGCGCCGACGGTACGGAGGGCGACGGCTGAGACGCCCGTCCCCGGCGGGGCGCGCCACCGGCTCCCGGGCCCGTGGGGCCCGGCCGACGGAGGAATTCGCGGGTTATCGACGCGACGCGCCGCAATGATCCGCCGTACACTTGTCTGCCCGGTGAAGGCCGGTTCGCCACCCGAGGAAGGGTGGGGGGCCGGCCTTCTCGTCCCCCCAGGAGGTGTGCGGATGACCAGCAGTCTTCCCGCGGTCGACACGCGCTCGGCATCGGCCCTGCAGGCGGTCCTGCTCGACATGGACGGCACGCTGGTCGACACCGAGGGCTTCTGGTGGGAGGTGGAGACGGCGGTCTTCGCCGAGCTCGGCCACCAGCTGCTCGAGGAGTGGCGCGAGGTGGTCGTCGGCGGCCCGATGGCGCGCAGCGCCGCCTTCCTGATCAAGGCGACGGGCGCGCGGATCGCCCTCGCCGAGCTCAGCGCGCTGCTGAACACGCGCTTCGCCCAGATGATCGGCCAGGGCGTGCCGCTGATGCCGGGCGCCCGGCGGCTGCTCGCCGAGCTGGCCGCCCACGGGGTGCCGACGGCCCTGGTCTCGGCCTCCCACCGGGAGATCATCGACCGGGTGCTCCACAGCCTGGGCCCGCAGCACTTCACCCTGACCGTCGCCGGCGACGAGCTGGCGCGCACCAAGCCCCACCCGGACCCGTATCTGCTGGCCGCCGCGCGGCTGGGGGCGGACCCGGTGCGCTGCGCGGTCGTGGAGGACACCATGACGGGCGTGACCGCCGCCGAGGCGGCGGGCTGCCGGGTGGTGGCGGTGCCCTCGGTGGCGCCGATCCCGGCCGCCGCGGGCCGTACGGTCGTGGGCTCGCTGGAAGAAGTCGATCTCTCTTTTCTGCGCGGATTGATCAAGCTCTGAAACTCTGGGCGCTTGAACGATTGTTTTCCGTGACGAATGCGCTGGCTGAATTCCCCCGGCCGCCGAAGTCGTCACGGAAGTGACGTTGGTCACCGGATCGGGAGCCTCCGGGGGCTTCCCCGTGCCCTCGGAAGCGCTTTCGGACGGGCTGAAGCGCACCCTTGTGTCCGGATAGATCATCCTGTGCCGGAATCGTTCCGGCGTCCGGATATCGGACATCCGTCTTTCGTTATCGCGGTGTGATATCGCCTCGAGTTCACCCTGTTCCGGCGGCACCGGCCATGCGCACTAATCTCTTCGCGAGAACTTCACGGCTGCCCGTATGACCGCCCTTCCGGTATCGGTAGGGTCCGGGCAACCGAACGCACCACAGGGAGAACCCCAGACAATGAACCGCAAGACGTTGGTCCTGCCGACCGTGGCGGGCCTGCTGGCACCCGTGCTCGTCGCCTGTGGCGGAAGCGCGGGATCCGGCGGCGGCAAGGCCATCGTCATCGGCACCACCGACCGGTTCGAGCAGACCACCGACGCGCCCGCGCCCTTCGACCCGGCCGCCGCGTACGACGTCGGCGTCTGGAACGTCCTCCACAGCGGTTTCCAGACGCTGCTGCGCCTGCCGCGCTCGGGCACCGGGCCGGTCGCCGACGCGGCCGAGAGGTGCTCCTTCGGCGACCGCAACAGCGAGCAGTTCCGCTGCACGCTGCGCAAGGGCCTGAAGTTCACCAACGGGCACGCGCTCACCGCCGAGGACGTCAAGTTCTCCATCGACCGCGCCCGGCGGATCAACTTCGAGAACGGCCCGGTCTCCCTGCTGAGCAACATCGACAAGGTCGAGACCCCCAGCGAGCTCGAGGTCGTCTTCCACCTCAAGACGCCGGACGCCACCTTCCCGCAGAAGATCGCCACCCCGGCCGCCGCCATCGTCGACAGCGAGTCCTACGCCAAGGACAAGCTGGACGACGGCTTCAAGGTGGTCGGCTCCGGCCCGTACGCCATCGACACCGAGGTCAAGGACGACCGCGTCACCAAGGTCACCTTCACCCGGAACAACGACTACCAGGGCCCGCTGAAGCTGCAGAACGACAAGGTCGAGATGCGCTTCTTCGACGACTCCACGTCGATGGAGAAGGCCCTGAAGGCCGGCGACATCGACGTGATCAACCGTGCCCTGCTGCCCGAGCAGATCGACCGCCTGCGCACCGCCAGCGGCCAGGGCGTCCGGCTGCACGAGTCGCCCGGCGCCGAGACCAGCTTCCTGGCCTTCAACACCGAGGACTCCACGGTCAAGAACAAGGCCGTCCGCCAGGCCGTGGCCCAGCTCGTCGACCGTCAGGCGCTGACCCGCGACGACTACCACCGGACGAACGAGCCGCTGTACTCGATCGTGCCCACCGGCGTCGCCGGCCACCAGAACTCCTTCTCCAACAAGTACGGCGAGCCCAGCGTGGAGAAGGCCAAGGCCATCCTGCGCGGCGCCAACGTCACCTCGTCGGTGCCGCTCGTCCTCACCTACGCCACGGACCACTACGGCGAGGCCACCGAGAAGTCCTTCAAGTCGCTCCAGAAGCAGCTCAACGACAGTGGTCTGTTCGACGTCAAGCTCCAGGGCGTGAAGTGGGCGGACTTCCGCCCCGAGGCCGCCAAGGGCAAGTACGCCGTCTACGGCATCGGCTGGTTCCCCGACTTCCCGGACCCGGACAACTTCGTCGACCCGTTCGTCGGCAAGGACAACTTCCTCGGGTCGCCCTACAAGAACTCGAAGATCATCAACGAGCTGATCCCGCAGTCCCGGCTGTCCTCGCAGCGCGACGCCGCGGCCCGGTTCTTCCAGCAGGCCCAGGACATCGTCGCCGACGACGTCCCGGTGCTCCCGCTGTGGCAGGGCAAGCAGTACGTCGCGGCCCGGGACAAGATCACCGGCGCGGAGTGGGCCCTCAACGCGGCGGCCGAACTCCAGCCGTGGGAGCTCGGGCGCGGCGTGTAACGCCCCCCCACCGGCCGGTCACCCCGGATCACCGACAGCTCCATCGCACCACCTGTTTCACCAGTTCCACCTGCTTCATCTGCTCCACAGAACGCGTTACAGCTCAAGACATCCCGTCAGCGAACCAAGAACTGTGAGGAATGCGCACGTGAGGAAACGTGACCAGTGGCTCGCCGCCCCGCTTGGCGCGGGGCTTGCCGCCGCCCTGCTGAGCGGGTGCGGTTCGGACGACGGCACGGCGGCCGGCACCGGTGAGTCGGTGGTCATGGGGATGTCGGACGAGGTGCAAGCCACCGACCCGGCCTCCGGTTACGACCCCGGTTCCTGGCTGCTCTTCAACAACGTCTTCCAGTCGCTGATGAGCTTCCCCAAGGGCGGCACCACGCCCGTGCCGGACGCCGCCAAGAGCTGCAAGTTCAAGGACGAGAACAGCACCGTCTACCAGTGCGAGCTCCAGGACGGCCTGAAGTTCAGCAACGGTGACGACCTCACCTCCGAGGACGTCGCCTTCTCCTTCCGCCGCACCCTGAAGATCAACGACAAGGACGGTCCGGCGTCCACGATGCTCTCCACCATCGGGAGCATCAAGACGCCGGACAAGTCCACCGTCGTCTTCCAGCTCAAGCGCCCGGACGCCACCTTCCCGCTGAAGATAGCCTCCGGCGCCGGGTCGATCGTCGACCACAAGGAGTACCCGGCGGACAAGCTCCGCACCGACGGCAAGGCCATGGGCTCCGGCGTCTACAAGCTGGACTCCTACGACAAGTCCAAGGCCGTCTTCAAGGTCAACGGCTCCTACAAGGGCCCCGCCGTCGTCCAGAACAGCGGCATGACCCTCAAGCTCTTCCACGGCGACCAGGACGCCCTGAAGTCCGCCGTCCAGAAGGGCGACGTCGACCTCGCCTACCGTGGTCTCGCCATCAAGGACATCGCCGACCTCGAGGCCACGTCCAACGAGAAGGGCGCGGTCAAGGTCGTCGAGGGCAACAGCGCCGAGGTCCAGCACCTGGTCTTCAACACCAAGGACCCGGTGGTCGGCAAGGTCGGCGTGCGCAAGGCCATCGCCTACCTCATCGACCGCAGCACCCTCGTCCGCGACGTCTACAAGCGCACCGCCGAGCCGCTGTACTCGGTCGTGCCCAGCGGCATCACCGCCCACAAGACGCCGTTCTTCGACGTCTACGGCGACCGCCCGCAGCCCGAGAAGGCCAAGGCGGCCCTCGCCTCCGCGAACGTCAGCGGCAAGGTGAAGCTCACCCTGTGGGCCACCCCGGTCCGTTACGGCCCGGGCACCGTGGCCGAGTTCAAGGCGATCGCCGACCAGCTGAACGCCAGCGGCCTGTTCGAGGCCGACGTCCAGAGCGTGCCGATCGATCAGTACGAGAAGGACATCGCGGCCGGCAAGTACGGCGTCTACGTCAAGGGCTGGGTCCCCGACTACCCGGACCCCGACAACTTCACCGCGCCGTTCTTCGGCGACGACAACGTCCTCGCCAACAACTACCAGTCGAAGGACATCGCGGGCATCCTCCCCGCCACCGCCGCCCAGGGCAGCCGCGCGGCGACCGTCAGCGACTTCGCCAAGCTCCAGAACGCCGTGGCCCAGGACGTGCCCGTCATCCCGCTGTGGCAGGGCAAGCAGTACGCCGTCGCCAACGAGCGGATCTCGGGTCTCCAGTGGACCCTCGACGCCTCGACCGTCTTCCGTTTCTGGGAGATCAGCAAGGGCGGCAAGGGCTGACCCGTCCTCACGTCGAAGGGAAGCGCCCCGGCGCACGATCGGATCGTGCGCCGGGGCGCTCTTCGTTCTGGCGTGAGGCTTACTGGGCGCCGGGACGCACCAGACCGCTCTCGTACGCGTAGACCGCGGCCTGCACCCGGTCACGCAGGCCCAGCTTCGTCAGCACATGACCCACATGCGTCTTGACCGTCGTCTCGCTGACGAACAGATCCGCGGCGATCTCCGCGTTGGACAGCCCCCGGGCCACCAGCTTCAGCACCTCGACCTCACGGTCCGTCAGCGTGTGGAGGGTGTCCGGCAGCGGCTCCTCACCCGACGGCAGGTGCCCCGCGTACTTGTCCAGCAGCCGGCGCGTGATGCTCGGGGCCAGCATGGCCTCGCCACCCGCCACCACCCGGATCGCCTGGACCAGCTCATGGGCCGGCGCGTCCTTCAGCAGGAAGCCGCTCGCCCCCGCGCGCAGCGCCTCCACCACGTACTCGTCCAGATCGAACGTGGTCAGCACCAGCACCTTCGCCGGGCCGTTCCGCTCCGGGCCGGTGATCTGCCGGGTGGCCTCCACCCCGTCCATGCGGGGCATCCGGATGTCCATCAGCACCACATCGGGCTGCAGCGCCCGCACCTGCTCGAGCGCCTGCAGACCGTCCCCGGCCTCCCCGACGACCGCCAGGTCCTGCTCGGCCTCCAGGATCATGCGGAAGCCGGTGCGCAGCAGCGGCTGGTCGTCGACCAATAGGACGCGGATCGCCACAGGAACTCTCCTTCGTTAGACCTCGTCCATTCTGCCCTGCGAGCCCTCCCCGGAGGCAGCCGGACCGTCGCCCGCCGCGCGCGGGGCCGGGACGACCGGCAGCGGGTACGGCGGGGGAGTGCCACCGAACTCCGGGCACACCGCCTGGTGGTCGCACCAGCCGCACAGCTTGGTGGGCCGCGGCCGCCAGTCGCCCGTCTCCGTGGCCAGCGAGATCGCCTCCCACAGAGCGCGCAGCTTCCGCTCCACCGCCAGCAGCTCCGCCTCGACCGGGTCGTACGTCAGCACGTCCCCGCTGCCCAGGTAGACCAGCTGGAGCCGGCGCGGGATCCGCCCGCGCAGCCGCCAGATCACCAGCGCGTAGAACATCATCTGGAACAGCGGCGTCTCCCGGAACCGCGGCGCCGGGGCCTTGCCCGTCTTGTAGTCCACGATCCGCACATCACCGGCCGGCGTCACGTCCACCCGGTCCACGATGCCGCGCAGCGTCAGGCCCGACGGGCCCGCGTCCGTCAGCACCGTCTCCACGAACAGCTCGCGCTCGGCCGGCTCCAGCCGCGTCGGGTCCTCCAGCGTGAACCAGCACTCGACCAGCCGCTCCGCGTCCGCCAGCCACGTGCCCAGCCGTTCCTCGTCGTGCGAGCCGTCCTCCCGGACGAACAGCTCCGCCAGCTCCGGCTTCGCCGCCAGCAACCGCTCCCACTCGCCCGGCACCAGCCCCCGGGCCCGGGGAACCGTGCGCTCGGCCGCCGGGGCGTCGAAGAGCCGCTCCAGCACCGCGTGCACCACCGTGCCCCGCGTGGCCGCGGCGCTGGGCTTCTCCGGCAGCCGGTCGATCACCCGGAAGCGGTAGAGCAGCGGGCACTGCATGAAATCGGCCGCACGGGACGGCGACAGCGAGGCCGGCCGGGCGGCGCCGGCCCGCCCGGCGGAGTTCTCGGAGGCGGTATCCATGACACAGACCCTACGGCCCGTAACCGACAGTCGGCCGCATACCATCGACGGTAGGGCCCGTCACCCTGCATGATCGGGAGAACACACCGGCCCCGGACCAGGGCCGGACAGGACGAGGGGACACCGTGGACGACAGCGGGCAGGGCCGATCCGGCGCGGGGGGCGCCGGCCACCAGGCCGGGCCCGAGGACCGCGGGCCGCGCCGACCGCCGGAGACGGGCGGCGGGATCCTCATGGGCCGGCCCTTCGGGGTGCCCGTCTACGTCGCCCCCAGCTGGTTCCTCGTCGCCGGCCTGATCACCTGGGTCTTCGGCGGCCAGCTCGACCGGGTCCTCCCCGAGCTCGGCGGCGTCCGCTACCTCGTCGCCCTCTTCTTCGCCGTCGCCTTCTACGCCTCCGTGCTCGTCCACGAGCTGGCCCACACGGTCGCCGCCCTGCGCTTCAAGCTCCCCGTGCGCCGCATCCAGCTCCAGTTCTTCGGCGGCGTCTCCGAGATCGAGAAGGAGAGCGAGACCCCCGGCCGGGAATTCGTCCTCGCCTTCGTCGGCCCCCTGCTCTCCCTGATCCTCGCCGGCGTCTTCTACCTCGCCATGCTCGCCGTCGAACCCGGCACCGTCCCCGGCGTCCTGCTCGCCGGGCTGATGATCTCCAACCTCCTGGTCGCGGCCTTCAACCTCCTCCCCGGCCTGCCCCTCGACGGCGGCCGGATGCTCCGCGCCGTCGTCTGGAAGATCAGCGGCAAGCCCATGACGGGCACCGTCGCCGCCGCCTGGGTCGGCCGCGCCCTCGCCGTCGCCGTCCTCGTCGGCCTGCCCCTGCTCACCCACGGCGGCGACACCGAGGACCTCGGCGGCGTCGACACCCTCACCGACGCCCTGCTCGCCGCCATCCTCGCCGCGATCATCTGGACCGGCGCCGGCAACAGCCTGCGCATGGCCCGCCTGCGCGAACACCTCCCCGAGCTGCGCGCCCGCGCCCTCACCCGGCGCGCCGTGCCCGTCGAGGCCGCCACCCCGCTCTCCGAGGCCCTGCGCCGCGCCAACGAGGCGGGAGCCCGTGCCCTCGTCGTCGTCGACGGGCAGGGCACCCCCAGGGCGCTCGTCCGCGAGGCCGCCATCGGCGGCGTCCCCGAACACCGCCGCCCCTGGGTCGCCACCGGCTCGCTCGCCCAGGACCTCACCGACGGCATGCGGGTCTCCGCCGACCTCTCCGGCGAGGAGCTCCTGGAAGTGCTGCGCGCCACACCGGCGTCCGAGTACCTGGTGACCGAGGAGACCGGCGAGGTCTACGGCGTGCTCTCGGCCGCCGACGTCGAGCGCGCCTTCGTCGCGGCCATGGCCCGCCCGACGGGCTGACCGCCGCCGGGGCGGACCCCGGACCGTGGTGCCGGGCCCCTTCCGGGCCCGGTACGCTGGTCACATGTCCGAACCGACCGGTGCCGCCCGCCGTCGCGGGCCCTTCCAGGTCGGGGACCAGGTCCAGCTCACCGACCCCAAGGGTCGCCACTACACGTTCACGCTCGAAGCCGGGAAGAATTTCCACACCCACAAGGGTTCCTTCCCCCACGACGAGCTGATCGGCGCTCCCGAGGGCAGTGTTGTCCGCACCACGGGGAACGTCGCGTACCTCGCGCTGCGTCCCCTGCTCCCCGACTACGTCCTGTCCATGCCCCGCGGTGCCGCCGTGGTCTACCCCAAGGACGCGGGGCAGATCCTGGCCTTCGCCGACATCTTCGCCGGCGCGCGCGTCGTCGAGGCGGGAGTGGGCTCCGGCTCGCTCAGCGCCTTCCTGCTGCGCGCCATCGGCGACCAGGGCATGCTGCACTCCTACGAGCGCCGTGAGGACTTCGCGGAGATCGCGAAGGCGAACGTCGAGCGCTACTTCGGCGGCCCGCACCCCGCCTGGCAACTGACCGTCGGCGACCTCCAGGACAACCTGTCCGACACGGACGTCGACCGCGTGATCCTCGACATGCTCGCCCCCTGGGAGTGCCTGGAGGCCGTCTCCAAGGCGCTCGTCCCCGGCGGCATCCTCTGCTGCTACGTGGCGACCACCACCCAGCTGGCGCGGACCGTGGAGTCCATCCGCGAGATCGGCTGCTTCGCCGAGCCCCAGCCCTGGGAGTCGATGATCCGCAACTGGCACGTGGAGGGCCTCGCGGTCCGCCCCGACCACCGGATGATCGGCCACACCGGCTTCCTCGTCACCGCCCGCCGCCTCGCCGACGGCGTGGAGCCCCCGATGCGCCGCCGCCGCCCCGCCAAGGGCGCCTACGGCGAGGACTACGAGGGCCCCAACAAGGGCTGACCCGCCCGGAACAAGGGCTGACCCGCCCGTACGAACCACCAGTGCGCCGCCGCCGTGCTCCGCTCCCCGCGGAACTCGGCGGCGGCGCACGTGCGTTGGGTGACGCTCAGGGCCCCGCCCGCCGTTCACCGGCTTAACGGCCGTGTGGCACGATGCGGACGATCCCGGTCCCCGCAGTCCTCGCAGGAGTCAGCGCGTGCAGCCCCCGGCAGGTCCCGACCGTTCCGACGCCTCCGCCCCCCTCCCGCACACCCGGTCCCGCCCGGCGCACTGGCTGGCCACCGCCGCCGCGCTGGCCGCGGTGATCCTGGGCGCCGCCCTGACCGGCCCCGGTGACGCCACGGCCGGCGCCACCGCGCCCGCGAAGGCCCCGGCGGGCCCGCCGGCCGCCGCCCCGGACCCGGGCGCCGCGCGCTATCCCGTCGACTGCGGCCCCACCCGCCCCGAGGTGGTCCGGCGCGCCACCGCCGACCTGGACGGGGACGGGCGGCCCGAGACGGCCGTCGAGGTGCGCTGCGGCTCCGGCGGGGGCACCCGGCCCAGCGGCGTGTACGTCCTCGCGGCCCCGGCCGCCCCGGGCGCGGCGCCCCGGGTCGTGGCGACCCTGGTGGACCCCAAGGAGGGGATGAGCATCACCGGCCTGGACGCGACCGGCCGGACGGTTTCGGCCACTCTCCTCGGCTATTCCGGCAGCGGCGTGCCCCGCTGCTGCCCGGACCTGCGCAGGGCGGTCAAGTGGCACTGGAGGGACGGCCAGTTCGTCCTGACGGCACAGCCTGTTGCGGAGAGTGCCTGAACCGTCACATGAGGTGACGATGCGTTATTCGGCGTCCGGGCCGAAGACCTCGACCTTGTCGGAGACGCGGCGCACGTGGATGCAGTCGCCGGGGCACTCGTTCGCCGAGTCCCGGACGTCGTTCAGCAGCGTCAGCGGCACGGGGGTGGTGGCACCCTTGTCCTGGAGAAGCTCGTCGTCGGCGCTCTTCACATAGGCGAGACCGTCGATGTCGAGCTCGAAGACCTCGGGGGCGTACTGGGCGCAGATGCCGTCGCCGGTGCAGAGGTCCTGGTCGATCCAGACTTCGAGCTCTTCTTCCTGCGCGGTCATCTCGCCTGCCGTTTCCTGCGTTCGTGAATCAATTGGAGCCAGCCCTGACGGGTGTTGACCGAGTCGACGATACAACCGCCCGCTTTCCGATGTTGATGGGTGGGTATCCCCCTCACGTGAGGACGTGCGCAAGGGTGAAGATCGGACACACTCCGACCGGGTTTGTGATCTAGGGGTTTCAACCTGCACCGGCCCAGGTAGGGTCAGGAAGCGTCCAGCTCCCCTTGGAGGAGGTGAGGACCGTGGCAGCCCACGACGACGACATGAACCGCGGCATCCGGCCGGGACGAGGGTCTGACGACCCCGCGGGCCAGGTTGCCTATCTCGAGCAGGAGATCGCCGTCCTGCGACGCAAGCTCGCCGACTCTCCGCGTCACACGAGGATTCTCGAGGAGCGGATCGTCGAGCTCCAGACGAACCTGGCCGGCGTCTCCGCGCAGAACGAACGGCTCGCGAACACCCTCCGTGAGGCCCGCGACCAGATCGTGGCCCTCAAGGAGGAGGTCGACCGCCTGGCCCAGCCCCCCGCCGGCTTCGGCGTCTTCCTCGCGGCCAACGAGGACGGCACGGCCGACATCTTCACCGGAGGCCGCAAACTCCGGGTGAACGCGTCCCCGAGCGTCGACGTCGAGGACCTCCGGCCCGGCCAGGAGGTCATGCTCAACGAGGCGCTCAACATCGTCGAAGCCATGGCCTTCGAGCGCCACGGCGACATCGTCACCCTCAAGGAGATCCTCGAGGACGGCGAACGCGCCCTGGTCATCGGGCACACCGACGAGGAGCGGGTGGTGCGGCTCGCCGAGCCCCTGCTGGACACCACCATCCGCCCCGGCGACGCCCTCCTGCTGGAGACCCGCTCTGGCTACGTCTACGAGGTCATCCCCAAGAGCGAGGTCGAGGAACTCGTCCTCGAAGAGGTCCCGGACATCGACTACACGAAGATCGGCGGCCTGGGCAACCAGATCGAGCTGATCCGCGACGCCGTCGAGCTCCCCTACCTCTACCCCGACCTCTTCAAGGAGCACGAACTGCGCCCGCCCAAGGGCGTCCTGCTCTACGGCCCTCCCGGCTGCGGCAAGACCCTCATCGCCAAGGCCGTCGCCAACTCCCTTGCCAAGAAGGTCGCCGAGGTCACCGGAAAGCCCGCCGGGAAGAGCTTCTTCCTCAACATCAAGGGCCCCGAGCTGCTCAACAAGTACGTCGGCGAGACCGAGCGGCACATCCGGCTGATCTTCCAGCGCGCCCGGGAGAAGGCCGGCGAGGGCACCCCCGTGATCGTCTTCTTCGACGAGATGGACTCCCTCTTCCGCACCCGCGGCTCCGGCGTCAGCTCGGACGTCGAGAACACCATCGTCCCCCAGCTGCTCTCCGAGATCGACGGCGTCGAGGGCCTGGAGAACGTCATCGTCATCGGCGCCTCCAACCGCGAGGACATGATCGACCCCGCGATCCTGCGCCCCGGCCGCCTCGATGTGAAGATCAAGATCGAGCGCCCGGACGCGGAGGCCGCCAAGGACATCTTCTCGAAGTACCTGACCGAGACCCTCCCGCTGCACGCCGACGACCTCGCCGAGCACGGCGGGGACGCCAGGGTCACCGTCGAGGGCATGATCCAGTCGGTCGTCGAGCAGATGTACGCCGAATCCGAGGAGAACCGCTTCCTGGAGGTCACCTACGCCAACGGTGACAAGGAAGTCCTCTACTTCAAGGACTTCAACTCCGGAGCGATGATCCAGAACATCGTGGACCGGGCCAAGAAGATGGCCATCAAGGCCTTCCTGGACCACAACCAGAAGGGCCTGCGCGTCTCCCACCTGCTCGCCGCCTGCGTCGACGAGTTCAAGGAGAACGAGGACCTGCCCAACACCACCAACCCGGACGACTGGGCCCGGATCTCCGGAAAGAAGGGCGAGCGGATCGTCTTCATCCGCACCCTCGTCACCGGAAAGCAGGGCGCGGACACCGGCCGCTCCATCGACACCGTGGCCAATACCGGCCAGTATCTGTAACACCGCCGTCCGGCTGCGGATGTCCCTGTTGCTGTGCCTTCCCCGCCCCCTCGAGGGCGGGGAAGGAGCAGGGCGTCCGCAGCCGGACGCGTTTTGCACCATGCGTTGCACCACTCGTGGGACGCGGACATGCCGCCGTCCGCGCGGGGCACCAACCCCAGCAATGACTGTAATGATCTCCCCAGCGCCGCAAAGCCGTTCTAGGCTCTTCGGTGGTACCACCGCGAAGCGCAGTGGGGGATCGGGGACCGTACACGGACCGGAAGCGCAGCGGTACTTGAGCGCCGACCCCACCCGGGGGCGCCGCCGGGCAAGGAGGGCCGCATGACCGTACGGCGAGTAATGGGCATCGAGACGGAGTACGGGATCTCCGTCCCCGGTCACCCGAACGCCAATGCCATGCTCACCTCGTCCCAGATCGTCAACGCCTACGCGGCCGCGATGCACCGGGCACGCCGTGCCCGCTGGGACTTCGAGGAGGAGAACCCGCTGAGGGACGCCCGTGGCTTCGACCTCGCCCGCGAGGCCGCGGACGCCAGCCAGCTCACGGACGAGGACATCGGCCTGGCCAATGTCATCCTCACCAATGGCGCTCGGCTCTACGTCGACCACGCCCACCCGGAATACAGCTCACCGGAGATCACCAACCCCCGGGACGCCGTCCTGTGGGACAAGGCGGGCGAGCGCATCATGGCGGAGGCGGCCGAACGCGCCGCCCAGCTGCCCGGCGCCCAGCCCATCCACCTCTACAAGAACAACACCGACAACAAGGGCGCCTCCTACGGCACCCATGAGAACTACCTGATGAAGCGGGAGACCCCCTTCTCGGACATCGTCCGCCACCTGACCCCGTTCTTCGTCTCCCGCCAGGTCGTCACCGGCGCCGGCCGCGTCGGCATCGGCCAGGACGGCCACGAGCACGGCTTCCAGATCAGCCAGCGCGCGGACTATTTCGAGGTCGAGGTCGGCCTGGAGACCACCCTCAAACGGCCCATCATCAATACCCGCGACGAGCCCCACGCCGACGCCGAGAAGTACCGCCGGCTCCATGTGATCATCGGCGACGCCAATCTCTCCGAGATCTCCACCTACCTCAAGCTCGGCACCACCGCCCTGGTGCTCTCCATGATCGAGGACGGCTTCATCGCCGCCGACCTCGCCGTGGACCAGCCCGTCCGCACCCTCCACCGGATCAGCCACGACCCCTCGCTGCGCCGGCTCGTCACGCTCCGCAGCGGCCGCACCCTCACAGCGGTGCAGCTCCAGATGGAGTACTTCGAGCTGGCCCGCAAATACGTCGAGGACCGCTTCGGCGTGGACGCCGACGAGCAGACCAAGGACGTCCTCTCCCGCTGGGAGGACGTCCTCGGCCGGCTGGAGCGGGACCCGATGAGCCTGGCCGGGGAGCTGGACTGGGTGGCCAAGCTGGAGCTGCTGGAGGGCTACCGCCGCCGCGACGGCCTCGACTGGTCCGCGGCCCGGCTGCAGCTCGTGGACCTCCAGTACGCGGACGTCCGCGCCGACAAGGGCCTCTACAACCGTCTCGTGGCCCGCGGCAAGGTGCGCAGGCTCCTGGACGAGGCCGACGTCGCCCGCGCCCGTACCGCCCCGCCCGAGGACACCCGGGCCTACTTCCGGGGCCGCTGCCTGGAGCAGTACGCGGACGACGTCGCCGCCGCCTCCTGGGACTCCGTGATCTTCGACCTGCCGGGCCGCGACTCCCTCCAGCGCGTCCCCACCCTGGAGCCGCTGCGGGGCACCCGCAACCACGTCAAGGAGCTCCTGGACCGCTGTCGCACGGCCGAGGACCTGGTCCGGGTGCTGTCGGGCGGCTGAGCGGGGCCCCTGCGGGGTCTTAAGGGCCGGGTGAAACGGGAATCATCCCGGTGGCTCCGGGACGTTGTAGCAAGTGCAGGGCCGATCCCCGACCCTGCTTGTAGGGTCGGATCTTGAACGTCTCGTGTACGTGTACGTCGAAACCGAGCGGGGTGAGGGGTATGGCGACCAAGGACACCGGCGGCGGACAGCAGAAGGCCACGCGTGCGACGGAGGAGGTCGAGGAGCAGGCGCAGGACGCGCAGGTCTCCGAGGACCTCAAGGAGCGCCAGGAGAAGCTGTCGGACGACGTGGACTCCGTGCTGGACGAAATCGATGATGTGCTCGAAGAGAACGCCGAGGACTTCGTACGTTCGTTCGTGCAAAAGGGCGGGCAGTAGGGCCGGTGATCCGTCCCGTGCCCGCCGGGGCACGGGACGGAGGGCTGGAAGGCCCGGGGGTATGGTCCGTGCAGTATTTCAAGATCTCTTCGAAGGATTCGTGTGGAAGCCAACTTTTCTGGCACAGGGCGTCTGCCGGCTCCCTTCCTGACGCCGGGCTCGTCGTCCTTCATGGACTTCCTGGCGCAGCACCAGCCCGAGATGCTGCCGCGCAACCGGCAGCTGCCGACGCAGGGCGTCATCGAGGCGCCGCACGGCACGACGATCGTCGCCGCGTCGTTCCCCGGGGGAGTGGTGCTGGCCGGTGACCGGCGGGCCACGATGGGCAATGTCATCGCGCAGCGGGACATCGAGAAGGTCTTCCCGGCCGACGAGTACTCGGCCGTGGGCATCGCCGGCACGGCCGGGCTGGCGGTGGAGATGGTCAAGCTGTTCCAGCTGGAGCTGGAGCACTTCGAGAAGGTCGAAGGCGTCTCGCTCTCCCTGGAGGGCAAGGCGAACCGCCTGTCGACGATGATCCGCAGCAACCTCGGCATGGCCATGCAGGGCCTGGCCGTGGTGCCGCTCTTCGCCGGCTGGGACGTGGACCGGCAGAAGGGCCGCATCTTCTCCTACGACGTCACCGGCGGGCGCTCCGAGGAGCACGGCTACGCGGCCACGGGCTCCGGCTCGCTGTTCGCGCGCGGTGCGCTGAAGAAGCTGTTCCGTGACGACCTCACGGAGGGGCAGGCGGCCACGCTCGTCGTCCAGGCGCTCTACGACGCCGCCGACGACGACTCGGCGACCGGCGGTCCCGACCTCGCGCGCCGTATCTACCCGATCGTCATCGTCATCACCGACGAGGGCTTCCGGAGGCTCACCGAGGCGGAGAGCTCGGAGATCGTCCGGGCCATCCACGAGCGCCGGCTCGAGGAGCCGGACGGCCCGCGCGCCGCTCTGCTGTGACGCTCCGAGCGATCCTCTGAGCTCTTGATGTCCTCGTCACCCACAGAAAGGGACGGATAGCGGTGTCGACGCCGTTCTATGTCTCACCCCAGCAGGCCATGGCCGACCGCGCCGAGTACGCCCGCAAGGGCATCGCGCGCGGCCGCAGCGTCGTGGTCCTCCAGTACAACGATGGCGTTGTCTTCGTCGCCGAGAACCCGTCCCGCGCGCTGCACAAGGTCAGCGAGATCTACGACCGGATCGCGTTCGCGGCGGTCGGCAAGTACAACGAGTTCGAGAACCTGCGCATCGGCGGCGTCCGCTACGCCGACCTGCGTGGTTACACATACGACCGTGACGACGTCACCGCTCGCGGCCTGGCGAACGTCTACGCGCAGACACTGGGCACGATCTTCTCGAGCGCGGGCGAGAAGCCCTACGAGGTGGAGCTGATCGTCGCCGAGGTGGGGGCCGCCCCCGAGGACGACCAGATCTACCGGCTGCCGCACGACGGCTCGATCGTCGACGAGCACGGCTCGGTGGCGGTCGGCGGCAACGCGGACCAGATCAGCAGCTATCTCGACCAGCGGCACCGGGACGGGATGACGCTGTCCGAGGCGCTCAAGCTCGCCGTCGAGTCGCTCGCGCGCGACACGAACGGGAGCGAGCGGACGCTGACGGCCGAGCAGCTCGAGGTCGCGGTGCTGGACCGGAAGCGGCCGCAGCAGCGGAAGTTCAAGCGGTTGCTGGGGCGGCAGCTCCAGAGGCTGCTGGACGAGGGGTCGGGCTCGGCCGAGTCCTCGGAGGGCTCGGAGGGCTCGGAGGAGGAGTAGACCCCGGTTGTCCTCGAACGCCGGACGGGCTGCGTGGCAGCCCGTCCGGCGTTTGAGGACCGGGGGCAGGGGAGGAGCCCCGATTACGGGAAGGGGCGGGTCGGGGGAGGGGCCACGCCGGACGACGCGCGCGGCACCAGCTCCACCGGCAGCGCCGCCGACGCCGGTGCCCCGCCGTCCAGGACGGCCACGAGCGCCCGCATGCCCGCTTCCCCCACCGCCTCCGCCGGCAGCCGCACCGTCGTGAGCTCCGGCTCCAGGGCGCTCGCGAGCGGCAGGTCGTCGAAGCCGGTCACCGAGACGTCGTCCGGCACGCGGAGCCCCAGTCGTCGCGCCGCCTTGCAGGCGCCCGCCGCGAGGACGTCGCCGTCGCAGATCAGGGCGGTCGGCCGGGCGTCCGGCCCGCCCGGTGCGGTCAGGGCGCGTGCGGCGGCCAGGCGGCCGGAGGCCACGTCGAGGGCGGCGGGCTCGGTCCGCAGCACCGTCCCGGCCGTGCCCCGGAGGGCCTCGGCGAGGGCCCGGGCCCGGACGCGGAAGGTCCAGGAGTCGATGTCGGCCGCGATGTGCGCGAAGCGCCGGTGGCCGAGGGCCAGGAGATGCTCCGTCACCTGCCGCATGCCGTCGGCGATGTCGAGGTTGACGGTGGCCGGGGCGTCGGTCCGGTCGGGTTCGCTGTCGAGCATCACCAGCGGGAGGCCGCCCTCGCGGAGGTCGGCCAGGGCCTCGGCCGCGATCGAGGAGGCGATCACGCCGTCCAGCGTCGCGCGCGCGGAGGCGAAGGGGTCGCGGGCGGGCCCGGTGCCCTCCGGGGAGGGGTAGAGGACCACGCCCATGTCGTGCTCGGCGGCGGCGCGGGCCGCGCCGGTGTAGACGCGGGCGAAGAATTCGTTGGTGAGGGCCGGGACGACCAGCAGCGCCGTCCGCGCGCGGCCGAGCCGCAGACTGCGCGCGGTGAGGTTGGGCCGGTAGCCCAGCTCGCGGGCGGCGGCGCGCACCGCCCCGGCGGTCCGCTCGGAGACCCTTCCACGCCATTTCTCGCCCATGACCAGCGAGACCGTCGCCTGCGAGACCCCCGCCGCCCGGGCCACGTCCCGGCTGGTGGCCCGGGCGGCCGCCGCGTGCCGTCCCCGGACGGTCGGCCACCGTTCGCCCCCGCCGCCCCCGCGCTCCTCGCGTTCCCCGCTCTGGACCTCCGTCACCGCTGCCGCGCCCCTCTCCGCTGCCGCTGTCACCACGCGGGTTGGACCCGCGAGCTCCGATCATGGTACGTATGACTCTTCTAGTTATACGTAAAACCGGGATCGCTCGGTCAAAAACGATCGGTCAAGGACGAGAGGCGGACAATGGCGGCGGCGGGCGGCGGTTACGTCGACATGCTCAAGACACGGCACGCGGCGCGACTGCTGACCGGCACCCTGGTGGGCCGGCTGCCCAACGCCACGGCCGCGCTGGCGATCGTCCTCTTCGTCCGCGCCGAGGGCGGCAGCTACACCCTCGCCGGCGCGCTCTCCGCGGTCTACGGCGTGGCCAACGCGGTCGGTCAGCCGCTGCTCGGCCGGGCCGTCGACCTCTACGGCCAGCCCCGTGTCATCCTGCCCGCGGCCCTGATGACCGCGCTGGGCATGGCGGCCTTCACGGTCGTCGGCCTGGACCCGGTGCCCCTGTCCTACGCGGCCATGATCGTGGCCGGCTTCTTCGCGCCCCCGCTCGAGGGCGGGCTGAGGGCCCTGTGGCCGTCGGTCCTGAAGAACGAGGACGACCTCCACGCCGCGTACTCCCTGGACGCGATAGCGCAGGAGCTGATCTACGTGGTCGGCCCGCTGATCGTCACCCGGATCGTCGCCATCTGGTCCGAGGCCGCCGCGCTGAACGCCCTCCACCTGATGGGCGTCATCGGCGCCCTCGCGGTCGTGACCTCGCCGCCCTCCCGCACGTGGCGCAGCGAGCCCCGTGAGGCCCACTGGCTGGGGGCGCTCCGCTCCCGGGGGCTGCTGGTGCTGCTGGGCACCTTCTTCTGCATAGGTTCCGCGCTCGGCTCCATAGCCGTCGCCGCGGTCTCCTATGGAGACGCGCACGGTGGCGGCAACGTGGCCGGCTGGCTGCTGTCGGCCCTGGGCGTCGGCGCTCTGATCGGTGGTTCCATCCATGGCGCCCGGCAGTGGCCCGGCACTCCGGAGCAGCGCCTGCGGGTGCTCGTCGGCGGCCTGGCGCTGTTCTACGTGCCGCTGCTGCTGGTGCCGGGTGCGGTGGCGATGACGGTTCTCGCCGGGGTGGCGGGCCTGTTCCTCGCGCCCTGTCTGGCCACCGCCTTCGTGGTCGTGGACCGGCACGCGCCGCGGGGCACGGTGACCGAGGCGTTCTCCTGGCTGGTGACGTCCTTCGGCGTCGGCGCGGCGATCGGTACGGCCTTCGTGGGGCCGGCGGTCCAGTCCGGCGGCGCCGGTGCGGGTTTCCTCGTCGCGGTGGGCAGCGGGGTCGCGGCCCTGCTGGTGATCGTCGCCTTCCGGGCGTCCCTGCGGGCCCCCGAGAAGGCGTCCACCGTCGTGGCCCGGTCGGAAAATGATCGGAACGGTGCGGTCGAACCCGGTTTCAGCGCAGGGCATCAGGCGTAATGTTCAGGCATGGACCGCCGCATTTTCGGGCTGGAGAACGAGTACGGCGTCACGTGCACCTTCAGAGGACAGCGCCGGCTGTCCCCTGACGAAGTGGCGCGGTACCTCTTCCGCCGTGTCGTTTCCTGGGGCCGCAGCAGCAATGTCTTCCTGCGCAATGGCGCCCGTCTCTACCTGGATGTGGGATCGCACCCGGAGTACGCCACTCCGGAGTGCGACAGCGTGACCGAGCTGGTCACCCACGACAAGGCGGGCGAGCGCATCCTCGAGGGTCTGCTGGTCGACGCCGAGCGCCGCCTGCACGAGGAGGGGATCGCGGGCGACGTCTATCTCTTCAAGAACAACACCGACTCCGCCGGGAACTCCTACGGCTGCCACGAGAACTATCTCGTCGCGCGGCACGGGGAGTTCTCGCGTCTCGCGGACATCCTCATTCCCTTCCTCGTGACGCGGCAGCTGATCTGCGGCGCGGGAAAGGTGCTCCAGACCCCGCGTGGCGCGGTGTACTGCGTCAGCCAGCGGGCCGAGCACATCTGGGAGGGCGTCAGCTCCGCCACCACGCGCTCGCGCCCGATCATCAACACGCGGGACGAGCCGCACGCCGACGCCGAGCGCTACCGCAGGCTCCACGTCATCGTCGGCGACTCCAACATGTCCGAGACGACCATGCTGCTGAAGGTCGGTGCCACCGACCTCGTCCTGCGCATGATCGAGGCCGGTACGGTCATGCGCGACCTCACCCTGGAGAATCCCATCCGGGCCATCCGCGAGGTCAGCCACGACATCACCGGCAGACGCAAGGTGCGCCTGGCCAGCGGCCGGGAGGCCTCCGCCCTGGAGGTCCAGCAGGAGTACTACGAGAAGGCCGTGGACTTCTGCGAGCGCCGCGGCATCCGGACGGGCACGGTCGAGCGGGTCCTGGAGCTGTGGGGCCGTTCGCTTGAGGCCATCCGGGACGAGAATCTGGACCTGATCTCCACCGAGATCGACTGGGTGATGAAGTACCAGCTCATCGAGCGGTACCGGGCCAAGAACAACATCACCATGTCCCACCCGAGGATCGCGCAGATAGATCTGGCCTATCACGACATCCACCGCCGCCGGGGGCTGTACTACCTGTTGGAGAAGCGCGGTCAGGCGGCCCGGGTGTGCAATGACATCAAGATTTTCGAGGGGAAGTCGGTGCCCCCGCAGACGACCCGGGCCCGGCTGCGCGGTGATTTCATCCGTCGCGCCCAGGAACAGCGCCGGGATTTCACCGTCGACTGGGTCCATCTGAAGCTCAACGACCAGGCGCAGCGAACGGTGTTGTGCAAGGACCCCTTCAGGTCGGTGGACGACCGGGTGGAGAAGCTGATCGCGGGAATGTGAGCGCGATTCGGGGGTGTGAGGGGCACGGATGTGCGCCGGGTCCGCCGGGCCCGGCGCACATCCGTGTCGGACGGGGTTGATCGGCGGGAGACAGGCCGTAGAGTGGCGCACACTGCCCAGCGACCCCTACAGCCCGAGTTGGACTTCATGAACCACACGAAGAACGCGCGTCGCCTCGCCGCGGCGTTGGCCGTGCCCGTCCTGCTGCTGACCGCCGCGGCGTGCGGGTCCGAGGACGGCAAGTCTTCCGACGCCAAGGTGACGGTGAAGGGGAAGTTCGGGGAGAAGCCCGAGATCTCCGTGCCGAAGGACGCCAAGCCGGCGGACAAGCTGGTCGTCAAGACCCTGACCGAGGGCTCGGGTGACAAGGCGGAGAAGGGTTCGTTCGTCCGTCTGGACTTCGCCGGGCAGACGATGAAGGACAACAAGCCGCTCGGCGGCACCTGGACGCCGCAGGAGGGTGCCACGCCGGGCGCCCCGCGCCGGCAGCTGGTGCAGCAGCTGGGCCAGCCCAGCCAGGAGATGCCCGCGAAGGTCCTCGACGCGGTGATCGGTCAGAAGGCCGGTTCGCGGGTGGAGGTCGAGGGCACCGCCAAGGCGCTCATCGGCGACCAGCTGAACCCGCAGGCGGGCGTCAAGCCGGAGGACGGCCTGGTGTGGGTGATCGACGTGGTCGGTGCCCAGAAGGTCGACGCCAAGAGTGAGGCCAAGGGCGATCAGGCCAAGCCCGAGGAGGGCATGCCGGAGGTCAAGTACGTCTCCCAGAAGGCCGCCGAGATCACCATTCCCAAGGACACCAAGGCGCCCACCGATCTCAAGGAGCAGGTGCTGATCAAGGGCACCGGTCCGGAGATCAAGGCCGGGGACGGCCTGATCGCCCAGTACACGGGTGTGAAGTGGGAGGACGGCAAGAAGTTCGACTCCTCCTGGGACCACGCGGGTGCCACGGCCTTCCAGATCGGTACCGGCTCGGTCGTCCAGGGCTGGGACAAGGGCCTGGTCGGCAAGCACGTGGGGGACAGGGTCGAGCTGGTGATCCCGCCGAAGCTGGGCTACGAGGGCCAGGCGCAGAGCGGCCTGGACAAGAACACCCTGGTCTTCGTCGTCGACATCGTGGGCAAGGTCTGACCCCGGCCGGGGGTCTGCCAGAATTGCACGGTTGTCCACAGCATCTTTCGTAGGAGAACTTTCGTGAACATCGAGAAGCCCGAGATCGACTTCCCCGAGGGTCAGCCGCCGGCCGACCTGGAGATCGTCGACATCTGGGAGGGCGACGGCGCCGAGGCCAAGGCCGGCGACTTCGTGAAGGTCCACTACGTGGGCGTGGCCTTCTCCACGGGCGAGGAGTTCGACGCCAGCTGGAACCGCGGCAGCGCGCTGGAGTTCAAGCTCGGTGCCGGCCAGGTCATCCAGGGCTGGGACAAGGGCATCCAGGGCATGAAGGTCGGCGGCCGTCGCCGGCTGACCATCCCGGCGCACCTCGCCTACGGCGAGCGTGGCGCCGGTGGCGGTGTGATCGCCCCGGGCGAGACGCTGATCTTCGTTTGCGACCTGATGGGCGTCTGAGACTCAAGCGAACGAAGGCCGAGGGCCCGTGCCGCCTGGCACGGGCCCTCGGCTTTTGTCGTTCGACCCCTGAGCGGTACGGTCAACGGTTGAGAGCACAAGTAGAGAGGGCGTCGATGGCGATTGCCAAGGCCGAGCGGCTGATGAGTCTGGCGCTGTGCCTGCTGGGCACACGTCGGCCGCTGACCAAGGGGGAGTTGCGGGGTTCGATCGAGGCGTACATCGAGGCTTCGGCTTCGAGCGGTGCCTCCGATGGCGGCGAATCCCCGAAGGACGACGCCTTCAACCGGATGTTCGAGCGGGACAAGGAAGACCTCCGCGAGCTCGGCCTGATCATCGAGACCGTCGAGGGCGTCGACGGCGAGACCGGCTATCTCGCCCGCCGCGACAGCAACCGTCTCCCTCCGATCACCCTCGACGTCGAGGAGGCCGCTGCCCTGGGGCTGGCGGCCAAGGTCTGGCAGCAGGCCCGGCTCGCCGGTGCCGCCAGCGGCGCCCTGCAGAAGCTGCGCGCCGCCGGGATGCCGCTGGCGGAGGACCCGTACGAGGGGCAGAGCGCCCTGGAGACGCGGATCCCCGTGCACGAGGCGGCCTTCGAGCCGCTGATGCTCGCGGCCCGCGACCGCCGCGTCGTCGTCTTCGACTACCGCAAGGCCAACGCCGCCCACCCCGAGCAGCGCAAGGTCGAGCCCTGGGCGCTGGAGTGCTGGCGTGGCCACTGGTACCTGGCGGGCTGGGACCGCGAGCGGGACGCCGAGCGGGTCTTCCGGCTCTCCCGGATCACCGGGAAGGTCCGCTCCCGGGCGCTGGCGTTCACCGCGCCCGTGCCCGACCACGTCACGGTGCGTACGACGGTGGAGAGCTGGGCGGGCGAGACGGCCACCGGTACGGCCCGGATCAAGGTGCGCGCCGGCCACGGCTATCCGCTGCGCTCCCGGGCGGTGGCCTCCCGTGACCTGGGCGACGGCTGGGACGAGCTGGAGATCCCCTACGGTCACGGCCTGGACGCCTGGCTGGTGGAGTTCGGCGCCGACGTCCTGGTACTGGAACCCGCCGAGCTGCGGGCCGATGTGATCGAGCGGCTGCGTGCCGTGGCCAAGGGCTGAGAGGAACGGGACCGACTTCTGATGGCCGGAAACGCCATTGACCAGACCCGGCGGATGCTGTCGCTGGTCACCTACCTGCGGGAGCGCCCGGGCGCCCGGGTCGCCGATGTGGCCCGCGCCTTCGGTATCACCGAGGACGAGCTGATCGGCGACCTGGACGTGCTGCCCATGTGCGGCACCAGCTTCCGGGGCGGTGACCTGCTGGACATCGACACCGACGGCGACCGCATCTGGTGGCACAACCCCGACGCCTCGGGCACGTCCGCCGGCGAGCCGCTGCGGCTGGCCGCCGACGAGGCCACCGCCCTGCTGGTCGCCGCGCGCGCCGTGGCGACCCTGCCGGGGCTGCGCGAGAGCGACCGGCAGGCGCTGGTCCGCGCCACCGCGAAGATCGAGGGCGCCGCCGGCGAGGCCGCGGGCGCCAGCTCCCGGCTCTCCGTGACCTTCGAATCCGAGGGCGGGGTCTTCGCCGAGATCGACCGGGCCATCTCCGAGCGCCGCCGGGTCTGGCTGCGCTACTACTCGCCCGCGCGCGACGAGCTGACCGAGCGCGAGGTCGACCCCATCCGGCTGTTCGCCGTGGGCCACACCTATATGGAGGCGTGGTGCCGGCTCTCCGAGGCCCGGCGCACCTTCCGGCTCGACCGGGTGGCCGAGATCCGGCTGCTGGACGAGGCATCCGACCCGCCGCCGGTGGAGCTGCGGGACCTGTCCGAGGGGCTGGTCCAGCCCGCCGCCGAGGACCCCGAGGTCGTCGTCGAGGTGGGCCCGGGCGGCCGCTGGGTCGCCGAGTACTACCCCCACGACAGCGCCGAGGAGCTGCCCGAGGGCGGCCTGCGGATCACCCTGCGCACCCCCGACCCCGCCTCGCTGCGGAGGCTGGCCCTGCGGCTGGGCCGGGACGGGCGGATCGTCTCGCCCGAGGCGCTGGCCGACAGCGCCCGGGAGGCAGCCCGCGAGACGCTCGCGGCGTACGGAGAGTGAGGGAGGGGCCGACGGTGGCAGGAGAACCACGACCGGGAGTGGCCGGGGCGGTGACCGGGGCGGGGGTCGCGGTCGCCGCCGTCTTCAAGGCCGCGTGCCCCGACTGCCGGGCCAGCTTCGAGCTGGCCGCCGGGGCGCTGCGGCTGGCGATCGGCGCCAGCGACCGCACCACGTTCTACTCCTTCACCTGCCCCGACTGCGGCTCCGCGGTCCGCAAGCCGGCGGGGGAGCGGATCGTGGAGCTGCTCACCGGTGGCGGGGTCCGCACCCTGCGGCTCCACATCACCGCTTAGGGCGTCACCCGCGCAAGGCGTCATCGCCTGGGGCGTCAAGCAGTCCTTTTCGGCCATTTCCCGTTCTTTCGTACTTCCCTCGTTAGGCTTCGCCCCATGTTCTGGCCCATGCTCGCCATCGCCCTCGGATTCTGCGGTCTCTCCGTGCTCACGGTCCTCGCCGCGCGGGTGTTCGTGGAGACCAGGAGGCTGGCCCGGCAGGTGGCGGAGGCGTCGCGGCGCGTCACCCGGGCGGCCGAGGACCTGGAACGGGCCGCCGCGCCGCTCGCCGCGCAGAGCGCGCGGACGCTGCGGAACGACTGAGACGCGGCCCTCCTCCCGGTAACGGGGCGGGCGGTAGTCTGGTCCGGGCGGCCCTGCGGACGAGGCGGAGGGCCGCGAGGGACCGGACGTATGCCCGGGGATTGCCGAGCGTTTACCCGTGCGCGTTACGATCGCTGCCGTACGGCTGATGGACATATGTCCGATCGGTCGGCCGGTCCCACCAATATCCCGCTTCGGTGAGAAGGTAAACGCATATGTTCGGTCGGCTCGGAGCGCCTGAGCTCATTCTTCTGCTTGTCGTCATCGTCCTGCTGTTCGGTGCGAAGAAGCTTCCGGACATGGCCCGTTCCCTCGGCAAGTCCGCCCGCATCCTCAAGAGCGAGGCCAAGGCGATGAAGGCGGAGAGCACCGACACCGCCGCCGCCCCCGCCGACCCGCCCGCCGCCGAGCAGGCGCCCCGCACGATCAAGGCCGCCCCCGGCGATGTGACCTCCCGCCCGGTCGCCGAGCCGACCGACCGCAGCACCCAGCAGCGCTGACCCAGGACAGACTGAGACGGCCGCCGTCGGCGACCGTCTGCCACACGAGATAGGGACGTGGGTTGCTCAAGTCTGCCCGCAAGAAGGAGAAGGACCCCGAGGGGCGGATGCCGCTCGCGGAGCACCTGCGCGAGCTGCGCAACCGGCTGGCGAAGGCCGTGCTGGCCATCGTCGTGGTAGCGATCATCGCCGCGTTCTACAACAAGCAGATCATGGAGTTCCTCTCCACTCCCGTCCCCAAGTGCGAGGGACGCGATCTGGCCCAGAGCCACGGCGGCAACTGCGCGGTCCTGACGTTCAACACCCTGTCCTCGCCGTTCACGACGGTCGTCAAGGTGTGCCTCCTCGCGGGCGTCACCGTCTCCTCGCCGGTCTGGCTCTACCAGCTGTGGGCGTTCCTCGCCCCCGGCCTCCACCGGCACGAGAAGAAGTACACGGTCGCCTTCGTCGCGACGGCCGCCCCGCTCTTCCTCGCGGGTGCCTACCTGGCCTACCTGATCATGCCCACCAGCATGCGGGTCCTGCTCAGCGTCACCCCGGAGACCGCGGCCAACACCCTCGGTCTCAACGACATCCTCGACTTCACCGTCCGGATGATCCTCGTCTTCGGCCTCGCCTTCGAGCTGCCGCTGATCCTGGTGATGGCGAACCTGGTCGGCCTCGTCTCCGGCCGGACCATGGCCGGCTGGTGGCGCGGCGTCGTCATGGGCACCTTCGTGTTCGGCGCGGTGGCCACCCCGAGCACCGACCCGTTCGGCATGTGCGTCCTGGCCGTGCCGATCAGCATCCTGTACTTCGCCGCCGTCGGCTTCGCGATCCTCAACGACAAGCGCCGCGACCGCCGCAACCCCGACCGGCAGCTCGACGACGACGAGGCGTCCCCGCTCGACCTCGAACCGCAGCCCATCGGCGACTCCAGGCCCATGCCGAGCCTGCCCGAGCAGGACCGGCACCAGCGCGGCTACGACGACGTGACGTGATCCCGCACGGATGAACCCGGGAACGGGGCGGCCGCTCACCGAGCGGCCGCCCCGCCGCGTTCCCGCCCTCCGGCCCCCGGGCTCGATAAAGATCAGGTGACTGTCGTAGCTCCCCGGTAGGCTCGTAGACAAGATGACCGAGGACATGTCCCCTGCTGAGCGCTACGCCCTGGCACGGCAGCGCGCCGCCGAGCAGGCCACCGCGCTCGCCCCCTTCCGCGAGATGTACGAATTCGAGCTGGACCCCTTCCAGATAGCCGCCTGCAAGGCCCTGGAGGCCGGCAAGGGAGTGCTGGTCGCGGCGCCGACCGGCTCCGGCAAGACCATCGTGGGCGAATTCGCCGTCCACCTGGCCCTCACCCAGGGCCGCAAGTGCTTCTACACCACGCCCATCAAGGCGCTCTCCAACCAGAAGTACACCGACCTCGTCCGGCGCTACGGCGCCGACAAGGTGGGCCTGCTCACCGGCGACAACAGCGTCAACGCCGAGGCACCCGTGGTCGTGATGACCACCGAGGTCCTGCGCAACATGCTCTACGCCGGCTCGCAGGAACTGATCGGCCTCGGCTACGTGGTCATGGACGAGGTCCACTACCTCTCCGACCGCTTCCGCGGCGCCGTCTGGGAAGAGGTGATCATCCACCTCCCCGAATCGGTGACCCTGGTCTCCCTGTCGGCCACCGTCTCCAACGCCGAGGAGTTCGGCGACTGGCTCGACACCGTCCGCGGCGACACCCAGGTGATCGTCTCCGAGGAGCGCCCCGTCCCGCTCTGGCAGCACGTGCTCGCCGGCCGCCGGATGTACGACCTCTTCGAGGAGGAGACCGACCACGGCGGCCGCGGCGCCGCCCGCCGCGAGGTCAACCCCGACCTGCTGCGCATGGCCCGCATGGAGAACAGCCGCGTCTACAACCCGCGCGAGCGCCGCCGCGGCAAGATGATCCGCGAGGCCGACCGCGAGCGCGAGCGCCGCCAGCGCAGCCGCATCTGGACCCCCGGCCGCCCCGAGGTCATCGAGCGGCTCGACGCCGAGGGCCTGCTGCCCGCCATCACCTTCATCTTCAGCCGCGCCGGCTGCGAGGCCGCCGTCCAGCAGTGCCTCTACGCCGGCCTGCGGCTCAACGACGACGAGGCACGCGCCCGGGTCCGCGCCATCGTCGAGGAGCGCACCGCCGCCATCCCCGACGAGGACCTCCACGTCCTCGGCTACTTCGACTGGCTCGAAGGTCTCGAACGCGGCATCGCCGCCCACCACGCGGGCATGCTGCCGACCTTCAAGGAGGTCGTCGAGGAGCTCTTCGTCAAGGGCCTCGTCAAGGCCGTCTTCGCCACCGAGACCCTGGCCCTCGGCATCAACATGCCCGCCCGCTCGGTCGTGCTCGAGAAGCTCGTGAAGTGGAACGGCGAGCAGCACGCCGACATCACCCCCGGCGAGTACACCCAGCTCACCGGCCGCGCCGGCCGCCGCGGCATCGACGTCGAGGGCCACGCCGTCGTCCTGTGGCAGCGCGGCATGGATCCCGCCGCCCTCGCCGGTCTGGCCGGCACCCGCACCTACCCGCTGCGCTCCAGCTTCAAGCCGTCGTACAACATGGCGGTCAACCTGGTCTCGCAGTTCGGCCGGCACCGCTCCCGCGAGCTGCTGGAGACCTCCTTCGCCCAGTTCCAGGCGGACAAGTCCGTCGTCGGCATCTCCCGCCAGGTCCAGAAGAACGAGGAGGGCCTCGCCGGCTACCGCGAGGCCATCGACTGCCACCTCGGCGACTTCGAGGAGTACGCGCGGCTGCGCCGCGAGCTGAAGGACCGCGAGACCGAGCTGGCCAAGCAGGGCGCGAACCAGCGCCGGGCCGCCGCCGCGGCCGCCCTGGAGCGGCTCAAGCCCGGCGATGTCATCCACGTCCCCACCGGCAAGTTCGCCGGCCTGGCCCTGGTCCTCGACCCGGGCCTGCCGCCCGGCCGCTCCGACCGCCACCGCGGCTTCGACCACCAGGACGGCCCGCGCCCGCTCGTCCTCACCGCCGAGCGGCAGGTCAAGCGGCTCGCCGCGATCGACTTCCCCGTGCCGGTCGAGCCCATGGAGCGGATGCGCATCCCCCGCTCCTTCAACCCGCGCAGCCCCCAGTCCCGCCGCGACCTCGCCTCCGCGCTGCGCACCAAGGCCGGGCACATGGTCCCCGACCGCCACCGCAAGGACCGCGCCCCCGCCGCCGACGACCGCGAGATCGCCCGCCTGCGCGCCGCCATCCGCTCCCACCCCTGCCACGGCTGCGCCGACCGCGAGGACCACGCCCGCTGGGCCGAGCGCTACCACCGCCTGCTGCGCGACACCCGCCAGCTGGAACGCCGCATCGAGGGCCGGACGAACACCATCGCCCGCACCTTCGACCGCATCTGCGCCCTCCTGACCGACCTCGACTACCTCCACGGCGACGAGGTCACCGAGGACGGCCGCCGCCTCGCCCGCCTCTACGGCGAGCTCGACCTGCTCGCCTCCGAGTGCCTCCGCGAAGGCGTCTGGGACGGCCTCAAGCCCGCCGAGCTGGCCGCCTGCGCCTCCGCCCTGGTCTACGAGGCCCGCGTCGCGGACGACGCCGCCCCGCCGAAGCTGCCCGCCGGCCCCGCGAAGGACGCCCTCGGCGAGATGATCCGCATCTGGGGCCGCCTCGACGCCCTGGAGGAACAGCACAAGATCAACCAGGCGGAGGGCGTCGGCCAGCGCGAGCCCGACCTCGGCTTCGCCTGGCCCGCCTACCGCTGGGCCTCCGGCCACGGCCTGGACGAGGTGCTGCGCGAGATCGAGATGCCCGCGGGCGACTTCGTCCGCTGGACGAAGCAGCTCATCGACGTCCTCGGCCAGATCGCGGCGGCGGCCCCGGCCGGCAGCCCGGTCACCCGCAACGCCCGCAAGGCGGTCGAGGGGCTGCTGCGGGGAGTCGTGGCGTACTCGTCGGTGGGGTGAGACCACCCGCCGGGATCGGCTAGGGCTGATCCCGGCGGTGAAGCCGACACGAGGTGTCGCTCAGCGGCACAGGGCCGTGTCCACGAGCCCCTCCAAGCGCTTGGTGACCGCCGCGTCGGTCGGGATGGCGGTCACCGTGATGTCGGCGGCGCGGCCGTCGTCGGTGACTCCGCCCCGGGTCTCGTAGCCGTTGATGTCACCGCCGTGGCCCCAGTAGACGCCGCCGCACGACAGCGGCCTGCTCATGAGCCCCAGGCCGTAGCCGGCGCCCGTATCCCCGATGGGGACGGTGGTGCGCATCTCGGCGAGCTGGGCCGCCGGGAGGAGACGGCCGGCCAGGAGCGCGGTGAAGAAGCGGTTGAGGTCGGAGTTGGTGGAGATCATGGCGCCCGCAGCCCAGGCCACGGAAGGGTCGATCTCCGTGGAGTCGCGCAGCGGCGCGGTCGCCGAAGCCCGGTGGTAGCCCTTGGGGTGGGGCTCCCGGATGGTCCTGTCGCCGGGGGCGGGGAAGTAGGTGTGGCGCAGTCCGAGGCGCTGGACGACGCGCTGGTCGATCTCCGCGGCGAGGGTGCGGCCGGTGACCTTCTGGACGATCAGGCCGGCCACCACATAGTTCGTGCTGCTGTAGTTCCAGCCCTCCCCGGGGGCGAAGTCGGCCTTGTGACGGAAGGCGACGTCCAGGAGCTCGCGGGGCTCGAAGTACCGGTGCCGGATGGTGTCGTCGTCGACGTCCCCCTCGTATTCCGGGAGCCCGCTGGTGTGCTGGAGGAGCTGGCGGACGGTGATGTGGCGACCGTCGATGCCCTTTCCTCGGACGAGGCCCGGCAGATAGGTGTCGACCTTGGCGTCGAGGCCGATCCTCCCCTCGGCGACCAGTTGCAGCACGACCACCGCCGTGAACGTCTTGGTGTTGCTGCCGATCCGCACCTGACCGTCGGCCGGTACCTTCGCGCCGGTGGCCAGGTCGCCGACGCCTGCCGTATAGGTACGGGTGCGGCCGTCACGGCCCTTGACGCTCGCCAGCGCGGCGGGCGGGCCGTCGCCGCGCACCAGCGCGTTCAGGCCCTGCTGGATGGTGTCCGGCCGGGTGGCGGCGGATGCCGTGGGCGGTGCCACGACGATCGTCGTCATGACACCGGCCGCCACCGCGACCGCCGCTGCCACCACTCCGCGACGGCCGCTCCGCCGCCCGGAAGTACGGAAACCTCGCCATGCCTGCTCGCGCACGGGCCAACTCCTGGGAATCGTTGGGAAACCAGCGGTAAGTGCTGGGCCCAACCATTCCGGAACCGGCCGTCCCGGACGATCCCGCTACCCGCCCGGCTCCGGGTGGGGTTAACCCCCGATCCCCTGGCCCCTTAACGCGGCGTGTCCTCCGGCCCCGGCTCCCGCCCCTGCCCGCCCTCGTCGCGGCGGTTGTGCTTCCGCTTCCGGGTCAGGAGGTAGGTCGCGGTCGACGCCAGGACCGCGGCCAGGGTCGCCGTGCCGGCGATGACGGCGGCCAGTTCGCCGAGGGAGACGCCCTCGGTGCCCTCGTCGTCCTCGTCCGGCGCCGTCTCGCTCGTCCTGTCGACGATCTCGTCGTAGCCCCTCGGGCCGTCGCAGAACTCCCGGTTGCCCGGGTCCATTTCGGGGACGACGGTCAGTTCGACGGACTCCGCCGGTTCCTCCTCGCCGCCGTCCTTGAGGTCGACGGGGTAGGTGCCGGGGGCGATGTCACAAGGAACCATGCCCGCGACCCTGGTGTACAACTGACCGTTCTTACCCTCCCGGAAGCGTTTCTCCTTGAGGGTCAGCTTCTTGACGAAGGCGGGCGACTCGACGGTGAGGTGGCCGTCGTGGGCGTCCAGCGTCGTCCGGCCGGTCGTGACCGTGAAGACCACCTCACGGCCGCGCTGGGTGGGCCCGGCGGTGGATATGGACGACTCGGAATCCGAGGAGTTCGCGGAGTTCGAGGAATCCGGGTTGTCCAGGGGTCGCGCGGAACCCGGCGCGGCGGCCGTCAGGACGAGGGCCGCCGCGGCGAGGGGCGTCAGCGACGCCAGGGCTGTCCGGGCACGTTTCATGCGGGGAGGATATCCGTGACGTCCCGTCAGGGGAGGGCTCAGGCGGCGGCCCCGGTCGCCGGGCCGCCCTCCTGCTCGGCCTCGACCTGCTGGTTCCACTCGCGCTTCGACGCCTGCCAGCCGTCCTCGTCGTGGCCCCGGCGCCAGTAGCCGGAGATCGACAGCCGCTCGCGCGGCACCTCGCGCTCGACGCGCAGATGGCGGCGCAGCTCCTTGACGAAGCCCGCCTCGCCGTGGACGAAGACCTGGGCGTCCCCCGCCGGGAAGGCGAGCGAGCGCACGGCCTCGACCAGGGCCGCGCCGACCGGGGCGCCGTCGCGCGTCAGCCAGGTGACCTCGACGCCGTCCGGCAGCTCCAGCTTCTGCTTGTCGTCCTCGCCCGGGACCTCGACGAACGCGTGGACCACGGCCCCCTCCGGCATCCGCTCCAGGGAGGCGGCGATGGCGGGCAGCGCGCTCTCGTCGCCGACCAGCAGATGCCAGTCGGCGGCGGGGTCCGGGGCGTAGGCGCCGCCGGGGCCGAGCATCCGGATCTCCGCGCCCGGCTGCGCCGTCGCGGCCCAGGGGCCGGCCAGGCCCTCGTCCCCGTGCACCACGAAGTCGATCGCCAGCTCCCGGGCGGCCCGGTCGAAGGAGCGCACGGTGTACGTACGGGTCCGGGGCCACGCCTCGCGCGGCAGGTCGCGGCGGATGACCTCCATGTCGAAGGGCTCGGGGTAGGCCACGCCCTCGACGGGGAAGAGCAGCTTCACGTAATGGTCCGTGCACTCCCCGGCGCCGAACTCCGCGAGGTCCTCGCCGCCCAGGACCACGCGCACCATGTGCGGCGTCAGCCGCTCCGTGCGCAGCACGTGCGCGCGGGTGAGCCGGGGCGCTTTGCGTACGGGACGGTCTGCCATGGCTGTCTCCCCTGATCACCGGATCCTGTCACCGGATCCTGGCACTGGATCGTAAAGTTAGGTCTGCCTAACCTAACAGCTCATCGGGGCAGAGCGCTCAGCAGCCGCTGCAGCGAGCCGCCCAGCCCCCAGCGCTCCGCCAGCGCCTCCAGCACCTCGGGGTCCCGGGGCTCGCTGGGCAGCGCTGCCTCGAAGGGGGCCAGCGGCACGTCCGCGGCCACCCGGACCACCTTCGGCGCCACCGCCAGATACGCCCCCGCCTCGGCCAGCCGCTTCCGCTGCGCCGGGCTGATCTTCGCCGCGGGATCCTCCACCGCCGCCAGGATCCCGGCCAGGTCGCCGAAGGAGGCCAGCAGCTTCGCCGCCGTCTTCTCACCGATGCCCGGCACGCCCGGCAGCCCGTCGCTGGGGTCGCCGCGCAACAGCGCCAGATCCGCGTACCCCGGGCCGTCCACCCCGTACTTCTCGCGCAGCACGGCCTCGTCCACGGCCTGGAGCGAGCCCATGCCCTTGACCGGGTACAGCACGCGCACGCCGCGCGCGTCGTCGACGAGCTGGAAGAGGTCGCGGTCGCCGGTGACGATGTCCACCGGGCCGGCCGCGCGGCCCGTCAGCGTGCCGATCACGTCGTCGGCCTCGTAGCCGACGGCGCCGACGCGGGCGATGCCGATCGCGTCCAGCACGCTCTCGATCACGGGGACCTGCGGGGAGAGGGTGTCGGGCGTCTCCTCCTCGTCGGGCCCGCCCTCGACCTCCTCCGCCACCCGGTGCGCCTTGTAGCTCGGGATGAGATCGACGCGCCACTGCGGGCGCCAGTCGAAGTCCATGCAGGCGACCAGATCGTCGGGCTCGTGGTCCTGGACCAGGCGGGCGATGAAGTCCAGCAGGCCGCGCACCGCGTTCACGGGCGTGCCGTCCGGGGCCTTCACCGACTCCGGCACCCCGAAATAGGCGCGGAAGTAGAGGGAGGCGGTGTCGAGGAGCATCAGGCGTCGCGTCACGGCTCGATCATGCCGCACCCCACTGACAGCCACCCCCACCCACCCGGCTCGCGTGTGAACCGGATCACTGTTCCGTTTGCGCCGAATGACCCAGGGCAGGCGCGACGCCGGAGTGGCTCCGCCCGGAAGTAGGGGGACGGGTGGGGCCTGAGTACGACCCGAGAGGTTTATGTGTCCAGGCTGAAGGCCGAGCATCTGTACAAGGTGTTCGGCAGACGACCCGAAGCCGCCGTCCGACGACTCGAGGACGGCGCAGGCCGCGACGAGCTGCGCGCGGACGGCACCACCGCGGCGGTCATCGACGCGTCGTTCGAGGTCGAGGCCGGCCAGATCTTCGTGGTGATGGGCCTCTCGGGGTCCGGCAAGTCCACCTTGCTGCGCATGCTCAACGGGCTCCTGGAGCCGACGTCCGGGCGCGTCCTCTACGACGGACGGGATCTGACCGGGCTCTCCCCGGCCGAGCTGCGCGAGGTGCGCTCGCGGAACATCAGCATGGTCTTCCAGCACTTCGCGCTCTTCCCGCACCGCAGCGTGCTGGAGAACGCCGCCTACGGCCTGGAGGTGCGCGGCGTGCCGCGCGCCGAGCGGCTGGAGCACGCCGCCGAGGCGCTGGAGCTGGCCGGGCTCAAGGGCTGGGAGTCGTCCTGGCCCGACGAGCTGTCCGGCGGTATGCAGCAGCGCGTCGGCCTCGCCCGCGCGCTCGCCACCGACGCGGACCTGCTGCTGATGGACGAGTCCTTCAGCGCGCTGGACCCGCTGATCCGCCGCGACATGCAGGACCAGCTGCTGGACCTGCAGAAGCGGCTGAAGAAGACGATCGTCTTCATCACCCACGACCTCAACGAGGCCATGCGCCTGGGCGACCGCATCGCCGTCATGCGCGACGGCCGGATCGTGCAGAACGGCACCGCCGAGGACATCCTCGTCCGGCCCGCCAACGACTACGTGGCCTCCTTCATCCAGGACGTGGACCGCTCCCGGGTGCTCACCGCCGGCTCGATCATGGCCGCCCCGGCGGCGGACGCGGCGGCGGTGGCCGCCGTGCCGGACGGCGCCCCGACCGTGAGCGAGGAGACGCCCGTGGCCGAGCTGTTCTCGCCGTTCTCCCGCAGCGGTTCCCCCGTCGCCGTCACCGACGACAGCGGTGAGGTGACCGGTGTCGTCACCCGCGACAGCCTGCTGGCGGCCCTGGCCGACCAGCCGAACGAACGCCCCCGCGAGGAAGAACCGGAAGTCCCGACCCCCCTTGCGTCGGCGTCCGAGCCGGAGGTGATCACCCATGCCTGAGATCAACCTCGGTGGCTGGGCCGAATCCGCCGTCGGCTGGCTCCAGTCCCACCTCTCCTGGCTCTTCGACGCCGTCAGCACCGTCCTGACCGGCATGTACGACGGCGTCCACGCCGCCCTCGGCGCGCCCGCGGCGCTGCTGATGGCCGGCATCCTCGCGGTCGTCGCCTGGTGGCTGCGCGGTCTGGTCGCCGCGGTCCTCGCCTTCGCGGGGCTCGCGGTCGTCGACTCGTTCGGGCTGTGGGACAGGGCGATGGCGACGCTGTCGCTCGTCCTGGTCGCCAGCCTCATCACGCTGCTGTTCGCCGTGCCGCTGGGCATCTGGGCGGCCCGGGACCGCCGGGTCAGCGGGGTGCTGCGGCCGGTCCTCGACCTGATGCAGACGATGCCCGCCTTCGTCTACCTGATCCCCGGCGTGATGTTCTTCTCGATCGGGCCGATCCCCGGCCTGATCGCCACCATCGTCTTCTCGATGCCGCCCGGTGTGCGGATGACCGAGCTCGGCATCCGTCAGGTCGACGGCGAACTCGTCGAGGCAGCCCGGGCCTTCGGTACGACGCCGCGCGACACCCTCGTCCGGGTCCAGCTTCCGCTGGCGCTGCCCACCATCATGGCGGGCGTCAACCAGGTGATCATGCTGGCGCTGTCCATGGTCGTCATCGCCGGCATGGCGGGCGCGGGCGGTCTGGGCGAGTCGGTCTACGCGGCCGTCACGCAGGTCGACATCGGCGGCGGTGTGGAGAGCGGCCTCGCGGTCGTCGTCCTCGCCATGTACCTGGACCGGATGACCGGCGCGCTCGGCAAGCGGGTCTCCCCGCTGGGCCGCCGCGCGGCCGCCAAGGCCGACGCCGCGGCGGGTGCCGCCGTCGCGTCCAAGGTGCTGCGGTACCGGCCGGGCACGGCCGTCGCCGCCGTGGGCGTCGTCGTCCTCGCGCTCGTCGCGGGCGGCATGCGCCTGGCCGACGGCGACGGGCGGCAGACCGCCGCCGCGGGCGGGGGCGTCGGCCAGGGCCGCGCGGTGAAGCTCGGCTACTTCCCCTGGGACGAGGCCGTCGCCTCCACCTACCTCTGGCAGAACATCCTGGAGGAGCGCGGCTACAAGCCCGAGGTCAAGCAGCTCGACCCCGGCCCGCTGTACACGGCGCTGTCCCAGGGCCAGATGGACGTCCAGTTCGACTCCTGGCTGCCCACCACCCACCAGCAGTACATGGACCGCTACCGCGACAAGCTCACCGACCTCGGCTCCTGGTACGGGCCGACGTCCCTGGAGCTGACCGTGCCCTCCTACGTCAAGGGCGTCGACTCGCTCGCCGACCTCAAGGGCAAGTCCGCGATGTTCGGCGGGAAGATCGTCGGCATCGAGTCCAGCGCCGGCATGATGGGCAAGCTCAACGACAAGGTGCTCAAGGAGTACGGGCTGGACGGCGAGTACAAGGTCGTCTCGTCCTCCACCTCCACGATGCTCGCCGAGCTCGACCGGGCCCTGAAGAAGAAGGAGCCCATCGTCACCACGCTCTGGTCGCCGCACTGGGCGTACGGGAAGTACGACCTGAAGAAGCTCAAGGACCCCAAGGGCGCCTGGGGCCAGGGCGAGCAGATCCACGCCGTCGGCAAGAAGGACTTCGCCAAGGACTTCCCGAAGATCGCGGAGTGGGTGAAGAACTTCAAGATGTCCGAGAAGGACCTCTCCTCCCTGGAGGCGGAGATCCAGAACGGCGGCAAGGGCAAGGAGAAGGAGTCGGCGCGGCGCTGGCTCGACGCCCACCCGGGCCTCGTCGACAAGCTGGCGCCCGTCGGCGCCTGACGAACCGGCGTCTTCCGGCGCCTGACGAACCCGTGGACGGCGGGCGTACGGTGGGGCGGTGAGCAGCTCACCGATCGGCCGCCCCGCCGTGCGCCGGGTCGTCTCCCTGGTCCCCTCGCTCACCGAGGCCGTGGCCGGGACCGGGCCCGGCCTGCTGGTGGGCGCCACCGACTGGTGCGACCACCCGGCCGGGCTCGACGTCGTCCGGGTCGGCGGCACCAAGAACCCCGACGTGGCGCGGATCGCCGCCCTCGCGCCCGACCTCGTCCTCGCCAACGAGGAGGAGAACCGCGCCCCGGACCTGGGCGCGCTGCGCGCCGCCGGGCTGGACGTGCTCGTCACCGAAGTGCGCACGCTGGAGCAGGCGTTCAGCGAGCTGGAACGGGTCCTGGTGCGCGGCTGCCGGCTGCCCCGGCCCGGCTGGCTGGACGACGCCCGCGACGCCTGGCGGGACGTCCGGCCCACCGGGCCGCCGGTTCCGGCCGTCGTCCCCGTGTGGCGCAGACCCTGGATGGTGCTGGGCCGGGACACCTTCGCCGGGGACGTCCTCGCCCGGCTCGGCGTCGCGAACGTCCACGCCCGGCACCCCGAGCGCTATCCGCGCGTCCCCCTGGGCCGGCTCAACGCCTGCGGCGCCGAGCTGGTCGTCCTGCCCGACGAGCCGTACCGCTTCGGCGCCGACGACGGCCCGGAGTGCTTCCCCGGGCTGCCGTCGGCGCTCGTCAGCGGCCGTCACCTCACGTGGTACGGGCCATCTCTCGCATCGGCACCACGGGTGCTGGGCGCGGCGCTGCGAGCAGCCGGCCGCTGACCAGCCCGGCGGCGGTACGGGCCCCGGCGACCGCCCAGGCGGTCACCAGCAGCGCGTACAGTGCCACCGCCAGCCAGGTCAGGGCGGTCAGCCCGGTGCGGTGGGCCAGCGCGGCGGTGCCGGTGACGCAGGTGCCGATGGGGAAGGTGAAGGCCCACCACGTCATCGCGAATCCCATGCCCCGGCGGGCGGCGCGGATCACCATGGCGGTGGCGAGCACCAGCCAGAGCAGTGCGAAGCCGATGACGGGCATGCCGTAGAGGACGGCGAAGCCGGCCATGGCCCGTGCGTACGGCTCCGCGACGACGCCCGGCGCGGCGCCCGCGACGGCGTTGACGGCCGTCGTGGACTGGCCCAGCGGGCCGAGGACCAGGAACAGGGTCGGGGTGAGCGCGAGCGGCAGCGGTCCGTGGTGGACGAGCCGGGAGAAGACCACCGGCAGGATCAGCAGCGTGGCCAGCAGGCTCATCCCGAACAGTCCGTAGCAGCCCAGCAGCAGCGCCTGCCGCCACTGGCCGGCGGGCAGGTGCGGCACGAGCGCGGGGCCGAGCGCGGCGGAGACCATGGGCGCCACGATCGGCAGCAGCCACACGGGCGAGGCGTCGCCCGGCGCGATCCGGTGCCGGGTGACCATCAGGTAGGGGATGGCGGCCGCCGCGGCCAGCCCGACGACCGTGCCGGCCGTCCACAGGACGGCGTCGACCGCGACGGCCGCGCTCTCGCCGATGACGCCCGTGCCCACGGAGAGCGTGCTGCCGCCGACGGCGAGCAGGGCCATCGCCAGACAGCCGTAGAAGGGGGCGACGGCGGGGTCGCCCAGGTGTCGCCGGGCCTGGTCGGGGTGGCGGGCCCAGTGGAGGGCGCGGGCGGTGACGAGGGTGATCAGCATCAGCGCCGCCAGCGCCCACACCGCCTCGCAGGCTCCGCGCAGCCCCGGCACGGCCACCGGCAGGGCCGCTCCGGCGGAGGCGACGATCGCGGTGCCCATGACGGTGGCGTACCAGTTGGGGCCGAGGTGGCGGAGGGGATCACGGGTGTTCATGAGTCCACGGTCTCCTGGCCGCACCCCGCCCACCAGGGGCTTTATGACTATGGGGACATAAGCTGGGGTTATGAGCGGTGATTCCTCCGGGCCCCTCCCGACCCCCCTCGCCCACCGGGTCCCCGACCTGGGCGCCCTGGAGCTGCTGCTCGCCGTGGCCCGGCTGGGCAGTCTCGGCCGGGCGGCCCGCGAGCTGGGCATCACCCAGCCCGCCGCGAGCGGACGCGTCCGGGCCATGGAGCGCCTCCTCGGCGTCGCCCTCGTCGAGCGCTCCCCGCGCGGCTCGCGCCTCACGGACGCCGGGGTGCTCGTCACCGACTGGGCGCGCAAGGTCGTCGAGGCCGCCGAGGCCCTCGACGCGGGCGCGCAGGCCCTGCGCGGGCGGCGCGACTCGCGGCTGCGGGTCGCCGCCAGCATGACCATCGCGGAGTACCTGCTGCCGGGCTGGCTGATCGCGCTGCGCACGGAGCGGCCGGGCACGGCGGTGTCGCTGAGCACGGGGAACTCGGCGGCCGTGGCGGAACGCCTGTTCGCGGGGCAGGCGGACCTCGGCTTCGTCGAGGGCCTGGACGTACCGGCCGGCCTGGACGGCGCGGTCGTCGGCCGCGACCGCCTCGTCGTCGTCACCGCCCCCGGCCACCCCTGGGCCCGCCGCCGCGCCCCCCTGGACCCGGCCGAGCTGGCGGCCACCCCCCTGATCCTCCGCGAACGCGGCTCGGGTACCCGCCAGGTCCTGGACGCCGCCCTGGCCACGCACGGCGGCCTGGCCGAGCCGCTGCTCGAACTCGCCTCCACGACCGCCGCGAAGGCGGCCGCGGTCAGCGGCGCGGGCCCGTCCGTCCTGAGCGAGCTCGCGATCGGCGAGGAACTGGCGGCCCGGCGCCTGGTCGAGATCCCGGTCCGGGACCTCTCCCTGAGCCGCGCCCTCCGCGCCGTCTGGCCCACCGGCCACCGCCCGACGGGCCCGGCCCGGGAACTGCTGGGGCTGACACGGTCCGGGGGGTAGGCGCCGGGTTCCCGGGGCCCTGTCTCTCCGCCATCGTTTTCCCTCGCCCCGGCGGGCCGGAACGGGGAGATTCACGCTGTCCCGCCGTCATGGGGACAGGGGTTGCGGCGCTACAGCCTGACGGACCAGTTCCCACGGGCGAGATAGGTGGCTCCCGACGGCTTGACGAGCACGCGGGCCCCGCGCAGAGGCAGCTCACCCGTCGCGAGCCAGAGGTCGCGCACTTCGTCGAGGGCGTCCCAGAGTCGGCGCGGCCCGCCTTGGTGGACCGTGGGAGCGGCGGCGCCGAAAGCTGCTGCGCGGGCCCAGGAGCCGTCGGGGTGGATCATCAGGGCGGTGCGACGGCCCTCGATTTCCTCGAACTCATGTTCAATGCCAGGAGTGGTGACATCGAGCATGGACGCGAGGTCCCACGCCTCCATCACGTGGACGACGGGGTACCTGCCGGTCGTGACGGCCACGCCTTCGTGCTCGCGCGCGACAGCGAGCAGTGAAGCGAGGCGAGGCGGGTAGTCGGGTCCGCGCCGGGCGGACATGAACCCGGCCCGGTCCCATTCGACGCGCCCGGACGCGCTGCCGTCCTCGTTCTTGTCGGCGGTGACGAGCAGTGAGGTGCCGGAGATGGTCGTCACGAGCCGTCCGCCGGGTTTCAGCGCGGCGAGCCAGCTCGCCGGGATCGGCCGGACGGCGACCGTCGACACGATGCGGTCGAACGTGCCGGGAAGCTCGCCTGTCGCGTCCACGGCGAGAATCGTCGGGCGCAGGCCCAGCCCGCCGAGGCGCTCCCGTGCGGCATCGACGAGGTAGGGGTCGATGTCCATGCTGGTGACCTGCTTGTCGCCGAGGCGGTGACAGGCCAGGGCGTCGGCATACCCGGGCCCTGTACCGATGTGCCCGAGCGTGTCGTCGTCGCCGATCCGGGCGTGCTGGAACATCAGGATGTCGAGGCCGGGCAGAGTCGAGGACGACGTCGGCCGACCCGTGGGGCGGTCGTCATCGGCTGCGCGGTCGGCGTGCAGAGCGCCGACCCTGGTGACGAGCGTCTTGTCGCTGTACGCGGCCCCGAGCCAGCGATCCGGCTCGGCCGCCCCGTCCCGCACGGCCCACCCGTCGGCTGCACGCTCCCACCAGCGCGGTACGAGCACGTGCCGAGGCGTCCGGGCCACGGGAGCGCGCCATCGCGACGTACGGTGCGTGACGCGCTCGGCGAGCCCGGTGGCGTGAGGTTGCCAGTCCACTAGGTGTCTCCTATTCCTCTTCTTCGTCGTCGGGGAAGGAGGGCAGGCATGCTGGTGTGGACGCGGGGTCGCAGTCGTTGCTGTCGTCAGGTGTGCAGGCGGCTCGTGGGGCCGGAACGGTCGCGGTGATCTCTGCCCACCTGTCACTGGTGAGCACGGCAGCGAGCCCCTTCGCTTTCACGTTCCCGGCGAGCAAGTGGCGCGAGAGGATGCAGCCATACACGTCGCCGCTGGGTGAGATGGCGGCTCGCTGATGGAAGCAGCGCCCGCACAGTTCGGTTACATCGGGTTGGACGACACCGGGGTCGGCCGCGCGGCCTACCTTGCGCACATGGTCTGTCCTGATGTCCGTGACGCCGAGGGCACGTAGCTCGGCCGCAGCCTCGCACACTCGTTGACCCGGGAGAACCTTGACGATGCCCACCCGCAGTGGGATACCACGACGCAACGCCTCGGTGATGGCCGTGCGGGTACGGGCATGGCTTCCTTTGCCGTTGGTGATGCTGTCGTGTTCGGCTGGTTCGTCGCTGTAGTAGGACGTTGCCAGTCGGACGCCCTCGCGGGCGAACAGGCCCCACAAGGACGGCCGGATATGAGTGAGGTTCGAGTAGACCTCGACACCCAGGTCGCGGCCGAGGGAATACTCGATGAGGGCCGGGAGGTGGGGCGACCGTGTTGGCTCTCCACCGATGAATTGGACCATCGGGATACCGAGGTCGGCGATGTGGTCGATGACTTCCTGCCAGTCGGCGAGGTCCATGGTGCCGTGGGTCATCCTCGGGCCTGACAAGGTGCAGCAGTGACTGCACTCCAGGTCGCAGATTTCGGTGAGCTCGCACTCGACCGAATCGAGGATGGGGCGGATGAGGCTCTGTGATGCCTGCGTGACGGAGGGCATGGATGTACCTCCTATGGGTGGGGCTGGGCCGAGTCGGCCTCGGCGACTTGTGAGGATCCAGCTCCAGGGCTGTCGCATGTGCAGATGAGAGCGGGGGCGTAGTGGCGGCGAACCGCTGCCGGATGATCCGGTTGCGGCATGCTGGGCGGGCCGCTCGTGTGAGGAAGACTGAGCACGATCGGTGTGCGCCGAGGCGTGAGCGGCTCTGTGGTCACCCCCTCCTCATGCGGGTTCATGGTGGGGACACGAGAGGGACGCAGGATGCTGAGAAGGCGGCCCCATACGCCGGCCAGCCGCCTCATCGGGCTCATTGTCGTGCTGTCGGTCATGGGTGCATCTCCCGCAGGTGGCGGCTCAGCGCCGTGGTGAGCATGTGGACCTCGGCGGAGCGCCCCTCCTTGTGCGCCTTGCCGCGCTCGGCCTTGAGCCGGTCGATGACGGCGCATCGAGGCAGCACCACGACTTCGATGTTGTCGCGGTCGGTCTCCCACTCGCGTCCGCCGTCGAGCGGACGCAACTGGTAGCGCGGGCCGACCTTGTCCATCACCTTGCCGAGGCGACCACGGCCGTGATCGTGAACCACTTGGCCGATCAGGGAATCGGGCTGGTGTCCGGCGGTGGTGTCGTCGTTGTGCGTGGCGGGTGTTGTCATGGTGACTCCCCGGTGACGTCAGTTCGTGTTACACAGGCAACATCCGCGGCCCGTACGGCGGTACCTTCGGAAGGGGTGTCGAAAGGTGTCGCTTCCACGACCGCGCGTGGAGAAGGCAGGCAAGCATGGGTTCGCCGAACACCGAGTTGGCCGACTGGCTGGACCGCTCAGGTATGAGCCGTGGTGAACTCGCCCGGCGCGTGAGAGCGAAGGCGACCGCCTGGCGCCAGCCTCACATCGCACCCGATACGACAGGCGTGCGTCGATGGCTCGGTGGAGAGAAGCCGAGGCGTCCCATCCCCGAGATCCTGGCGGGAGTGTTCTCCGACCATTTCGGATATCGGGTCACGACATACGACCTCGGGCTCGGCGACAGCACGACGGCCGACGACGCACTCGTGTACAACTCGTCGTACACGGATACGGTTGAAGTCGTCGCAGACCTGGGGAGAGCGGACGTGGACCGACGTCGATTCCTGGCGGCCGCGCCGTTCGCGGCTGTCGCCGGACTGGGGCCGTCCCGGGACTGGCTGCTGAACACGCTTGATCAAGGGACTGGGCCAGGACCGAGGGTTCGGCTTGAGGATGTCAGCGCCGTCAAGAACATGTTTACGACGTTCCAGCGGATGGACATCTTCCAGGGCGGCGGATCCGGTCGTCTGGTCCTGGCCGAATACATGAACCAGCACGTCTACCCGCTGTTGCGTCGTGCGCGTGCTGAAGACGTGCGACGCGCCCTGTGCGAGGCGGCCGCCGAGCAGACGTACCTGCTCGGCTGGATGGCCTACGACAACGGCGAGCACGGCACCGCGCAGCGCTTTCTCATCCAGTCGCTCAGGCTCGCCGACGAATCGAAGAACATCGCGCTCGGGGCCCATGTCCTCGCTGGAATGGCAGATCAGGCGACGCTGCTCGGTGATCCGGCGGAAGGGCGCAGGCTGGCACAGGCCGGGCGCCACGGACTGGCGAAGGCGACATCGCCTGCCTGTCTGGCGGATCTGTGGTGTCTCGAAGGACGGGCTCTCGCGCTGCTGGGTGACAAAGCGGGGGCAGTGCGTGCGGTCGCCCAGTCGGAGAAGGTGGCCGAGCGCGTACGGCTCGAAAGCGAACCGGACTGGGCCGCCTTCATCGACCCTGCCTACCTCCATGGGGAGCACGCGAACACCCTCAGGGACCTTGGCGAGGCGGGGGCGTCGGAGGAACACGCCCATCGCTCCATCGATTTCGCCAAGAAACAGCAGAGGGCACGGCGCGGCGCGATGTCCCATGCCGCGCTCGCGGCCTCGCATCTGCAACGACGGGATCTCGAGTCGGCGTATGCCGCAGGGCTCCGTACGTTGACGCTGACGAGGCAGGTGAAGTCGTCGCGAGCCGTGGAAGCTGTAGTGGACCTGCAGAAGCGCATGCGGCCGTTCGGACGAAGCCGCCTCGTGGCGGACTTCAACGAACGGGCACGCGATCTTGTCGCTGCGGCGTAGTGACCAGCCCCGTCCACGCACCGCGCGCGGGCGGGGCTTCGTGCTGCTGAGGCAGCGCGTCACACAGCGCAGATCCCAAGGGAAGCTCCCTGTATCCCAAGGGGCGCGCTGTTTCGGCGGCCCGTCAGGGCCTGCCGCCCTCCGCCGCCGCTCGCACCAGGGCCTCCGTCACCCGCAAGTCGTCCCGGGCCTCCGGGTGCCACTGGACGCCCAGGGCGAACGAGGGGTGGTCCTGGTATTCCAGGGCCTCCACCGTGCCGTCCTCCGCGTGGGCGGAGGCGGTGAGGCCGGTGGCCAGGCGGGCGACCGACTGGTGGTGGTGGGTGGCCACGTCCAGTGGCCGGCCGGTCAGGAGGGTGGCCGTCAGGGTGCCGGGGACCGGCTTCACCGGGTGGTCGGCGAAGGTGCCCGGTGCCGGGTTGTGGGCGTCGTGGCCCACCTCGTCCGGGAGGTGCTGGCAGAGCGTGCCGCCCGCGTGGACGTTCATCAGCTGCATGCCCCGGCAGATGCCGAGGACCGGGGTGCCGCTCGTCAGCGCGGCGTCCAGGAGGGCCAGCTCCCACGCGTCGCGCTCCGGGACGGGGGCCCCGGAGCGGGGGTGGGGGCGGGCGGCGTAGAGGGCGGGGTCGAGGTCTTCGCCGCCCGCGAGGACCAGGGCGTCCAGGCGGGATACGACGGCGGGGGCGGTGGCGGGGGCGTCCGGGGGGAGCATGACCGCCAGGCCGCCCGCGCGTTGGACGTGCGCCGGGTACGCGGCGGGGAGGAGGGCGGCCGGGAGGTCCCAGGCCACCCCCCAGCGGGCCCGGGTGAGGTAGGTGGTGACGCCGATCAGTGGCATGCCGTTCGCTTTCTTTCCTCGTGCGGTCATTCCCGGCTCAGCTCCGCCTCCGCCGCCGCCAGCGCCGCGAACTCCTCCTCGGGCGCGTTCGCCACCAGCCGGTGGCGGCTGTAGAGGGCGAAGTAGCCGGCGGCGACCGCGTAGACGGCCAGGGCGATGAGGGCGGCCGTCACGTCGACCAGGAAGGTCGCCACCAGCGCCGCGCAGGCCAGGACGAAGGCCGTCGTCGAGGTGGCCACGCCGCCCGGGGTGCGGTAGGGGCGGGGCAGGGCCGGTTCGCGGCGGCGCAGGACGATGTGGGAGAGGGACATCAGCGCGTAGGAGATGGTGGCGCCGAAGACGGCCACGTTGAGCATCCGCGCCCCGTCGCCCGTGGCCGCGGCCAGGGTGAAGCCGATCGTGCCCGGGACGAGCAGCCCCAGCCACGGCGCCTTGCGGCGGCTGGTGAGCGAGAGGACGCGGGGGAGGTAGCCGGCGCGGGAGAGGGCGAAGAGCTGGCGGGAGCCCGCGTAGATGAGCGAGAAGAAGGAGGCGACCAGGCCCGCGAGGCCCGCGTAATTGACGACCCTGGCCAGGACGCGGCCCTCGCCGTCGGGGTCCAGGGCGGTGACCAGGGGGTTGCCGGCCTCCGTCAGGGCGTTCGCGCCGCCCGCGCCCGTGGCGGCCAGGAAGGTCAGCAGGGCCAGGAGCAGCAGGATGCCCATGGACGTGGCCATGGCCCTCGGCAGCGTACGGGCCGGGTCGCGGGTCTCCTCGGCGGCCAGCGGCACGCCCTCGACGCCGAGGAAGAACCACATCCCGAACGGGAACGCCGCCCAGATGCCCAGCAGGCCGAACGGCAGCCAGGAGGACGAGCCGAAGGCGTGCGGGTCGGCCGGGATGTCGTTCAGGCGGCCGGTGTGGAAGTCCGTGAAGGCGCCCACCGCGAAGACGAGCAGGGCCGCCACCGCCACGCCCGTCACCAGGAAGCTGAAGCGCAGGGCCTCGCCCACGCCCCACAGGTGGATTCCTATGAAGACGACGAAACAGGCCAGGTACACCGGCCAGCTCGACGTGAGGCCGAACAGGCGCAGGGATTCCACGTAGTCGCCGATGAAGATGGAGATGGCGGCGGGGGCCAGGACGTACTCGATGAGGATGGCCGTTCCCGTGAGGAACCCGCCCCAGGGGCCCAGGGCGCGACGGGCGAAGCCGTAGCCGCCGCCCGCCGTGGGCAGGATCGCGGCGAGTTCGGCGAGGGCGAAGACCATGCACGTGTACATCAGGCCCATCAGCGCGGCGGCGACGGCGAGTCCGCCGAAACCGCCGTGCGCGAGCCCGAAGTTCCAGCCGGAGTAGTCGCCGGAGACGACATAGGCCACGCCCAGGCCGGTGAGGAGCAGCGGGCCCGCGCTGCCCCGGCGCAGGGAGCGTTTCTCCAGATAGCCGGGGGATTCCGTGCGTTCGGCCATGAGCGCTCCTGGAGGGGATGCCGGCAAAGGTTTCGCGCCATACCTTTGTGGTGTCGGCCACCGCTACGCAACCCCCCTGCGTAAAACCGGGGTTACCAAAGCTCCCGTGCGGAGCTCCTCACGCCAGGAAGCCGCGCAGCAGCGCCGCCGTGCCGTGGCAGTGCTCCCGCATGACCTCGCGCGCCCCCTCCGCGTCCCCGTCCAGCACCGCCTCCACCAGCGCGGTGTGCTGCCGCTGCGAGTGCTCCAGGTTGCGCACCAGCAGCGGGATGCAGTCCAGCAGGTCGTTGACCGTGGCACGGACTGCGGCGTACTGGGCGGCGAGCGTGGGGGACCCGGACAGTTCGGCCAGCGTCAGGTGGAACAGGGTGTCCTGGCGGCGGTAGTCGGCCAGCGGTGCGTCATGCGTCGCGGCCAGTGCCGCGCGCAGCCGGACGGCCGCCTCGTCGGCCGTCCCGTGCGCGGCGCACAGCCCCGCCGCCCCCACCTCCAGCACCTCCCGGAAGCGCAGGACGTCCTCCAGGTCCACGTCCGCGACGCGGCGTCGCAGCTCGTCCTCGCCGGCCGTCGCCGGGCGGGGCAGCACGAACGTGCCGCCGTAGCGGCCGCGCCGGCTCTCCACCAGGCCCTGGTCCGTCAGGACCTTCAGCACCTCGCGCAGCGTCACGCGGCTGACCCGCAGCCGTTCGGCCAACTCGCGTTCGGCCGGAAGCCGTTCGCCCTCGGCCACCAGGCCCAGCCGGATGACCTGGAGTATCTGCTCCAGCGTCTCCTCGAAACCGCTGCCCGCCCGGACCGGGCGCAGCACCGGCGACAGCCGGTCCGTCAGGCCGCTGTCCGCGATTCCGTTCATGGTCCCCCTTCCCAATCAATGGTCTACGGCCCTACCTTAAGACGCCCGGACGCACCGACAGGAGGCACACCGTGGCTGACCGCACGCCCCCGCTCACGGTCGACGAGCTGCGCCGGCTCGTGGATTCCGGGGAGGTCGACACCGTCGTCCTCGCCTTCACGGACATGCAGGGACGGCTCCAGGGAAAGCGGTTCGCCGCCCGGTTCTTCCTCGACGAGGTCCTCGAGCACGGCACGGAGGGCTGCAACTACCTCCTCGCCGTGGACGTCGACCTCAACACCGTCGGCGGCTACGCCATGTCGTCCTGGGAGCGCGGCTACGGCGACTTCGCGATGCGCCCGGACCTCACCACCCTGCGCCGCACGCCCTGGAACCCGGGCACCGCCCTCGTCACCGCCGACCTCGCCTGGCACGACGGCTCACCCGTCCTCGCCTCCCCGCGCCAGATACTGCGCCGCCAGCTGGACCGGCTGGCCGAGCACGGCTGGAGCGCGCACGTGGGCACGGAGCTGGAGTTCATCGTCTTCAAGGACAGCTACGAGGGCGCCTGGAACCGCGGCTACCGCGACATGACCCCCGCCAACCAGTACAACGGCGACTACTCCGTCCTCGGCACCGGCCGCGTCGAGCCCCTGCTGCGGCGGATCCGCAACGAGATGGGCGCGGCCGGCATGACCGTCGAGTCCGCCAAGGGGGAGTGCAACCTCGGCCAGCACGAGATCGCCTTCCGCTACGACGAGGCCCTCACCACCTGCGACCAGCACGCCGTCTACAAGACCGGCGCCAAGGAGATCGCCGCCCAGGAGGGCATGGCGCTCACCTTCATGGCCAAGTACGACGAGCGCGAGGGAAACTCCTGCCACATCCACCTCTCGCTGCGCGACGAGGCCGGGCGCCCCGTCTTCGCGGGAGCCCAGGGTGACGACGGCCCGTACGGCATGTCGCGCGTCATGCGGCACTTCCTCGCCGGACAGCTCGCCGCCCTGCGGGAGTTCACCCTCCTCTACGCGCCGAACATCAACTCCTACAAGCGCTTCCGGCCCGGCTCCTTCGCCCCCACCGCAGTGGCCTGGGGCCCCGACAACCGCACCTGCGCCCTGCGCGTCGTCGGCCACGGCCACTCGCTGCGCTTCGAGAACCGGCTGCCCGGTGGCGACGTCAACCCCTATCTGGCCGTCGCCGGCATGGTCGCCGCCGGGCTCCACGGCATCGAGGAGGAGCTGGAGCCGCCGGAGGTCTGCACCGGCAACGCCTACCGGGGCGACGCCGCGCACGTGCCCGCGACCCTGCGGGAGGCCGCCGCCCTGTGGGAGGCGAGCCCCCTGGCCCGGGCCGCGTTCGGCGACGAGGTCGTGGCGCACTACCTGAACATGGCGCGTGTCGAACAGGACGCCTACGACACCGCCGTCACGGACTGGGAGCGGTACCGCTCCTTCGAGCGGATGTGACCCCACCAACCCCGGCCGCGAGCGGCGGGACGACCCGCAGGAGAGGACTTGCACGAGCTCCACGTACTCAATCCGGCGACCGAGGAACGCGTCGCCACCGTCCCCGCGGCCACGCCGCAGGATGTCGACGCCGCCGTACGACGCGCCGCCGACGCCCAGCGCCGCTGGGCCGGCCTCGCCCCCGGCGACCGGGCCCGGCAGCTGCGCCGCTTCGCCGACGCGGTCGACGGGCACTTGGAGGAGCTCGCGCTGCTGGAGGTCCGCGAGGCGGGCCACCCCGTCGCGAGCGCCCGCTGGGAGGCCGGGAACGTCCGCGACCTGCTGGAGTACGCCGCCGGGGGAGTGGAACGGCTCAACGGCGCCCAGATCCCCGTGCCCGGCGGGCTCGACGTCACCTTCCACGAACCGCTCGGCGTCGTCGCCGTCATCGCCCCGTGGAACTTCCCGATGCCCATCGCCGCCTGGGGCCTGGCCCCCGCCCTGGCCGCCGGGAACGCCGTCGTCCTCAAGCCCGCCGAGACCACGCCGCTCACCGCGCTCCGCCTCGCCGCCCTCGCCCTGGAAGCGGGGCTTCCGGAAGGGCTGTTCCAGGTGCTCCCGGGCGCGGGCCCGGTGGCCGGGGACGCGCTCGTCCGGCACCCCGGCGTCGCCAAGGTCGTCTTCACCGGCTCCACCACCGTCGGCCGGAGCGTCATGGCCACCTGCGCGGAGCAGGTGAAGCGGGTGACGCTCGAACTCGGCGGCAAGAGCCCCAACATCGTCTTCGCCGACGCCGACATCGAGCGCGCCGCGGCCGCCGCCCCGGACTCCTTCCTCGACAACACCGGCCAGGACTGCTGCGCCCGCAGCCGCATCCTCGTCCAGCGGTCCGTCCACGACCGCTTCCTGGAGCTGCTGGAACCGGCCGTGAAGTCCTTCACCGTCGGCGACCCCACCGACCCGGCGACGCGGATGGGCCCGCTCATCTCCGCCGCCCACCGCGAGCGCGTACGGTCCTACGTCCCCGAGAGCGCCCCGGCCCTCATCCGCGGCGAGGTGCCCTCCGGCAAGGGCTACTGGTACCCCGCGACCGTGCTGGCGGCGGCCCCGGACGACCGGGTGGCCGTGGAGGAGGCCTTCGGGCCCGTCGCCGTCGTCATCCCCTTCGAGGACGAGGCCGAGGCGGTGCGGCTCGCCAACGCCACCGAGTACGGGCTGTCCGGCTCGGTGTGGACCCGGGACGTCTCCCGCGCCCTGCGGGTCTCCCGGGCCGTCGCCGCCGGCAACCTCTCCGTCAACTCCCACAGCAGCGTTCGCTACTGGACGCCCTTCGGCGGCTTCAAGCGGTCCGGTCTCGGCCGGGAGCTGGGGCCCGGCGCGCTCGCCGCCTTCACCGAGACCAAGAACGTGTTCGTCGCCGTCGACCCCCTCACCGACCCTCTGGAGGAGAGCCAGTGACCGACCCGCAAGTTGTCTGCCGCCGCCTCGTCGGCCGCACCGCCGTCGTCACCGGAGCCGGCAGCGGCATCGGCCTGGCCAGCGCCCGGCGGCTCGCCTCCGAAGGCGCCCACGTCGTCTGCGCCGACGTCGACGAGAACGCCGGCAAGGCCGCCGCCGATGCGGTCGGCGGGCTCTTCGTCCGTACCGATGTGACTGATCCCGTCCAGGTCGAGGCGTTGTTCCAGGCGGCGTACGAGACCTATGGGTCCGTCGACATCGCCTTCAACAACGCCGGGATCTCCCCGCCCGAGGACGACTCCATCCTCACCACCGGCCTGGAGGCATGGAAGCGCGTCCAGGAGGTCAACCTCACCTCCGTCTACCTCTGCTGCAAGGCCGCGCTGCCGTACATGCGGCGGCAGGGGCGGGGCTCCGTCATCAACACCGCCTCCTTCGTCGCCGTGATGGGCGCCGCCACCTCGCAGATCAGCTACACCGCCTCCAAGGGCGGCGTGCTGGCGATGTCCCGCGAGCTCGGGGTGCAGTTCGCCCGCGAGGGCATCCGGGTCAACGCGCTGTGTCCGGGGCCGGTGAACACCCCGCTGCTCAAGGAGCTGTTCGCCAAGGACCCGGAGCGCGCGGCCCGTCGGCTGGTGCACGTGCCGGTGGGGCGGTTCGCCGAACCGGAGGAGATCGCGGCCGCCGTCGCCTTCCTGGCCAGCGACGACTCGTCCTTCGTGAACGCCGCCGAGTTCCTCGTGGACGGAGGCATCGCGGGGGCCTATGTGACGCCGCTGTAGGGTCCATGATCAGCAGCCGGAAACCGGCCGACCGGTCCAGGACCCGGACCTGGACCTGGACCGGTCGGCCGGTCCCCGCCTGTGTCCCCGTCCGTCACTCGCACCAAAGAGAGCACATGCGCACCACGTCCGCCATTGTCGTCGGTCTTGCCACCGTCGCCGCCCTCGCCGCCGCCCCGCTCCCCGCCGGCGCGGCCACCCCCCACGACCGCACGCCCCGCGCGAACTGTCCTCAGCTCGACACCAAGCTGCCCTGGTACGGCGACAACCGCGCCAAGCTCCAGAAGATGATCGACGAGCGCGGCATCTGCTCCGGCAAGCGCGGCCCGCGCCCGGTCGCCGCCTTCGACTGGGACAACACCGTCGTCAAGAACGACATCACGGACGCGACCCTCGCCTGGGCCCTGAAGCACGACAAGATCCTGCGGCCCGCGCACTGGACGGACACCAACGCCTTCCTGACGCCCGCCGCGGACAAGGCGCTCACCAATGCCTGCGGCACGGCCGTCCGCGTCGGCCGCCCGCTGCCCACCTCGAAGAACACCGCCTGCGCCGACGAGATCTTCGAGATCCGCGAGAAGTCGAAGACCATGGCGGGCGAGGACGCCTTCGCCGGCGACTGGAACCACCGCCGCACCGTCCCCGGCTACGCCTGGATACCGCAGCTCTTCGCCGGCCACACCCCGGCCGCGCTCACCTCCTTCGCCCGGCAGGCCCGCGCCGAGCAGCTCGCCGCGCCCGTCGGCGCCACGCAGAAGGTCGGCACCCACACCCTCGCCGGGTACGTGCGCTACTACGACCAGCAGAAGGACCTGATCCGCACGCTCAAGGCGGCCGGATTCGACGTCTACATCGTCTCCGCCTCCTCCGAGCCGATCGCCGAGGCGTGGTCGAGTGGGGTGGGCCTCGACGCGAAGCACACCATCGGCATTCGCAACGTCACCAAGCACGGTCGGCTGACCCCCGTCATCAAGGGTTGTGGTGGTGTCGAGACCGGGCGCGGCGACGCCCTGCCGTACATGGACGGCAAGCGCTGCATGATCAACCAGGAGATCTTCAAGATCAAGGGCGCCGCCGCCTGGAAGCAGCAGGACCCGGCCCACCGCATCGCGCTCGGCGCGGGCGACGCCGACACGGACGTGACGTTCGTGAACGACGCGACCGGCGCGCACGTGGCCATCAACCGCAACAAGTCCGAGCTGATGTGCCGCGCGTTCGACGACGCCGACGGCCGCTGGGTGGCCAACCCGATGTTCATCGACCCGATGCCGCGCAAGTCCGGTACGTACCCGTGCTCGACGACCGGTGCCACGGCCGCCGACGGGTCCAAGGTGCCGGTGCGGCGTGCGGACGGCAGCGTGATTCCGGACCAGGTGGACATGGCCCTCTGACCGGGTCTTCCGCCCGGCTCGAGTGGGCTCGGCTGGGCTCGGGTGGGCCCGGGTGGTTGAAGGAACGTTTCCTCGGGCAGGTTCTGTCGCCAGGCGAACCCTGTCGTGATCACGGAGGTGTCCGGACATGCCCGAGACGATGCTCGCCGGACGGCTCGACCTGCGGTCGGGCCGTTTCGCCGTCGAGGAGGTACCCGTCCCCGAGCCCGGCCCCGGGCAGGTCCGGGTCCGGGTGCGGGCCGCGGGCATCTGCCTGTCCGACGTTCATCTTGTGGACGGTGAGCTCAAGCCCGCCTTCGCCCGTGCCGGGAAGGTCACCCTGGGGCATGAGACCGCCGGGGTCGTCGATGCCCTCGGGCCGGACGTCCCGGCTCCCTGGGCCGCCGGGCAACGTGTCCTGCTCCAGGCGGGGGAGCGCTGTGGGGAGTGCGCCGGGTGCGTGCGCCACGAGCCGTGCCGGGCCGTCCGGACGCGCGGCGTCGACTACGACGGCGGGTGGGCCGAGTACGCCCTCGCCAACCACCACACGCTCGTTCCGGTCCCCGACGGGCTGCCCTTCGAGCAGGCGGCCATCATTCCCGACGCCGTCTCCACGCCCTGGGCCGCCATCACGACCACTGGGCGGGTGCGGCCCGCCCGTCCCGCCGGGGTCTGGGGGGTCGGCGGGCTCGGTGCGCACGCGGTGCAGTTGCTGCGGCTGGCCGGGGCGGCGCCCATCATCGCCGTCGACCCGCTGGAGGGCGCCCGGCGGCGGGCCCTGGAGTTCGGCGCCGATGTGGCTTTGGACGCCGGTGCGGTGGATGTCCGCGAGCGGGTCCTGGAGGCGACCGGAGGGGTGGGGCTCGACCTCGCCCTCGACACGGCGGGCGTGCCGGCCGTCCGGGACCAGGCCGTGCGCTGTCTGGGGCGGGGTGGGCGGCTGGTGCTCGTCGGGATCGCTCCTGGGGCGCTGACGTTGGCCGACGGTGCGGCGCTCATTTTTCGTGAGCAGCAGGTTCTGGGGCACTACGGGTCGGCGCCTGGGCATGTGGACGAGCTGGTGGCGCTCGCCCGTCTGGGGCGGCTGGACCTTGGGCGGTCGGTCAGCGGCACGCTGCCGCTGGCGGAGGCGGCGGTTGGTGTCGAACGGTTGCGGAAGAAGGTCGGGGATCCGGTGCGGCTGATTCTCGTGCCGTAAGGGTCGGTGGTGGGTCGGGGGCGGGGTGGGGTGGACGGGCCCTTACGGGGCTGAGCTCTTCGCGGTGCCTGGTATCACGGTGCTGGTTGCCCCGTACTTGGCCCCAGCGGCGAAGAGCTCCTTACGCCCCTACCAGGGCCCGTCCGCCCCACCCCGCCCCCTCACGTCACCCCATGCCCGTGGCTGAGCGATCCGTTCCGGGCAATCGGGCGGGTGGGGGGGGCGAAACCCGCGCCGCAGGCGCGGGCAACCCCCACCGGGGGCACCCGGAAAGTCCACCGAACCCCGCACGGGAGGAGCCCGTTACAGGAACGCGCGGCCCTCCCCCCGGTACGTCGGGACCGTCCCCACCACCCGGTCGCCCTCCACAAGGTGGAGCTCCGCGAACCGCTCGCACAGTTCGCCCGCCTTGGCGTGCCGGAACCACACCCGGTCGCCGATCAGCAGATCGTCGGCGGGGTGTCCCAGCAGCGGGGTCTGCACCTCGCCCGCACCCTCCCGCCCCGCGAGCCGCAGGCCCGCCGGGAGGTACGGGACCGGCAGGCGGTCCCGTCCGGCCGCGCCCGACGCGGGGTAGCCGCCGCCCAGGACCGTCACCACGCCCACCCCGGGCCGGCGCACCACGGGCAGCGCGAACAGCGCGGCGGGGCGGGCGGTGAAGGCCGAGTAGCCGTCGAACAGGCGCGGCGCGTACAGCCCCGAACCGGCGGCGATCTCCGTCACCGCGTCCTCGGCCGCCGTGTGCTGCACACTGCCCGTGCCGCCGCCGTTGACGAACTCCAGTTCCGTCACCTCCCGTACGGCCCGCACCGCCTCCGCGCGCACGGCCGCCACCCGGTCCCGGGCGACTGACTGCATCAGTCGGATCGCCCGGGAGCGGACGGGGTGGCCGGGGATTCTGTCGCCCACGCCCGCCACGTGCGCCTCGTAGGCCATCAGGCCCACCAGGCGGAACCCCGGGCGGCGGGCCACTGACCGGGCCAGCTCCGCCAGTTCGGCCGGATCGTTCAGCGGTGACCGCAACGCCCCGATCCGTACCCTGCCTCCCAGTAGTCGCAGTGAGACGTCCAACTCCAGGCAGATTCGGATCTCCTCACGCCCCGTTCGGGCCGATTCCACCATCGTCAGTTGCGTCGGGTCGTCCACCATCAGCGTCACCGCGGCGGCCAGCTTGGGGTCCGAGGTCAGTTCCGCCAGGCTCGTGCGGTCCGTCGACGGATAGGCGACCAGGACGTCCGGAATCCCCGAACGCGCCAGCCACAGCGCCTCGGCGAGGGTGTACGCCAGCACGCCCGCGAAGCCGTCGCGCGCCAGCACCCGCTCCAGCAGTGCCCGGCACCGCACGGACTTGCTCGCCACTCGTACCGGTTTGCCCCCCGCCCGCCGCACCAGATCGGCGGCATTGACGTCGAACGCCCCGGTATCGACCACCGCGAGGGGAGCGTCCAGATGGGCGGTGGCCCGGTCGTAACGCGCTCTGTCGGACGACATGGCGGGCAGCCTGCCAGAGCCGGAATCCGCTGACCAGGGGTCGGGCCCGGGCGAATGGCACCCGTCGTGTCGCGCACCGTAAAGTGGCGCGCACGCCACGGCCTTCGGGTCGGCGGCGGATGTGGCGGATATCCGACATACGGCGGTACGACCGGCCGGCTCGCAAGGGGGAGCGCAGGTTGAGCACCGAAGCGGAAGCCCTGCCGCCGCCCGCCGCCCCCCACTGGGCACCCCCGCCGCCCCCGCTCCCCGTCCCCGCTCCCGGCCCGCCCTCGCGGGGCTCCGGGCGCGCCGTCGCCGCCGCCGTCAGCCTCGTCCTCGGGCTCGGCCTCATAGCCGGGGCCGTGACCGGGAGTTGCCTGGCCGCCGGCCCGGGCGACGGCTCCGCCGCCGAGGCCGCCTACACGCGCGGCGCCACCCTCTGGCGCGGCCTCCCCGTCGACCGGATCTTCCCGGCCACCGTCCACCGGGACGCGGCCGGACCCGGCGGCGCCCCGCGCGACTGGACCCGGCTGGGCGTCGCCCCCGACAGCGGCTGCGCCGACGCCTTCGACCCCCTCCTCGCCACCGCCCTGGCCCCCGTCGGCTGCGCCCGGCTGCTGCGCGCCACCTACGCCGACGCCACGTCCTCGCACGTGACCACCGTCGGCCTGCTCGTCACCGACGCCGATGCCGCCGGCATGCGCGCCCTGCGCCGCCGGTTCGCCGACGAACACCTCGACGAGCGCGCCGACCTGATGCCCCGCCCCCTCGCGCTCCGGGACACCCCCGCCGCGCGCTTCGGCGACGCGCAGCGCGCCAGCTGGTACATCACCGTCATGACGGACGTCCCCGCCGTCGTCTACGCCGTCACCGGCTTCGCCGACGGCCGTACGGGCACCCCGCCGCTGCCCGCCGCCCGGGCGGTCGTCCCCGGCGCCACCGAGGCCCCGGCGCAGGCGGGCCTCGGCCATGACGCGACGGCCCTCGTGGAGGAGGTGGCGCGCGCCTACCGCGACGCCGCGCACCGGCCGGCGGGCCGGGAGGACGACCGATGACGCGCCCGCGCCGGGCCCTGGCCGCGCTCGCCACCGGGACCGCCCTCGCCGTGCTCGGCGCCGCCCCGGCCCGGGCGGACGCCATAAGGGCGCAGGAGTGGGCGCTCGACGCCCTCCACGTCCAGGACGTCTGGCGGACCACCAAGGGCGCCGGGATCACCGTCGCCGTGCTCGATACCGGTGTCGACGACGGCCACCCCGATCTGCGGGGACGGGTGCTCCCCGGCAAGGACCTGATCGGCTTCGGCGCCGGGCCCGGCGACCGCTCCTGGGCCCGGCACGGCACCGCCATGGCCGGGATCATCGCCGGGCGCGGGCACGGCGACGACGACGCCGACGGGATCACCGGCGTCGCCCCCGAGGCGAGGATCCTCCCGGTGCGGGTGATCCTCGAGGACAGCGACCCCGCCCGCGCCAAGGCCCGGGGAGCGCGCGGCAGCGCGCTGGCGGACGGCATCCGCTGGGCCGCCGACCACGGCGCCGACGTGATCAACCTGTCCCTGGGCGACGACAGCGACACCGCGCATCCCGAGCCGCGCGAGGACGCGGCCGTGCAGTACGCGCTCGCCAAGGGGGCCGTCGTCGTCGCCTCCGCAGGCAACGGCGGCGAGCACGGCGACCACGTCTCCTACCCGGCGGCCTACCCCGGCGTGATCGCCGTGACGGCCGTCGACCGCTACGGCGGCCGCGCCTCCTTCTCCACCCGCCGCTGGTACGCCACCGTGAGCGCGCCCGGCGTCGACGTCGTCATCGCCGACCCGGACCGGCGCTACTACGAGGGCTGGGGGACGAGCGCGGCCTCCGCCTTCGTCTCCGGGGCCGCGGCGCTCCTGCGCGCCGCCCGGCCGGGGCTGAGCCCGGCGCGGGTCCGCGAGCTGCTGACCGACACCGCGCGGGACCGGCCGACGGGCGGCCGCGACGACGAGGTCGGCGCGGGGATGGTGGACCCGGCGGCCGCCATCGAGAAGGCCGGCCGGGAGGGCGTGGAGGCGCGCCGCGCGCCCGCGGTGCCGCGGTACTTCGGCGGGGGGCCGGGGGCCGCGCCCGGGGACGCCTCCGGGAGCGGGCCGGGCGTCTCGGCGCTCGTCGCGGGCGGGGTGGGAGTGCTGCTGCTCGCCGTGTCGGCGGCGCTGCGGCGCCGGCGGTCGGCCGGCGTCCTCGACCGCCGGGCGGGCTGATCCCCGCCCGTCCGGCGATCGAGGACCGGGGTCCAGGGGCGGAGCCCCACCCGATACGCTCGGGCCGTGGCGCTCAAGAACATCCCGGACTCCCCGTTCTCCGACGACGACGGCTCCGCCGACCCCGCTCTCGCCGAGGCGCTCGCCGCCTGGGCGGCGGACCGGTCGGCCGCGGCCGAGAAGCGGGTGCTGGCCGCCCTGCCGGGCGTCCGGCTGCTCGTGCCCGTGGTCGCCGTGCTCGGCGAGGTGGAGACCGGGCCCGACGGGCTCAAGCGCGAGAAGACCAGCGACATGGCCGTACCGACGCTCCAGGCGCCGGACGGGCGCCGCGCGCTGCCCGCGTTCACCTCGATGGAGACGATGAAGCGGTGGCGCGCCGACGCGCGGCCCGTGGCCGTGCCGCTGCACCAGGCCCTGCAGGCCGCCGTGCACGAGAAGGCCGACACCATCGTGCTCGACCTGGCCGGTCCCGTGACCTACCCGCTGACCGGCCCCGCGCTGCTGGCCCTGGCCGAGGGCCGCGACAGCGCGGACCCGCTGGCCGACCCCGCCGTCACCGGCGCCCTGCGGGACGTCCTCGCGGCCGAGCCCGGGGTGCTGCGGGCCCACCTCACCCCGTCCGGCGAGGCCGACGGCACGCTGGCGCTGGTCCTGGCCGGGGACGCGACGCCCGGTGACGTGGTGCGCCGGGTCGCCGAGGGGCTGGCCGCCGCCGAGGTGCTGCGGGAGCGGCTGGTGCGGGGCCTGGACCTCGCGCTGCTGCCCCCGACGGCGCACGTCCCGGGAGAGGCGCTCTTCAGCCGCTAGCCGGGCCGCCGGCCGCGGCGGTCCCGACAGGCGCTCCCGGGGAGACCGTCCGACAATTTCACGAGGACGGTCCACGAGATCCTCAGGAGGTCGCCATGGACGCCCTGAAGAACGTGAAGCCGGCCCTGGCCAATCTGGACCCGGTGAAGACCAGGACCGCCGCTTCCGAGTTCCTCGGAACCCTGCTGCTGGTGCTGTTCGCCGTGGGCTCCGTCGTCCTCGCGGCCGACTACATCGGCGTGGTCGGCATCGCCCTGACGTTCGGCTTCACTCTTCTGGCCCTGGTGTACGCCCTGGGGCCGGTGTCGGGCTGCCACCTCAACCCGGCGGTGACGCTCGGCCTGCTGCTGGAGCGCCGCATCACGATCCACACGGCCATCGAGTACTGGATCGCACAGCTGGTGGGCGGCATCGTCGGCGCGGCGATCCTCTTCCTGATCGCCAAACAGGTGCCCGGCATCAAGACCGACGGGACGTTCGGCAGCAACGGCTACGCGGACCGCTCGGCCGTGCACATCAACACCGGCGGCGCGTTCCTCGCCGAGGTCGTCCTGACCTTCCTGCTGGTGTTCGTGGTGCTCGCGGTGACCCACCGGGTCGCCGTCGTGGGTTTCGGCGGGCTGGCCATCGGCCTGGCGCTGGCGGTGGACCACCTGGTCGGCGTGCCGCTGACCGGCACCTCGGTCAACCCGGCACGCAGCATCGGCCCGGCGCTCTTCGCGGGCGGCGCGGCCCTGTCCCAGCTGTGGCTGTTCATCATCGCCCCGCTGGTCGGCGGTGCCCTCGCCTCGTTCGCCCACCGGGTCACCCACCCGCCGCACGGGGTCGCCATGCTCGCGGACGAGCTCGCGGCGCCCGAGCCGCTGGCGGGTACGGGCGAGGGCCGGCCCGACCGGCCGCGCTACGGCGGCCCGGCCTGACCGGCCCTCGAGGGAGAACCCGCTACGCGTACACGGGTCCGGTGAACTTCTCACCGGGCCCCTGGCCCGGCTCGTCCGGGACGACGGACGCCTCGCGGAAGGCCAGCTGGAGCGACTTCAGGCCGTCGCGCAGCGGGGCCGCGTGGAAGTTGCTGACCTCGGTGGCGCTCGCGGTGACCAGCCCGGCGAGCGCGGTGATCAGCTTGCGGGCCTCGTCGAGGTCCTTGTGCCGCTCGCCGTCCTCGGCGAGGCCGAGGTTGACCGCCGCCGCGCTCATCAGGTGCACCGCGACCGTGGTGATCACCTCGACGGCGGGGACGTCCGCGATGTCGCGGGTCATGGTGTCGAAGTCGGGGGTGGGGTTCTCCCCGCTGGTGGGGGTCGCGTCGCTCATGGCGCACACGATACGTCCCGGTGCCGGATCGGTTCTCCACCGGCCGGTACGCCCGGTTAGCACGCCTGCTCCCCACCTGCTATCGTCGGTAAACGACCGGCTGAGCGCATCCGTGTGCCCGGCCCACAAGTGGAGCTCCGTTCTCCCACCTGGTCGACCATCGGTCGGCAGGTCTCCGGTCAGGCGGTAGCCATCGTTCCGTACGGACGATGGAGCTGCCCGATAGCGCCCCGCGGCTTGCCGTGGCGGTGTTCCGGTATGGAGCCCCGCCTGTGCCCGTCGGGGCATTTTTCATGTGCCGGCGCGGTTGGTCTTTACGAAAAGACGTTGCGCGGCCCCACGAGGGTGCCGCGTGGTGCTACCGAGGAGGCCCCATCAGCGCCGAGCCCCGCATCAACGACCGGATCCGCGTCCCCGAGGTGCGACTTGTCGGTCCCAGCGGCGAGCAGGTAGGCATTGTGCCGCTTGCCAAGGCCCTGGAGCTTGCGCAGGAGTACGACCTCGACCTGGTCGAGGTGGCGGCGAACGCACGCCCGCCGGTCTGCAAGCTCATGGACTACGGGAAGTTCAAGTACGAGTCGGCCATGAAGGCCCGTGAGGCGCGCAAGAACCAGGCGCACACGGTCATCAAGGAGATGAAGCTCCGGCCGAAGATCGACCCGCACGACTATGACACCAAGAAGGGTCACGTCGTCCGGTTCCTCAAGCAGGGCGACAAGGTCAAGATCACGATCATGTTCCGTGGTCGCGAGCAGTCCCGGCCGGAGCTCGGCTACCGACTGCTGCAGCGTCTCGCGGAGGACGTCCAGGACCTGGGTTTCGTCGAGTCGAACCCCAAGCAGGACGGCCGCAACATGATCATGGTTCTCGGTCCGCACAAGAAGAAGACCGAGGCGATGGCCGAAGCCCGCGAGGCCCAGGCCGCCCGCAAGGCGGAGCGCCAGGGTGGAACCACCGCGGACGTGGACGCCCCCGAGGAGCCCGCAGAGGCGTGATCCCGGGGCCTCGCGGCCCTGGTGCTCACTCCGGGGCGTCCCCCGCTCCGGACAGCAATCAACAGTTGACGCTTCACCGCGCCCCCCACAGGGCCGTGGAGTGCCACCGACGAGGAGAGAACGGCGCTATGCCGAAGAACAAGTCGCACAGCGGTGCCAAGAAGCGCTTCAAGGTCACCGGCTCCGGCAAGGTCCTGCGTGAGCGCGCTGGCAAGCGCCACCTGCTCGAGCACAAGTCGTCCCGCCTGACGCGTCGCCTCACCGGCAACGCCGAGATGGCCCCGGCCGACGCCAAGAAGATCAAGAAGCTTCTCGGCATGTGACATTCGGCCTCGCGCCGAATGTCCGCACCGGGACCCAATCGTTTTCGGGTCGTGTGAGAAACCACCACGGCCCCGCTACAAGGAGTTAACAAGTGGCACGCGTCAAGCGCGCAGTCAATGCGCACAAGAAGCGCCGGGCGATCCTCGAGCAGGCCAGCGGCTACCGCGGTCAGCGGTCGCGTCTGTACCGCAAGGCCAAGGAGCAGGTCACCCACTCCCTGGTCTACAACTACAACGACCGCAAGAAGCGCAAGGGCGACTTCCGTCAGCTGTGGATCCAGCGCATCAACGCCGCTGCCCGCCAGAACGGCATGACGTACAACCGCCTCATCCAGGGTCTGAAGGCCGCCAACATCGAGGTGGACCGCAAGATGCTGGCCGAGCTGGCCGTCAACGACATGAACGCGTTCGCCGCGCTCGTCGAGGCCGCGCAGAAGGCCCTGCCGGCCGACGTCAACGCGCCGAAGGCCGCCGCCTGATCCAGGCGCCGCAAGGCACCGCTCGGACCCGCAGGCCCCCGGCCTGCGGGTCCGCTCGCGTCCGGCCCCCGGCACCCACCGTGCCGGGACGCTCACCGGGCGCCCAGCAGCACCCGCACCTCCGCTACCGAAAGTGAGCCCATGGCGGCCCCCGAGCTGACCTCCCTGCGATCGCCCCGTGTCATCGCGGCCCGCCGTCTCGCCAAGCGGAGCTTCCGCAGCAAGGAACGCCGCTTCATCGCGGAGGGCCCGCAGTCCGTGCGCGAGGCCGTCGACCACCTCATCGAGGTGTACGTGACGCCGGACGCCGCCGAGCGCCACGCCGACATCGTCGCCGCCGCCCACACCGCCGGGGTGCCCGTGCTCACCGCGACGGACGAGGTCATCGCGGAGATGTCCGACACCGTCACCCCGCAGGGCATCGTCGGCCTGTGCCGCTTCCTGGACTCGCCCTTCGAGGAGATCCTCGCCGGCCGCCCCCGGCTGGTGGCCGTCCTCGCGCACGTCCGCGACCCCGGCAACGCCGGTACGGTCCTGCGCTGCGCGGACGCCGCGGGCGCCGACGCCGTCGTGCTGACCGACGCCTCCGTGGACCTCTACAACCCCAAGTCGGTACGGGCCTCCGTGGGCTCCCTCTTCCACCTGCCGGTGGCCGTGGGCGTCCCCGTCGAGCAGGCCGTCGCGGGCCTGAAGGCCGCCGGGGCGCGGATCCTGGCCGCCGACGGCGCCGGCGACAAGGACCTGGACGAGGAGCTGGACCAGGGCAGCATGGGCGGTCCCAGCGCCTGGATCTTCGGAAACGAGGCCTGGGGCCTGCCGGAGGAGACCCGGGCGCTCGCCGACGCCGTGGTGCGCGTCCCGATCCACGGAAAGGCCGAGAGCCTCAACCTCGCCACCGCCGCCGCGGTGTGCCTCTACGCCTCCGCCCGTGCGCAGCGCGCGTCCGGAGGGTGCCGCTCCGTGACCTCCAGCTAGTAGGGTTGGCGCTCCGGGGGTCGGGAGGGGGTGCGGGTCGATGAACGTCAGAACGTCCGGGAGCACGGTGGCCGGCACATGCCCGGCCGCCTCCACGGGCTCCCCGGGGCCGGCCGCCGGCCTCCACGCCGACGACCTGCCCGACGGGCTGGTCGTCGCCGACGCCACCGGCCGGATCACCTGCTTCAACGCCGCCGCGGCCCGGATCACCGCCGTGCGCCCGGCCGACGTGCTGGGCCGGCAGCTGGAGAGCGCCCTGCCGCTGGAGGATCTGGACGGCCGCCGCTGGTGGGCCGTGACCGACCCCTACGGCGGCCTCGCCACCCGCACCGGCCAGCCCGAGCGCAATCTGCTGCTGCCCGGCGGCCGCCAGGTGCTGGTCTCCGCCCGTTACGTCCGCGAGCGGCCCGGCGGGCCGGTGGTGCGCGTGGTGGTCCAGCTGCGCGGCACCGAGGCGCGCCGGCGCACCGAGCGCAGCCACGCCGAGCTGATCGCCACCGTCGCCCATGAGCTGCGCTCCCCGCTGACCTCCGTCAAGGGCTTCACGGCCACGCTGCTGGCCAAGTGGGAGCGGTTCACCGACGACCAGAAGCGGCTGATGCTGGAGACGGTCGACGCCGACGCCGACCGGGTCACCCGGCTGATCGCCGAGCTGCTGGACATCTCCCGGATCGACTCCGGCCGGCTGGAGGTGCGCCGGCAGCCGGTCGACATGGCCGCCGCCGTCCGCCGGCACGTGGCGAGCTACACCCGGGCCGGGATGCGGCCCGAGCGGTTCGAGATCAAGGTCGCCGATTCACTGCCCCCGCTCTGGGCGGATCCGGACAAGGTCGACCAGGTGCTGGGCAACCTCCTGGAAAACGCCGTGCGCCACGGCGAGGGAGTCGTCACCATAGAAGTGACACCAGCACTGACGAAGGCCCACGCGGAGGGGACGGCGGTCACCGTGAGCGATGAGGGCCCCGGTATCCCGGAGGAGTCGATGGCCCGCGTCTTCACCCGCTTCTGGCGCGGGAGCAAGCGCGGCGGCACCGGCCTGGGGCTGTACATCGTCAAGGGCATCGTCGACGCCCACGGCGGGACGATCACGGTGGGGCGGGCCGCCCACGGCGGCGCCCAGTTCCGATTTACCCTGCCCGTGGGTGCCCCGGCCTTCCTCACCCAGGCCTGAGCGCGGCCCACGGGCTCGTCCCACCACACGCGCCCCTTAGACTCGACCTTTGGCACCTTTGGCACCACCTTTGGCCAACGTCGTCGGGCGAAGTCGCGCAGCGAAGCGAAGCCACCCCAATCGGAAGCACGGGAAGAGATGTCGGCACCCAATAAGTCGTACGACCCTGTCGAGGTCGAGGCACTGAAACCGGAAGAGATCGAGCGGATGCGGGACGAGGCGCTCGCCGCCCTCGCCGCGGCCGCCGACCTCGAAGCCCTCCGCGAGGCGAAGGCCGCCCACATGGGCGACCGCTCCCCGCTGGCCCTGGCCAACCGCGAGATCGGCGCCCTGCCGCCGCAGGCCAAGGCCGAGGCGGGCAAGCGCGTGGGCATGGCCCGCGGCGCCGTGAACAAGGCCCTCGCCGCCCGTCAGGCGGAGCTGGAGGCCGAGCGCGACGCCCGCGTCCTGGTCGAGGAGGCGGTGGACGTCACCCTGCCGTACGACCGTGTGCCGGCCGGTGCCCGCCACCCGCTGACCACGATCGGCGAGCGCATCGAGGACGTCTTCGTGGCCATGGGCTACGAGGTCGCCGAGGGCCCCGAGGTCGAGGCCGAGTGGTTCAACTTCGACGCCCTCAACCTGGCGCCGGATCACCCGGCCCGCACCATGCAGGACACCTTCTTCGTGCGGGGCACCGCTCGTGCCGATAGCGGCTCCGCCGCGGGGGCCGCCGACTCCGGCGTCGTGCTGCGCACCCACACCTCCCCGGTGCAGATCCGCTCGATGCTCGACCGCGAGCCCCCGGTCTACGTGATCTGCCCGGGCCGCGTCTACCGCACCGACGAGCTGGACGCCACCCACACCCCCGTCTTCCACCAGGTCGAGCTCCTCGCCATCGACGAGGGCCTGACCATGGCGGACCTCAAGGGCACCCTCGACCACATGGTGCGGGTGCTCTTCGGCGAGGACATGCGGACCCGGCTGCGCCCGTCGTACTTCCCGTTCACCGAGCCGTCCGCCGAGATGGACATGGTGTGCTTCGCCTGCCGCGGCGAGTCGGTGGGCAACCCCGACAAGGCGTGCCGCACCTGCTCCAGCGAGGGCTGGATCGAGCTGGGCGGCTGCGGCATGGTCAACCCCCGGGTGCTGACCGCCGCGGGCATCGACCCGGAGAAGTACAGCGGCTTCGCCTTCGGGTTCGGCATCGAGCGGATGCTGATGTTCCGCCACAACGTCGAGGACATGCGAGACATGGTCGAGGGTGACGTGCGCTTCACCCGGCCGTTCGGGATGGAGATCTGATGCGCGCCCCGCTTTCCTGGCTGCGGGAATACGTCGACCTGCCGGCCGGCGAGACCGGCCGCGACGTGCAGGCCAAGCTGATCGACGCCGGCCTCGAGGTCGAGCGCGTCGAGCAGCTCGGTGCCGACCTGACCGGCCCCCTCGTCGTCGGCAAGGTCCTCACCATCGAGGAGCTCGAGGGCTTCCGCAAGCCGATCCGTTTCTGCACCGTCGACGTCGGCACGGCCAACGGCACCGGTGAGCCGCAGGAGATCGTCTGCGGCGCCCGCAACTTCACCGTCGGCGACAAGGTCGTCGTCGCGCTGCCCGGCGCCGTGCTCCCCGGCGACTTCGCCATCGCCGAGCGCAAGACGTACGGCAAGGTCTCGCGCGGCATGATCTGCTCCGGCGACGAGCTGGGCATGGGCGACGACGGCACCCACGGCATCATCGTGCTCTCCAACGAGCACGAGGTCGGCACCGACGCGATCGAGCTGCTCCAGCTCGTCGACGAGGTCCTCGACATCGCCGTCACGCCCGACCGCGGCTACTGCCTGTCGATGCGCGGCATCGCCCGTGAGGCGGCCACCGCCTACGGTCTGCCGCTGCGCGACCCGGCCCTGCTGGACGTGCCCGCGCCCAACGGCTACGGCTACCCGGTCGCCGTCGCCGACCCCAGCGGCTGCGACCGCTTCACCGCCCGCACGGTCACCGGCATCGACCCCGAGGCCCAGTCGCCGATCTGGCTGCGCCGCCGCCTCCAGAAGGCCGGCATGCGCCCGATCTCGCTGACCGTCGACGTCACCAACTACGTGATGCTCGAACTGGGCCAGCCGCTGCACGCCTACGACCGCGCCACCCTGAACGGCACGATCGGCGTGCGCCGCGCCCAGCCCGGGGAGAAGCTCACCACCCTCGACGGCACCAAGCGCGTCCTGGACGCCGAGGACCTCGTCATCGCCGACAACCGGGGCCCCATCGGCCTCGCCGGTGTGATGGGCGGCGCCGAGACGGAGATCGCCGACCACGCCGCGGGCCAGGGCTCGACCGACGTGGTCATCGAGGCCGCCCACTTCGACGCGGTCGCCATCGCCCGCGCCGCCCGCCGCCACCGGCTGACCACCGAGGCGTCCAAGCGCTTCGAGCGCGGTGTCGACCCGCAGGCCGCCTCCGCCGCCGCCCAGCGCACGGTCGACCTGCTGGTGCTGCTCGCCGGCGGCACCGCCGAGGCCGGCGTCACCGAGGTCGTCGCCCCCAGCGGGCCGCGCACCATCTCCATCCGCGCGGACCACCCGGACCGCGTCGCCGGTCTCGAGTACGGCCGCGAGACCGTCGTCCGCCGCCTCCAGGAGGTCGGCTGCGACGTCTACGGCCAGGACGAGCTGATCGTCACCGTCCCCAGCTGGCGGCCCGACCTCACCGACCCCAACGACCTCGCCGAGGAGGTCATCCGGCTGGAGGGCTACGCGAACGTGCCCTCGGCGCTGCCCGCGCCGCCCGCCGGGCGCGGCCTGACCCACCGCCAGCGGCTCCACCGCCGCGTCGGCCGGGCCCTGGCCGGGGCCGGCTACGTCGAGGTGCTCAACTACCCCTTCATCGGGGACTGGGCCCTGGACCACCTGGGCCTGCCGGCCGACGACCAGCGCCGCACCACCGTGCGCCTGGCCAACCCGCTCTCCGAGGCCGAGCCGGCGCTGCGCACCACCATGCTGCCGGGACTCTTCGCCGCCCTGCGCCGCAACGACAGCCGCGGCGAGCACGACCTGGCGCTCTTCGAGACCGGCCTGGTCTTCCAGCCGACCGGCGACGAGGGCGTCCCGGCCCGGCTGCCCGTCGACCGCCGTCCCACCGACGAGGAGATCGCCGGCCTGAACGCCGCGCTGCCCCGGCAGCCGCGCCGTGCCGCCGTCGTCCTCGCCGGTGCCCGCGAGCGGGCCGGCTGGTGGGGCCAGGGCCGTCCGGCCGGCTGGGCCGACGCCGTCGAGGCGGGCCGCGTCGTCGCCCGTGAGGCCGGCGCGGAGCTGATCATCCGTCAGGACCAGCAGGCGCCCTACCACCCGGGCCGCTGCGCGGCGCTGTCCGTCCTGATCGACGGGCAGGAGGTGGCCGTCGGCAACGCCGGTGAGCTCCACCCGCGCGTCGTCAAGGCGTTCGGCCTGCCGGAGCGGACCTCCGCCATGGAGATCGACCTCGATCTGCTGGAGCGGGCCGGCACGGGCGCCGTCCAGGGCCCGCGCGTCTCCACCTTCCCGGTCGCCACCCAGGACGTCGCGCTCGTCGTCGACTCCTCGGTCCCGGCGGCCGATGTCGAGGCCGCCCTGCGGGACGGCGCCGGCGAGCTGCTGGAGTCGCTGCGCCTGTTCGACGTCTTCACCGGCGCGCAGCTCGGCGAGGGCAAGAAGTCGCTGGCCTACGCGCTGCGTTTCCGGGCCGCCGACCGCACGCTGACGGCCGACGAGGCGTCGGCCGCGCGCGACACGGCGGTCCAGGCCGCCGTCGAGCGCACGGGCGCGGTGCTGCGCGGCGCGTAGCGCCTGGCTGCGGGCCTTCGTGATGACGGCCTGAGCGACGACGGGGTCCGGGTTCACCACCCGGGCCCCGTTGTGCGTTCGCCGCGCGCGAGCGGCGGGGTGGAACCGTTGTCTCGCGGCTGCGGGCGGTTCTGGGCTGGTCGCGCCCACGCGGCGCAGCCGCATATCGACACAGCCCCGCGCCCCTACGGGGCGCCCGGAAACGGGCCGTCGGAGGCCCCGGCATCCCTCGTTCGGGTGGAAAACAGGGGCCAACCCTCCGCATCGGCTTGCGCTGTCGCGAGAATCGGCGCGTCTTTGCTGCTAGGGGGCCGACGGAATGATCCGTACACAAGAGGCTCGCTTCCGGCGGGGAATCGTGTTCGTACTGCCCGGGCTGTGGGTCCTCGCGGTCGTCCTCTGGGAACTCCTCAGCCCCCTCGGCACCCAGTTCATCGAACTCCTCGCCGCGACACCCGCGATCGCCTGCGCCGGTACCGGGCGCCGCCAGTGCGTCCTGCTCGGCGGCGCCTGCGCGCTGCTCGCGCTCGTGCCGCCCGGGGCGTCCGGGCGCGCGGCCGTGAGCGGCAGGATCGGCACGTGCGGCGCCGTCCTCGCCGTCGTCGCGGCCAGCTATCTGATCTCCGGCCGTACCCGCCGGCTCACCGGCGAACTGGAGCGCGCCCGCGAGGTCGCGATCACCGCGCAGACCGTGCTGCTGCGCCCCCTGCCGCCCCGGCTCGACGGGATCGCCCTCGCCGGCCGCCATGTGTCCGCCGGAGAGGGCGCGCTCGTCGGCGGCGACCTCTACGACGCCCTCGGCACCCGGCACGGCGTGCGCGTCCTCATGGGCGACGTACGCGGCCACGGCCTCCCCGCGCTCGGCACCGCCGCCGCCCTCCTCGGCAGCTTCCGCGACGCCGCGCACGACGAGGCCCGGCTGCCGGACGTGCTGCGCCGCCTGGAGCGCTCCCTCCACCGCCACCTGCGCGAGCGGGACCAGCGGCAGCCGGCCGGCTTCGACGGGGACCGCTGGGACGCCGAGGAGTTCGCGACCGTCCTCCTGCTGGAGGTCCGCGCGGAGGGCGAGGTCGTGGCGCTCAACTGCGGCCACCCCTGGCCGCACCGGCTGTCCGGCGGCCCGGCCCACGGGCCCGGACCGGCCGTCCTCGCGCCCGGCGACCCGCTGCCCCCGCTCGGGGTGTTCCCCCTGCCCACCGAGCTGTCGCCGCTCCCGCTCACCCGGCTGCTCCCCGGCGACGTCCTGGTGCTCCACACCGACGGCGTCGAGGACGCCCGCGACGCGACGGGCGCGTTCTTCCCCCTCGCGGGCGCCCTCGCCGAGGCCGCCCGGGGCGCCCCGCCCGCCCTCGCGACCCTCGTCGCCCGGGTGCAGGCGGCGCTGCTGCGCCACACCGGCGGACCGGTCACGGACGACTTCGCGCTCCTCGCCCTGCGGAACGACCGCGGCCCCGGTTCACCGGCCGCCTCCCGGCCGCCCCGGGCGCTCGTCGCGGGCCCCTGACGTGCGCCCGCGCCCGTGGCCCGTTCACACCCCGTGCGAAGGGATCTCCACTACGCTGATCCCACCGAGCGCACCGGAGGGCAGGATGGAGCCCAACACACTGCTCGACGCCGTCCTCGACGAAGCGGGAATCTCCCATGCGAGTCTCGCCGCGCACATCAACGCGGCGGGCCGGGCCCGGGGACTGGCGTTGCGTTACGAACACACCGCCGTCGCCCGCTGGCTGAAGGGCCAGCGGCCCCGCGGCCAGGTGCCGGACCTGATCTGCGAGGTCCTCGGCGAGCGGCTGCGCCGCGCGCTGACCCTCGACGACATCGGCCTGGCCACCCCCGGCGCCCCCCGGGCCCCCGGCACCCCGCTGTCCGGCTTCGTCGACCGCGCCACCGCCCTGTGGCGCTCCGACGAGCAGCAGCGCGAGCACGTCGTCCGGGCCCCCGCCGTCACCGGCACCCCCGCCGTCATCCCCGTGTGGGAGTGGGAGAACCCGCCCGAGGACGCCGACGTCTCCCGGCGCGGGCTCACCCGCGTCTCGATGGCCGACATCGAGATGCTCCGCGCGGCCCGCGCCCACTACGAGCAGATGTACCGCAAGGCGGGCGGCGTGGCGACGCGCGCCCGGGTCGTCGGTTTCCTCAACGCCGAGGCCGCGCCCCTGCTGCGCGGCGGCTACTCCGACGCCATGGGCCGTCAGCTGCACCGGGCCACCGGGGGGCTGGTGGCCGTCGCGGGGATCTGCGCCTACGACTCGGACGCCCACGGCCTGGCCCAGCGCTACTTCCACCAGGCCCTGCGGCTCGCGAAGGCCAGCAACGACCGTGGCCTGGGCGCCTACGTGATCGCCCTCCTCGTCAACCAGTCGCTCTTCATGGGGGAGTACCGGCAGGCCGTCGCCTTCGCGGAGTCCGCGGTGCGGGCCGCCGGCCGGGACCTCACCCCGGCGCTCGCCGCCGACCTCTACGCCATGCAGGCCAAGGCCTACGCCCGGCTCGGGGACGGCCAGGGGGCGCTGGGCTGCATCCGGCGCGCCGAGGCGGCGGCCGAGCGCATCCACCGGGGCCTGGAGCCCGCCGAGACCGGCTATGTCCAGCCCGGACTGGTGAACGTACAGGTGGCGGAGGCCCTGCTGAGCCTCGGCGACCTCGGGCCCGCCCGTGAGCACGCGGACCGGGCCGTCGACACCCCCGCCCACGACCGGGGCCGTGTCCACCGGCTCGCCATGCTCACGCACATCGAGCTGCGTCAGGGAGACGCGGACAAGGCGGTGGCCACCGCGCGGGAGATGACCGAGCAGGCGAGAGGCATGGAATCGCAGCGCTTACGGGACCGGCTCCGTGCGGTGCGCGAGCACCTGATCGAAAGTGGGTGCGCGGCCACGGCCGAGGCCGCCGAGATGATCGACGGGGCGCTGCGCGTGCCGTTGTGAGAGAGGTCGCCAGGACGGCGCCCGGGAGGTGGCCACCTCGGCGGAAGGTGGCAGAACGTGCGTTGGAAGAATCTCAGGGAGCTGACCGTCTACGAGAACCGCTGGTTCCAGGTCAATCTCGCGGACGTCGAACTCCCCGACGGACGTCATCTCGACCATTTCCTCATCCGGTTGCGGCCCGTCGCCGTGGCCACCGTGGTCAACGCGGCCAATGAGGTTTTGCTGCTGTGGCGGCACCGTTTCATCACCGACAACTGGGGCTGGGAGCTGGCGGCCGGGGTCGTCGAGGACGGCGAGGACATCGCCGTCGCCGCGGCCCGGGAGATGGAGGAGGAGACCGGCTGGCGGCCGGGCCCGCTCAGGCATCTGATGACCGTCGAGCCGTCCAACGGGCTCACCGACGCCCGGCACCACATCTACTGGACGGACGAGGCCGAGTACATCGGCGACCCCGAGGACGGCTTCGAGTCGGACCGCCGTGAGTGGGTGCCGCTCAAGGTGGTGCCGGACCTGATCGCACGGGGCGAGGTCCCGGCCGCCAACATGGCCGCCGCGCTGCTCCTGCTGCACCACATGCGGCTGGGCTGACGGACGCCCCGTAGGGGCGCGAGGCTGTTCTCGATATGCGGCTCCGCCGCGTGAGCGCGACCAGCCCAGGACGGCCCGCGGTCGCGAGACCGCGGTTCCGCCCCGGCGCTGGCGCGTCACCGCCCGGCCAGGGCCTGCCACACCGCGAGAGCCAGCGCAGCGACCCCCGTGAGGGCGGCGAGCGAGGGCAGCGGCCAGCGGCCGTGCTCCAGGGCCCGCACCCGCTCGGCGACTTCGGCGAGATCCCGCTCCGCCTGTTCGCTGCGCTGGCAGAGCAGGGCGAGACGGCCGTCGATGCGGACGACGCCGACGTCGAGGCTCCGGCGGAGCTCCGCGAGCTCCGCCGGAGTGGTGGCGGTGCGCTCGGGATGGATGGTCACGGTCCGTACCCCATTTCGAGAAGACACTGTCGGTGCGACGATCCGAGTCAATCGCGCGGACAGGCGGGGCGGGAGCGTGTGCGGAGGGTGTTCGCGGGTCACCGGCGCACACCCCGTGTGAAGGCGGGGCGGGCGCCGGTGGTCACGGTCAGTAGGTGTAGAAGCCGGAGCCCGTCTTGCGGCCCAGCCGGCCCGCGTCGACCATCCGCTGGAGCAGCGGGGGAGCGGCGTACAGGGGCTCCTTGTACTCCGCGTACATGCTGTCGGCCACGGAGGCGACGGTGTCCAGGCCGATGAGGTCGGAGAGCCTGAGGGGGCCCATGGGGTGGGCGCAGCCCAGCTCCATGCCGTTGTCGATGTCCTCGCGGCTGGCCATGCCGGACTCGAACATCCGGATGGCGGAGAGGAGATAGGGGATGAGGAGGGCGTTGACCACGAACCCGGAGCGGTCCTGGGCGCGGATGGCGTGCTTGCCGAGCACCTTGCCGACCAGGGCCTCGGCGCGCCGGATGGTCTCGTCGCTCGTGGTGAGCGCGGGGATCAGCTCGACGAGCTGCTGCACCGGGGCCGGGTTGAAGAAGTGGATGCCGATGACCCGGTCGGGGCGGGAGGTGGCGACGGCCAGCTTCACCAGCGGGATGGAGGAGGTGTTGGAGGCCAGGATGGCGTCCGGGCGGGTCACGACCTGGTCGAGGACCTGGAAGATCTCCGTCTTGACCTGCTCCTTCTCCACGACGGCCTCGATCACCAGATCGCGGTCGGCGAATTCGCCGAGGTCGGTGGTGAAGCTCAGCCGGGCCAGGGTGGCGTCGCGCTCCGCTTCGGTGATCTTGCCGCGTTCGGCGGCCTTGCCGAGGGAGTTGGTCAGCCGGGTGCGGCCCAGCTCCAGCGCCTCGCCGGTGGTCTCCGCGACCTTGACGTCCAGTCCGGCCCTGGCGCACACCTCCGCGATGCCCGCGCCCATCTGGCCGCAGCCCACCACTCCGACGCGTTCGATGTCGGTCACCACATCGTGCCTTTCGCTGATCTTCGGTCGACCGGCGGAGGGCCGAAGGTCATCCGGCTGCCGCCCTGGGAAAGACGTTACTCCGCGCGGGGCGGTGGCGAGCGGGCCGGGGCGGGCATGCTCTGCGTGAAGGGTGTGACTCACGCGACAGCACCGGAAGAAGGAGCATCCGCATATGGGGCGTTTGACGCGAAGAGGGTTCACCGTGACCGCCGCGAGCGCCATGGCGGCGCTGCTGACCACGACGGGCGAGGCGGGAGCGGTGGACGCCGCGCGGGGCGGTGGCGAGCGGGCGGGCCGGACCCAGGGGCGGGAGCTGCGGGGGATGTGGGTCGCGACCGTCGTCAACATCGACTGGCCCTCGCGCCCCGGGCTGCCCCCGGAGCGGCAACGGGCCGAGCTGCTGGCCCTGTTCGACGCGGCGGTGGCCCGGCGGCTGAACACCGTGATCCTGCAGATCCGCCCGACGGCCGATGCCTTCTGGCCCTCGCGCTTCGAGCCGTGGTCGGAATATCTGACCGGTGTTCAGGGCCGGTCACCCGGCTGGGATCCGCTGGCCTTCGCCGTGCGCGAGGCCCACAAGCGCCGTCTGGAGCTGCACGGTTGGTTCAATCCGTACCGCGTCGCCAACCACACCGATCCCGGCCGGCTCGTGCCCACCCATCCCGCGCGGATCCACCCCGAGTGGGCGCTGCCCTACGGCGGGAAGCTCTACTACAACCCCGGGCTGCCCGAGGTCCGCCGGTTCGTCCAGGACGCCCTGCTCGACGCCGTCTGGCGCTACGACCTCGACGGCGTGCACTTCGACGACTATTTCTACCCCTACCCCGTGGCCGGCCAGGTCTTCGACGACACGGCCGCCTACGAGCGGTACGGCGCCGGCTTCCCCGACCGGGCCGCCTGGCGGCGCGACAACATCGACCGCCTGGTGCGGGAGACGGGCGAGCGGATCAAGCGCCGCAAACCCCATGTGCGCTTCGGGATCAGCCCGTTCGCCGTCTGGCGCAACCGGACCACCGACCCCCGGGGCTCGGACACCAAGGCCGGGGTGCAGACCTACGACGACCTCCACGCCGACACCCTCGGCTGGGTCCGCCGGCAGTGGATCGACTACATCGTGCCGCAGTGCTACTGGCACATCGGCTTCGCGGCCGCCGACTACGCCACGCTGGTGCCCTGGTGGGCGGAGGCCGTGCGCGGCACGAACGTCCAGCTCTACATCGGCGAGGCCCTCTACCGGGCGGGCGACCCCACGCAGCCCGCGCCCTGGCAGGACCCGGCCGAGCTCTCCCGGCACGTCGCGCTCGGCCGCCGCCACCCGGAGGTGCGCGGCAATGTCTACTTCTCGGCGCGGAACGTCGTCGCCGACCGCATCGGGGCGATGGCGCGCGTGGTGAAGGACCACTACCCCCACCGCGCGCGCCCGCCGCGCTAGTACTGCTCGCCGGTCTTGTGATGGGACACGACGGAGTCGGGGCCGGGGGACATGATCGTCTCGTGCCCCCTGTCGTCCCTCACCCGGTAGGGCGGGTTGCCCTTGGGGCCCAGGACCTCCACGATCTCCACGGTGTGGTCGTGCTGCCCGACGACCCTGCCGTGCACGACCAGCCGGTCGCCCTTCTTCGCTTCCATTGACGTGACCACCCTTCGCCGGGGACGGGACAGGTGCAGCACTCCGGGAATAGTCCCAGCCTAAGGTGACCGGCGGTATAGGGCGCGTTCAGGAATGGCCGGTGCCGCCCGCCGCGTCGGCCACGGCGTCCCGCAGCCACCGGTGGGCCGGATCGGTGTCCACGCGCACGTGCCAGGCCATGCCCAGGGCGACCGGCGGCAGGGGCAGCGGGATCTCCCGGACCACCAGCGGCACGGTCTCGGCGACATGGGCGGCGACCGCCGCGCCCACCAGCGCCAGCGCGTCGGAGCGCAGCGCCAGGAAGCACGCCGTGACGTGCGACGGCACCGTCGTGAGGATCCGGCGGGCCAGCCCGAGCTCGGCGAGCCGCTCGTCGACGACGCTGTGGAAGAGCCCCCGCCGGGTGACCGTGATGTGGGGGAGCGCCGCGAACCGCTCGGCGGTCAGCTCTTCGGCCGCGTGGGGGGCGTCGGCCCGGCAGACCGCGACGTGGTCCTGCGCCGGCAGCGGACGGCTGCGCACGTCGTGGGGGAGCTCGGGCAGCTGCCCGATGTCCAGGTCGACGCGGTCGCGCAGGTCGGCGGGGTCCTCGTCGCCCTCGGGGAGGATCCGCAGCTGGATGCCGGGCGCCTCCCGGGCCACGCGGGCGGTGAGCGGCGGGCCGAGGACGACGGCGGAGGCGTCGTTGGTGCGCAGGGTGAACCGCCGCTCCACGGTCGCGATGTCGATCTCCGGCGAGGGCCGCAGCGCGGCCAGCGCCCCGGCGAGGGCCGCCTCGACCGACGGCCGCAGCTCCCGCGCCCGGGGCGTGAGGGTCAGCCCGCGCCCGGCCGGGACCAGCAGCGGATCGCCCAGCACCCGCCGCAGCCGGCCCAGGGTGCGGCTCATCGCCGACGCCGAGACGTTCATCCGGGCGGCGGCGCCCGTCACGCTCCCTTCCCGCAGTAGCGCGTCCAGGGCGGGGAGGAGATTCATGTCGGGCAACCGCATGAGCGCCATCGTCGCAGGCGGACTTATGGAAGTCCGGTGCGGTACCGCGCCCCGAAGGGGCGCGGGGCAGTGTCGATATGCGGCTACCGCCGCGTGGGCGCGACCAGCGGAGCGCTCAGGGCGCTGCCGTGAAGACCAGCGACGCGTTGTGCCCGCCGAAGCCGAACGAGTTCGTGAGCGCGGCCGTCAGCGCGCCCCGGCGGGGGCCGCCCGCGACGACGTCGAGCCGCACCTCCGGGTCGAGGGTGTCGAGGTTCGCGGTGGCGGGGACGACGCCGTCGCGGACGGCGAGGATCGCGGCGAGCGCGCCGACCGCCCCGGCGGCGCCGAAGAGGTGCCCCGTCATCGACTTGGTCGCCGTGACGGACGGGTGGAGCCCGATGGCCTCGGTGACCGACCGCGCCTCGACCAGGTCGCCCAGGGGAGTGGACGTCGCGTGGGCGTGGACGTGCTCGACGTCCAGCGGGGACAGCCCCGCCGAGGCCAGTGCCAGCCGCATCGCGCGGACCTGGCCCTCGGGGTGGGCGGCCGTGATGTGGTGGGCGTCCGAGGTGACCCCGGCCCCGGCGAGCCGCGCGTGGGCGCGGGCCGCGCGGGCGGCGGCGAACTCCGCGCGCTCCAGGACGACCACGGCCGCGCCCTCGCCGATGACGAACCCGTCGCGGTCGGCGTCGAAGGGACGGGACGCCAGGGCGGGCGCCTCGTTGCGGGTCGAGTGGGCCCTGGCCTGGGCGAACCCGGCGATGGGCAGCGGGGCGATGCAGGCCTCCGTGCCACCGGCGACCACCACGTCGGCCCGGCCGAGCCGGATCAGGTCCAGGCCCATGGCGATGGCCTCGGCGCCGGACGCGCAGGCGCTGACCGGCGTGTGGGCCCCACCCTTGGCGCCCAGCTCGATGCTGACCCAGGCGGCGGGCCCGTTGGCCATCAGCATGGGGACGGTGTGCGGGGAGACCCGCCGGACACCGGAGGCCTCCAGCACGTCGTCCTGCCCGAGCAGCGTCAGCGCGCCGCCCGTGCCCGTACCGATCACCACGGCCAGCCGCTCCGGGTCGACCTCGGGCCGGCCCGCGTCCGCCCACGCCTCCCGGGCGGCGACGAGCGCGATCTGCTCGCAGCGGTCCATCCGCCGGGCCTGCACCCGGTCCAGGACCTCGGTCGGCTCCGACTTGAGCCGCCCGGCGATCCGCACGGGCAGCCCGGCCGCCCACTCCTCCTCGATCGCCCCGATCCCCGACTCCCCGGCCAGCATCGCGGCCCAGGTCGACGCGACATCCCCGCCGAGCGGCGTGGTCGCTCCCAGCCCGGTGACCACCACATCCCTGACATCGCTGCTCATGGACAACCCCCTTTGTAGTGGAGACACAACTCGCCGCTCCGGAAGCGAGCGACGAATGATCAACTCACTGGCTACTCTTCCAGGGGTTTCGCGGTCGTCCGGATGCCGTGAGCCACGGAGTCGGGTTCGGGGGATTTGTAGGTTCCGGTGATTTACTCCCTGCCCGCGAGCTTGCGGTGGACCTGCCACTCGGGGGCGAGGACCGCCCAGATCTGCTTGTCGTGGCGGGTGCCGTCGAAGGGCCAGGACTCGCGCCGCACGCCTTCGAGCGTCATCCCGAGCCGTACGGCCACCGCCGAGCTCCGGTCGTTGTCGGCCCGGCAGTGCCACTCGGCGCGGTGCATCCCCCGGGTGGTGAAGGCCCAGTCCAGCAGGGCTTGGCACGCCTCGGTGATCAGGCCCAGCCCCTCGGCGGCCGGCTCCAGCCAGCAGCCGACCTCGCAGGAGCCCAGGGCCGCGTCGAAGTCCGTGAACATCACGCCGCCGACCAGCGTGCCGTCGAGCCAGATGCCGTAGAGACGGGCGCCGTCGGCGGCCTGCCGCTCGGCGTAGCGGCGCAGCGTGCCCCGCGCCCCCTCCAGGTCGTCGGTGACGAACGCCGGCCCGACCCACGGCCGGATGTGCTCGCGGGCCCGGTCCATGTGGGCCGCGAACTCCTCGGCGTGCCATATCTCAAGCGGGCGGAGGGAGAGGAGGGCGTCGTTCCGCAGAGCAAGGGAGAACATGGTGACCCCATTCGCACAACAAGCGTTATGGATATGTACGGTGGCAGCATGCCACGTACCAAGGGAGATCACGAAGCCCGGCGCCGCGAGGTCTCGGAGGCGGTCTGGCGGGTGCTGGCCGCGCACGGCTTCGGTGGGCTGACCCTGCGCGCCGTCGCCGCCGAGCTCGGCGCCACCACCGGCCTGCTCACCCACTACTTCCCCGCCAAGCGCGACCTGGTCGCCTACGCCCTCGACCTGCTCGCCGAGCGCACCGCCGCCCGCCCCCGGCGTGCGGCGGGCGAGGGCCTGTCCGCCGTGCGGGCCGCCCTGCTCGACATCCTTCCGCTGACGGCCGAGGCCACCGCGAGCAACCGGATCTGGGTCTCGTCCTGGGACACCGCGCTCGCCGACCCCGCCCTGAGCGACGACTACGGCCGGAAGTACGCCCGCAGCCGCGAGAAGCTGAGCGACCTGGTCGCGACGGCCCAGCGCCTCGGCGAGCTGCCCCCCGGGGACCCGGAGCGCGTCGCGGCCGGCGCCCAGTCCTTCGTGCTCGGCCTGGTGGTGCAGGCCCTCTTCAGCCCCACGGCCTTCCCGCCCGAGCGGCAGGCCGAGCTCCTCGACGACTATCTGGCGGCGCTGGGCTGACCCCGTCCACGGGTGAGCCCCGCTTCCGCGCGACCCCATTGCATAGAACTGCAGCTATCCGTATAGTCATGCCATCACCAAGGAGGCGTCGATGGCGGCGATACACGCGGCAGTGGCCGGAGCGAGCGGATACGCGGGCGGCGAAGTGCTGCGCCTGCTGCTGGGCCACCCCGAGGTCCGTATCGGCGCGCTGACCGGGAACTCCAACGCCGGGGCGCGGCTCGGCGGCCTTCAGCCGCATCTGCCGCAGCTCGCGGACCGGGTGCTGCTGCCGACGGGGACCGAGGCCCTCGCCGGGCACGACGTCGTCTTCCTGGCCCTGCCGCACGGGCAGTCCGCCGCCGTCGCCGCCGAGCTCGGCGAGGACGTCCTCGTCGTCGACTGCGGCGCCGACTTCCGGCTGAAGGACGCGGCCGCGTGGGAGCGCTTCTACGGCTCGTCCCACGCGGGCACCTGGCCCTACGGGCTGCCGGAACTGCCCGGCGCGCGGGACGCGCTGCGCGGCGCCAAGCGGATCGCCGTGCCGGGCTGCTACCCCACCGCCGTCTCCCTCGCGCTCTTCCCCGCGTACGCCGCCGGGCTGGCCGGGCCCGAGGCCGTGATCGTCGCCGCGTCCGGCACCTCCGGCGCCGGCAAGGCCGCCAAGCCGCATCTGCTGGGCAGCGAGGTGATGGGCGCCATGAGCCCGTACGGCGTCGGCGGCGGCCACCGGCACACCCCGGAGATGGTCCAGAACCTCTCCGCCGCCGCCGGCGAGCCCGTCACGGTGTCCTTCACCCCGACCCTCGCCCCCATGCCGCGCGGCATCCTCGCCACGTGCAGCGCCAAGGCCCGGCCGGGCGTCACGGCGGACGCCGTGCGCGCCGCCTACGAGAAGGCCTTCGCCGGCGAGCCGTTCGCCCGGCTCCTGCCCGAGGGGCAGTGGCCCTCGACCGCGTCCGTCCTCGGCTCCAACACCGCCCTCGTGCAGGTGGCCCTCGACGAGGCGGCGGGCCGGATCGTCGCGATCAGCGCCATCGACAACCTCGCCAAGGGCACGGCCGGCGGCGCCGTGCAGAGCATGAACATCGCCCTCGGGCTGCCCGAGGAGCTGGGCCTGCCCGCCACGGGGGTGGCGCCATGACGCTCCGGCGCGCGGTAGCCACCGCGCTCGCCCGGCTCGCACCCTGCGAGCGCCCCCGGCCCGGCCACCGCCGGGCCTGCACCCAGGACCAGAAGACGACGACGGCAGCCATCACGGCCATCAAGGAGAAGCAGTGAGCGTCACAGCGGCGAAGGGATTCACGGCGGCGGGCATCGCCGCCGGGATCAAGGACAGCGGACAGCCCGACCTGGCCCTCGTGGTCAACCAGGGCCCCCGCCTGGCCGCAGCGGGCGTCTTCACCGCCAACCGCGTCAAGGCCGCCCCCGTCCTGTGGTCCCAGCAGGTCCTCAAGGGAGGTCAGGTCTCCGCCGTCGTCCTCAACTCCGGGGGCGCCAACGCCTGCACCGGGCCGGAGGGCTTCCAGGACACCCACGCCACCGCCGAGAAGGCCGCCCAGGCGCTCGGGCACAGCGCCGCCGAGATCGCCATCGCCTCCACCGGCCTGATCGGCGTCCGGCTCCCGATGGACGAGCTGCTGTCCGGCATCGACAAGGCCGCCGCCGAACTCTCCCCGCACGGCGGCGAGAAGGCCGCCATCGCCATCAAGACCACGGACACCGTCCACAAGACGGCCGTGGCCGAGGGCGACGGCTGGACCGTCGGCGGCATGGCCAAGGGCGCGGGCATGCTCGCCCCCGGCCTCGCCACCATGCTCGTCGTCCTCACCACCGACGCCGACGTCGACGCCGCCGGCCTCGACACCGCGTTGCGCTCCGCCACCCGGACCACCTTCGACCGCGTCGACTCCGACGGCTGCATGTCCACCAACGACACCGTGCTGCTGCTGGCCTCCGGCGCCTCGGGTGTCACGCCCGGGCAGGACGCCTTCGCCGAGGCCGTGCGGGCCGTCTGCGACGACCTCGCCCGGCAGCTCATCGGCGACGCCGAGGGCGCCAGCAAGGACATCCGCATCGAGGTGATCAACGCCGCCACGGAGGACGACGCCGTCGAGGTCGGCCGGTCCATCGCCCGCAACAACCTCCTCAAGTGCGCCCTCCACGGCGAGGACCCCAACTGGGGCCGGGTGCTCTCCGCCATCGGCACCACCTCCGCCGCCTTCGACCCCGACAAGCTCAACGTCGCCATCAACGACGTCTGGGTCTGCCGCGACGGCTCCGTCGGCGACGACCGCGACCTCGTCGACATGCGGTACCGGGAGGTCCGCATCACCGCCGACCTGTCCGCCGGCTCCGAGACCGCGATCATCTGGGCCAACGACCTCACCGCCGACTACGTCCACGAGAACAGCGCGTACTCCTCATGACCACGGACAGCGGCACCACGGCCGCCACCACGACCGTCACCATGGACGCCGGCGCGGGCGGCACCCGTCGGCACACCGCCCTGCCCAAGGCCCGCACCCTCGTCGAGGCCCTGCCCTGGCTGACGCGCCATCACGGCAAGACCGTCGTCGTGAAGTTCGGCGGCAACGCCATGGTCGACGACGAGCTCAAGGCCGCCTTCGCCCAGGACGTCGTCTTCCTGCGGCACGCCGGCCTCAAGCCCGTCGTCGTCCACGGCGGCGGACCGCAGATCAGCGCCCAGCTCGACCGGATGGGCATCACCTCGGAGTTCAAGGCCGGACTGAGGGTCACCACGCCCGAAGCCATGGACGTCGTCCGGATGGTCCTCGCCGGGCAGGTGCAGCGCGAACTCGTCGGCCTGCTCAACCAACACGGCCCGCTGGCCGTCGGCCTCACCGGCGAGGACGCCCACCTGATGACCGCCACCAAGCACTACGCCGACATCGACGGCGAGCGTGTGGACCTCGGGCGGGTCGGCGAGATCACCGCGATCGACCCGGGCGCCGTCCAGGCCCTGCTCGACGACGGCCGCGTCCCCGTCGTCTCCTCGATCGCCCGCAGCGCCGACGACGGTCACGTCTACAACGTCAACGCCGACACCGCCGCCGCCGCGCTCGCCGTGGCGCTCGGCGCCGAGACGCTGATGGTCCTCACCGACGTCGAGGGCCTCTACGAGGACTGGCCGCACAGCGACGAGGTCATCAGCCGGCTCACCGCGAGCGAGCTGGAGCGGCTGCTGCCCGAACTGGCCAGCGGCATGGTGCCCAAGATGGAGGGCTGCCTGTACGCCGTCCGCAACGGCGTCACCACCGCGCGGGTGATAGACGGCCGCGTCCAGCACTCGATCCTGCTGGAGATCTTCACGGACGAAGGCATCGGCACCATGGTCGTGCCGGACCCGGAGGGGGAGTCATGACGACCAACGCGGACCTCACCCGGCGCTGGCAGGGCGCCCTGATGGACAACTACGGCACGCCCGCGCTCCCGCTCGTGCGCGGCGAGGGCCCGTACGTCTGGGACGCCGACGGCAAGCGCTACCTGGACTTCGTCGGCGGCATCGCCGTCAACGCCCTCGGCCACGCCCACCCGGCCGTCGTCCGGGCCGTCTCGGACCAGATCGCCACCCTCGGCCACGTCTCCAACCTGTTCACCGCCGAGCCGACCGTCCAGCTCGCCGAGCGGCTGCTCGAACTCGCCGGCCGCCCCGGACGGGTCTACTTCGCCAACTCCGGCGCGGAGGCCGTCGAGGCCGCGTTCAAGATCGGACGGCGGACGGGCCGGCCGCACATGGTGGCCGCCCGGGGCGGCTTCCACGGCCGCACCATGGGCGCCCTCGCCCTCACCGGCCAGCCCGCCAAGCAGGAACCGTTCCTTCCGCTGCCGGGCGACGTCACCCACGTTCCGTACGGGGACGTGGAGGCGCTGCGCGCGGCCGTCACCACCGACACCGCGATGGTCGTCCTGGAGCCCGTCCAGGGCGAGAGCGGCGTCGTCGTGCCCCCGGCGGGCTATCTGGCCGCCGCCCGGGAGATCACCCGCGCGGCCGGGGCCCTGCTGGTCCTGGACGAGATCCAGACAGGTATCGGTCGCACCGGACACTGGTTCGAGCACCAGGCGCAGGGCGTCGAGCCGGACGTCGTCACCCTCGCCAAGGGCCTCGGCGGCGGGTTGCCCATCGGGGCGACCCTGGCCTTCGGGCCCGCCGCCGAGCTGCTGACGCCTGGTCAGCACGGCTCCACCTTCGGCGGCAACCCCGTCGCCTGCGCCGCCGCGCTCGCCGTCCTGGAGACCCTGGAGAGCGACGGGATCCTCGGCCGGGTCAAGCGCGTGGGGGCCCTGCTGAGTGACGGGATCGCCGCGCTCGGCCACCCGCTCGTCGACCACGTCCGTGGGACCGGCCTGCTGCTGGGTATTGTCCTTGGCGAGCCCCTCGCACCGAAGGTGCGGCAGGCGGCCCAGGAAGCCGGCCTGCTGGTGAACGCGGTCGCACCCGACGTGGTGCGGCTGGCCCCTCCGCTGATCATCACCGAGGATGATGCGGAGACGTTCCTCCGGACGCTGCCCGGCGTCCTGGACGCCGTCGCCGACGGGGCCCACGGGGAACGACGATCCGGAGACTGACGAAGAAGATGACCGAGGCGCAGGAGACCGAGCCGGTTCACGGCGGACAGGCCGTGCCGCAGACCCGCACCGCACGCCACCGCCGCATCGTGGACATCCTCAGCCGGCAGGCCGTCCGTTCCCAGAGCCAGCTCGCCAAGCTGCTCGCCGACGACGGGCTCTCCGTCACCCAGGCGACGCTCTCCCGCGACCTCGACGAGCTCGGCGCCGTCAAGATCCGCAACACCGGCGGGGAGCTGATCTACGCGGTGCCCGGCGAGGGCGGCGACCGCACCCCGCGAGCCCCCCTCGGGGAGTCCGCCTCGGAGGCCCGGATGGGCCGGCTCGCCGGCGAGCTGCTGATCTCGGCCGAGGCCTCCGCCAACCTGGTCGTCCTGCGGACGCCGCCGGGCGCGGCCCAGTTCTTCGCCTCGGCGATCGACCAGGCGGGCGTCCACGAGATCATCGGCACCATCGCCGGTGACGACACCGTCCTGCTGATCAGCCGCGACCCGAGCGGCGGCCAGGCCCTGGCGGACCACCTGCTGAGGCTGGCGCAGAAGGAACGCTGACGCTCCGCTGAGGGGACGCCCTGAAGGGGCGCGGGGCAGTGTCGATATGCGGCTTCCGCCGCGTGGGCGCGACAAGCCCCCACCGGCCCGCAGAGTGATACCACGCTCAACTCCCCCCGTCGAGAGACGGACCCGAACTCCCGGGAAACCGCACGGCGGTAGACGCCGTGACGGCATCCTGCGCCGGAGGAACGTCCTCTCGACGAAGGGAGCGTGCCGAGTGACCGGCGACGACCTCACGCTGTGCATCATCGGTGCCGGACCGCGCGGCCTGTCGGTACTGGAACGGCTGTGCGCCAACGCCCGCGCGGCCGCCGCGGCCGGCGGGCCGCCGCGGGCCGTGGCCGTCCACCTCGTCGACCCCGGGCGCCCCGGCTCCGGCGGAGTCTGGCGCACCGGACAGTCGCGCCACCTGCTGATGAACACCGTGGCATCGCAGATCACCATGTTCACCGACGCCAGCGTGCGCATATCGGGGCCGCTCGAACCGGGGCCCAGCCTCTACGCCTGGGCGCGCTCCCGCCCCCACGCGGACGCGGCGGTCCGCGCCGAGGCCCGGCGGCTGGGCCCCGACTCGTACCCCACCCGGGCCTTCTACGGCCACTACCTGGAGTGGGTCTTCCGGCGCGTGGTGCGCCGCGCCCCCACGGGCGTCTCCGTCCACGTCCACCGCGCCCGCGCCGTCGCGCTGGACGACGCCGAGGACCGCGCGCGGCAGACCGTACGGCTCGACGACGGCACCGTCCTCGCCCGCCTGGACGCCGTCGTCCTCTGCCAGGGCCACTTACCCGCGCGCCCGACGGACGCCGAAGCGGCCCTCGCCGCCCACGCGGGCGCCCACGGCCTGCGCTACGTCCCGCCCGCCAACCCGGCCGACGTCGACCTCTCCACCGTCCGACCGGGGGAGAGCGTGCTGTTACGCGGCCTCGGCCTGACCTTCTTCGACCACGTCGCCCTGCTCACGGAGGGCCGGGGCGGCACCTTCCGGAGAACCGGCGGCTCCCTCGTCTACCGCCCCTCGGGCCGGGAGCCCCTCCTCCACGCGGGTTCCAGGCGCGGCGTCCCGTACCACGCCCGGGGCGAGAACGAGAAGGGCGCCCACGGCCGCCACCGCCCCCGGCTGCTCACCCCGCTCACCCTCGCCCGGCTGCGCGACCGCGTCGACGCCGGCCGGCGCCTCGACTTCCGCGCCGACCTCTGGCCCCTGATCGCCAAGGAGGCCGAGTGCGTCTACTACGAGGCGCTCCTGCGCCGCCGGGGGACGGGGGAGGGCGAGCTCGCGGAGTTCACGGACCGCTACCTCACCGCCCCGCGCGGGGTGCCGGAACGGGACGTCCTCGCCCGGTACGGCATCGGGCCCGCCGACCGCTGGGATTGGGATCGCGTCGCCCGGCCCTGCGCGGACCTGCGCTTCGCGGGCCCCGACGAGCTGCGGACCTGGCTGCTGGACCGGCTGGCCCGCGACGTGGCCGAGGCCCGCGCGGGCAATGTCAGCGGCCCCCTCAAGGCGGCCCTCGACGTCCTGCGCGACCTGCGCAACGAGATCCGGCACCTGGTCGACCACGCCGGGCTGCACGGCGACTCCCACCGCGACGACCTCGACGGCTGGTACACCCCGCTCAACGCCTTCCTGTCCATCGGCCCGCCCGCCCACCGGATCGAGCAGATGGCGGCGCTGATCGAGGCGGGGATCCTGAGTGTCGTGGGGCCGGGGGCGCGGGTGCGGACGGAAGCGGGGGCGTTCGTCCTGGAGTCGGACGTGCCGGGCGCGGGGGCGCGCGGCCGGGTCCTGATCGACGCCCGGCTGCCGGAGCCCGACCTGGCCCGCGCGGCCGACCCCCTGCTGCGGCACCTGCTCACCACGGGCGGGTGCCGGGCCCATCGCGTGCCCCGCGGCGACGGCACCGACTACGTCACGGGCGGCCTCGCCGTCACCGGCCGCCCGTACCGCCTCCTCGACGCGACGGGCGTTCCCCACCCGTGCCGCTTCGCCCTGGGGGTGCCCACGGAGTCCGTCCACTGGGTCACGGCGGCGGGCATCCGCCCGGGCGTGGACTCGGTGACGCTGGGGGACTGCGACGCGGTGGCCCGGGCGGTGCTGGATATGAAAGAAGCCTCTGATCTGCGGTTTCCCGCTGATCAGAGGCTTCTTCACACCGTCGGGACGACAGGATTTGAACCTGCGACCCCTTGACCCCCAGTCAAGTGCGCTACCAAGCTGCGCCACGTCCCGGTGTCGTGTCCCTCCGGGCTTTTCTTCCCGGTGGGGCGTGCAGGAAGAAAATATCCTGTTCCGCGCCGTGATCCAAATCCGGGGTCCGGAGGGGGGTCAGCTGCGGCGCTTGAAGGTGTCGGTGGGGATGTCGATCCGGCGTCCGTCCGGCAGGTCGAGGGTGATGGAGTCGCCGTACTTGTACACCTCGCGACGGGCGTAGTCGTCGTCTCGGGGCAGGGTGAGCAACGTGCACTCTCCCAGGAACGGGTCGATGATCAGGTAGACGGGGACACCGAAGCGGGCGTACTGACGGACCTTGATCGCGTAGTCGTTCTTGTCGTTCCTCGACGACACGACCTCGATCGCGGCCAGGAGGTCCTCGTGCGTAAACCTCTCCGTGGCCCCGTCCTCGACGATCGATAGGTCCGGGCAGCGCTTGGGCTCCCCAGGGAACTCGAACTCCACGTCGGAGAACACGCGATCCTTGCGGATGCCGGCCGCTACGGCGGCGTCGCGGACGTCGAAGATGGTCAAGCTCTGGACGCTGCTCTGCGGCGTCATGATGATGCGGTCCCCCACTGCTTCGATCTTGAAGCCGTCCAGCACCGCCGCGATGCGTTCGATGGCGTCCTGGAGGGAATCGCTCTGCGCGGTCATGGTCAAAACAGCCTCCCCTGCTCGGGTCGATCGATAGTCGCATCGTAGAACGCGTCCGAACGCGGCGAAGCCCGAACGTTCACCCCTGCGAGCTATTGACGAAACATGCGGCGCACTGCATAGTTATACCCATCAGCGCATGAATGCGCAGCGCACAGCGCACCGCACCGTAAGGAGAACCCCCGTGACCGAGCGCGTCGTACTCGCCTATTCCGGCGGCCTTGACACCTCCGTCGCCATCGGCTGGATCGCCGAGGAGACGGGCGCCGAGGTCATCGCCGTCGCCGTGGATGTCGGCCAGGGCGGCGAGGACCTGGACGTCATCCGCAAGCGCGCGCTCGCCTGCGGTGCGGTGGAGGCGGAGGTCGCCGACGCCAAGGACGAGTTCGCGGAGGAGTACTGCCTCCCCGCGATCAAGGCCAACGCCCTGTACATGGACCGGTACCCGCTGGTCTCCGCCCTCTCGCGGCCCACGATCGTCAAGCACCTGGTCGCCGCCGCCAAGAAGCACGGCGCGACCACCGTCGCCCACGGCTGCACCGGCAAGGGCAACGACCAGGTGCGGTTCGAGGCCGGCATCTCCTCCCTCGCCCCCGAGCTGAAGTGCATCGCCCCCGTCCGGGACTACGCGATGACCCGTGACAAGGCCATCGCCTTCTGCGAGGCCAAGGGCCTGCCGATCGCGACGACCAAGAAGTCGCCGTACTCCATCGACCAGAACGTCTTCGGCCGGGCCGTCGAGACCGGCTTCCTCGAGGACATCTGGAACGCCCCGATCGAGGACGTCTACGACTACACCGCCAACCCGGCCACCCCCCGGGAGGCCGACGAGGTCGTCATCACCTTCGACAAGGGCGTCCCCGTGGCCATCGACGGCAAGCCCGTCACCGTGCTGCAGGCCATCCAGCAGATGAACGAGCGGGCCGGTGCCCAGGGCGTCGGGCGGCTGGACATGGTCGAGGACCGGCTGGTCGGCATCAAGTCCCGGGAGATCTACGAGGCGCCCGGCGCGATCGCGCTGATCACCGCGCACCAGGAGCTGGAGGCCGTCACCATCGAGCGCGAGCTCGCCCGGTACAAGCGGCAGGTCGAGCAGCGGTGGGCCGAGCTGGTCTACGACGGCCTGTGGTTCTCCCCGCTCAAGCGGGCCCTGGACGGCTTCGTCGCCGAGGCCAACGAGCACGTCTCCGGCGACATCCGGATGACCCTCCACGGCGGCCGGGCCGTCGTCACGGGCCGGCGGTCCGAGAAGTCGCTCTACGACTTCAACCTCGCCACCTACGACACGGGCGACACCTTCGACCAGTCGATGTCGAAGGGCTTCATCGAGATCTTCGGCCTCTCCTCGAAGATCGCGGCCAAGCGGGACCTGGCCTGATAGACCCGCCGCCGCTGTGGGCAGTCGTGCCGCAAGGGCGGCACGGGTGGGCACAGCGGCACCCGCCCACGGCGGCCGGCCGCCCCCCACCACCCACGAGGAGCACGCAAGTGAGCAACGGCACCACCGATGACGTCCGGCTTTGGGGCGGCCGCTTCGCCGACGGCCCGGCCGAGGCGCTGGCCAAGCTGTCCGCCTCGGTCCACTTCGACTGGCGGCTCGCCCCTTACGACATCGCCGGTTCCCGCGCCCACGCCCGTGTGCTCCACAAGGCCGGCCTGCTGACGGCCGACGAGCTGGAGCGGATGCTCGACGGCCTCGACCGCCTTGAGGCCGACGTCGCCGCCGGCACCTTCACCGGTACCGTCGCCGACGAGGACGTCCACACCGCGCTGGAGCGCGGGCTCCTGGAGCGGCTCGGCCCCGAGCTCGGTGGGAAGCTGAGGGCCGGGCGGTCCCGGAACGACCAGGTCGCCACGCTCTTCCGGATGTACCTGCGCGACCACGCGCGGATCATCGGCGGGCTGATCGCCGATCTCCAGGAGGCGCTCGTCGGCCTCGCCGAGGCCCACCCGGACGTCGCCATGCCGGGCCGCACCCACCTCCAGCACGCCCAGCCGGTGCTCTTCGCCCATCATGTGCTCGCCCACGTCCAGGCGCTGTCCCGGGACGCGGAGCGGCTGCGGCAGTGGGACGAGCGCACGGCGGTCTCGCCGTACGGCTCGGGCGCGCTGGCCGGGTCCTCCCTCGGGCTGGACCCGGAGGCGGTCGCCGCCGATCTGGGCTTCGAGCGGGGCTCCGCCGGGAACTCCATCGACGGCACGGCCTCCCGGGACTTCGTCGCCGAGTTCGCCTTCATCACGGCGATGCTCGGCGTCGACCTCTCGCGGATCGCCGAGGAGGTCATCATCTGGAACACGAAGGAGTTCTCCTTCGTCACCCTCCACGACGCCTTCTCCACCGGCTCCTCGATCATGCCGCAGAAGAAGAACCCCGACATCGCCGAGCTCGCGCGCGGCAAGTCCGGGCGGCTGATCGGCAACCTCACCGGGCTGATGGCCACCCTCAAGGCCCTGCCGCTCGCCTACAACCGTGATCTCCAGGAGGACAAGGAGCCGGTCTTCGACTCCTGCGACCAGCTGGAGGTCCTCCTCCCGGCCTTCACCGGGATGATGGCGACCCTCACGGTCCACCGCGAGCGGATGGAGAAGCTGGCCCCGGCCGGTTTCTCGCTGGCGACCGACATCGCCGAATGGCTGGTCCGCCAGGGCGTGCCGTTCCGGGTGGCGCACGAGGTCGCGGGGGAGTGCGTCAAGGAGTGCGAGGCGCGCGGCATCGAGCTCGACGGGCTCACCGACGAGGACTTCGCCGCGATCTCCCCGCACCTGACGCCCGAGGTCCGCACCGTCCTGAGCGTGCCCGGCGCGCTCGCCTCCCGCAGCGGGCGGGGCGGCACGGCTCCCTCGGCCGTGGCGGTCCAGCTCCAGGAGGTCAAGGCCGATCTGGCGGTCCAGCGCACCTGGGCGGATGCGCGCCACAGGTGATCATTTTAAGACGCTGTCAGCCCGGATGAGACATTCACGTCTCATCCGGGCTATGGTCGTCTCATGAGCCTTGACCGCCGCGAGCATGTACTCAGAGCAGCCGCAGCCTTGCTCCCACGCAAGGCGACCGCCTCCATGGACGAGATCGCCAAGGCCGCGGGCATCAGCCGCGCCACCCTCCACCGTCACTTCGCCGGCCGCGACGCGCTCGTGCGGGCCCTGGAAAAGCTCGGCATCGAGCAGTTCGAGCGGGCTCTGGACGAGGCCCGGCTCGACGAGGGCGACGCGACCGGGGCCGTGCGCCGCCTGATCGAGAAGGCGGAGCCGGTCGCCGGCATCCTGTCGTTCCTCTACACCGAGAACCAGCTCTTCGAGGGCGAGGTGAACGAGGGCTGGAACCGCCTCGACGCCCGTGTCCACGCGCTCTTCCTGCGCGGCCAGGAGGAGGGTGCCATCCGGGTCGACCTCTCACCCGCCTGGCTCACCGACGCGCTGTACGGGCTGATCGCCTCCGGGGCGTGGGCCGTGCAGGATGGGCGGGTGGCGGCCAAGGACCTCACCCGCATGGTCTCCGAGCTCCTCCTCGGCGGGGTGCGGCGGAGGGCCGAGCGGTGAGCGCGCGGACCGCCGGCCCGGCGCCCGGCGCGCCCACGCCGGTGGAGACGCCGCGTCCGGGGCGCTGGCTGGCGCTGGGCGTGCTCGTCCTCGCCGTGCTGCTCGTCGCCGTCGACGCGACCGTGCTGGGCCTGGCGACGCCGTTCCTCAGCGAGGACCTCAAGCCGTCGGGCACCCAGCTGCTGTGGATCGGTGACGTCTATTCCTTCGTCATCGCCGGACTGCTGGTCTCCATGGGCAGCCTGGGCGACCGGGTGGGCCGCAAGAAGCTGCTGCTGACGGGTGCCGTGGCGTTCGGCGCGGTGTCGGTGCTCAACGCCTACGCGTCCAGCCCGGAGATGATGATCGCGGCGCGGGCGCTGCTGGGTGTGGCGGGCGCGACGCTGATGCCCTCGACGCTCGCGCTGATCCGCAACATCTTCCACGACCCCAAGGAGCGCAGCCTGGCCATCGGCATCTGGGGTGCCATGGCCTCCGCCGGCGCGGCCGTCGGGCCGGTGGTGGGCGGTTTCCTGCTGGAGAACTTCTGGTGGGGCTCGGTCTTCCTGATCAACCTGCCGGTGATGGCCGTGCTCGTCCTCGTCGGGGCGAAGCTGCTGCCGGAGTCCAAGGACCCCGCGCCGGGGCCGTGGGACCTGCCGAGCGTGCTGCTGTCGATGGCGGGCATCGTGGGCCTGGTCTACGCGATCAAGGAGGGCGCGACGAACGGCTTCGCGTGGCCGGTCGCCCTGGCGGCCTGCGTCGGCGCGGTGGCGCTGGTGTGGTTCGTCCGGCGGCAGCTCACCCTGCCCTCGCCGCTTTTGAACATGCGGCTCTTCCATCACCGGGGCTTCTCGGGGGCGGTCCTGGCCGATCTGCTGACGGTGCTGGGGCTGTCCGGGATGGTCTTCTTCCTCTCCCAGTTCCTCCAGCTGGTGCAGGACCGCAGCCCGCTGGAGGCGGGGCTGGCCGAGCTGCCCGCCGCCATCGGCGCGGTGACGGCCGGTCTGCTGGCCGGGCAGGCCGCCCGGCGCTGGTCGGTGCGCTCGGTGGTGGCCGGCGGGCTCGCGGGGATAGGGCTCGCCCTCGCGGCGCTGGTCACCCTCGACGCGGACACCTCGTACCCGGTGCTGGGCGCGGCGCTGCTCGTCGTCGGCATCGGCGCGGGCTTCTCGTTCACCGTCACCGCCGACGTGATCCTCTCCAGCGTGCCCAAGGAGCAGGCGGGCGCGGCCTCGGCGGTCTCGGAGACGGCCTACGAGCTGGGTGCCGCGCTGGGCATCGCCCTGCTCGGCACGATCGTCACCGGGATCTACCGGGGGTTCACCGTGCCGGCCGGGGTCCCGGCGGGTGCGGCGGGCGACGCGCGGGAGTCCCTGGGCGGCGCGGTCGAGGCGGCCGCCACCCTGCCCGCGGACTCGGGCGCGGCGCTGCTCGGCTCGGCGCAGGACTCCTTCGTCGAGGGGCTGCGGGTCGCCTCCGGCGTCGGTGCGCTGGTGCTGCTGGTGACGGCGGTCGTGGCCTGGTTCCTGCTGCGCGGGCAGCGGCTGGAGGAAGGGTACGGCGGCTGAGCCCCTGAAAGGGCTCGGACGGGCCGAGACGGGCTCGGATGAGCAAACACCACATGGGCCGGGGTGGCAAGCCCCGGCCCATGTGACGTTTACCGGCGAGTAACACTCTTGACGCACTCCTGACACGCCCGAGAACATCTCGTCCACCGGTCGACAATGTCGAACGAGGTTCGGACGAAGGCGTCCGCAGCAGCGACGCCATGTTCAAAGGAATCCCCCACATGCGTCTGCGTACCACCGCACGGTTCCTGGTCGCCGCCGCGGCCACGGCCGCCCTGAGCCTCATGGGGCTCACCGCGTCCCCGGCCTCCGCCTCGGTCCTGGACGTCCCGCCCAAGGGCGCCAACGACTGGTCCTGCAAGCCGGACTCGGCCCACCCGCAGCCCGTCGTGCTCGTCAACGGCACGTTCAAGCTGATGGCGGAGAACTGGGCCAAGCTCTCCCCGGCGCTCAAGGAGGCGGGCTACTGCGTCTTCGCCTTCAACTACGGGCACATGGAGACCGACCCGATCCCCCAGGCCGCCGCTGAGCTGCGCGACTTCGTCGAGGCGGTGCGCGGCGCGACGGGCGCGGCCAAGGTCGACATCGTCGGGCACAGCCAGGGCGGCATGATGCCGCGCTACTACGTGAAGTTCCTCGGCGGCGCGGACAAGGTCGACGACCTCGTGGGCATCGTCCCGTCCAACCACGGCACGCTGAACCCGCTGGCCATCCCGTTCGGCTACACCTTCTGCCCGTCCTGCCTGGACCAGCGCGTCGGCTCGGACCTGCTGAAGAAGCTCAACGAGGGCGACGAGACCCCGGCCGGCCCGGACTACACCGTCATCACCACCCGGCACGACGAGGTCGTCATCCCCTACACCAGCGCCCTGCTGACCGGCCCGGCCGAGCACCTCAGCAACGTCGTGCTGCAGGACAAGTGCCCGCTCGACCCGTTCATGCACGACCAGGCCACCAAGGACCCGGTCGTCGCCCAGTGGGTGCTGAACGCCCTCGGGCGCAAGGGCCCGGCCGACCCGGCGTTCCAGCCGCGCTGCCTGGGCTAGCCCCGCGCGGTGGGTCCGGCCGGGGTCAGGCCGCCTTGGCCTTGGTGGCGTACATGTCCACGTACTCCTGGCCGGACAGCCGCATGACCTCGCTCATCACCTCGTCGGTGACGGCGCGCAGCACATAGCGGTCGCGGTCCATCCCCTCGTAGCGGGAGAAGTCCAGCGGCTCGCCGAAGCGCACCGTCACCGGCGCGATGCGCGGCAGGCCCTTGCCGGAGGGCTGGACCTTCTCCGTGCCGATCATCGCGAACGGCACCACCGGGGCGCCCGTCATCAGCGTCAGCCGGGCGATGCCGGTGCGGCCGCGGTAGAGACGGCCGTCGGGGGAGCGGGTGCCCTCCGGGTAGATGCCGAAGACCCGGCCCTCCTCCAGCACCCGACGGCCCGTCATCAGCGCGGCCACCCCGCCGTTGCCGCCGTCGCGGTCGACCGGGATCATCCCGGAGGCGCCGAAGAACCACGCCATCAGCCGGCCCTTGAGCCCCTTGCCGGTGACGTACTCGTCCTTGCCGATGAAGAGCACCTGGCGCTTGACGACCAGGGTGAGGAACAGCGAGTCCACGAACGTGGTGTGGTTCCCCGCGAGGATCACCGGCCCGCTCTCCGCGATGTGCTCGGCTCCCTCGACCTTCGGGCGGTACAGGACGCGCATGAGCAATCCGAGGAACGCCTTGAGCAGGATGCGGGACAACGGACCCTCCGGTCGTGATGTGCGGGACGGGCGCGCGGGGCGCGGTCGATGACGATACTCGCGGGTACGCCCCTTGTGCACGCGGGGTTGACCGAGTCGAAACAGAGTGTTGACGTGACTTTCCACTCCGTTCCCCCTTCGTTCTTCAACCCGGAAGTCGGGCATGCGTACGATCGCCCGGCCATGGGCACCACACGGCAACAGCACCACAGAAGGAGAAACATGCAGCAGGAGCAGCGGCCGGGCAGGCGTACGGTGCTGGGGGCCGCGGCGGCCCTCGGCGCGGGGGCGGTCGCCCTCGGCGGCGGAGCGGTACCGGCGGTGGCGGCCACCGGGCGGGAGACGGACCTCACGGCCGGGCAGCGCCACGGCGGTTCGTTCAAGGACCTGCCCGTGCCCACCGTCATCGGCCACCGCGGCGCCTGCGGCTACCGGCCCGAACACACCTTCGGCTCCTACGAGTACGCCCTCGCCAACGGCGCGGACGTCATCGAGCAGGACGTCGTGCCGACCAAGGACGGCCACCTCGTCTGCCGCCACGAGAACGACATCACCAACACCACCGATGTCGCCTCGCACCCGGAGTTCGCCTCCCGCAAGACCACCAAGACCGTCGACGGCGAGCAGCACACCGGCTGGTTCACCGAGGACTTCACCCTCGCGGAGCTGAAGACGCTGCGCGCCAAGGAGCGGATACCGGGCACCCGCCAGCACAACACCCTCTACGACGGTCGCTGGGACGTGCCGACGTTCGAGGAGGTCCTCAAGTGGGCCGAGGAGCAGGGCCGCAAGCGCGGCCGACGGATCTGGCTCCACGTGGAGACCAAGCACCCCACGTACTTCCGCAAGATCGGCCTGGGCCTGGAGGAGCGCCTCGCCAAGCTGCTGCGCCGCTACAACCGCTCGGGCCACAACGGCTACACCTTCCTCCAGTCGTTCGAGCCGAGCAGCCTCCAGCGCCTCGGCAGGCTCGGCCTGGACTGCCCCAAGGTGCTGCTGCTGGACGACCTGCCCACCCGCCCCTGGGACTTCGTCGAGGCGAAGGACCCGCGCACCGTCGCGGACCTCATCACCCCCAAGGGCCTCAAGTGGATCTCCGGCTTCGCGCAGGGCATCGGCCCCTGGGTGAACCAGATCATCCCCCGGGACAAGAACGACCGGCTCACCAAGCCCACCACGCTGGTGCGCGACGCCCACGCCGCCGGGCTGTTCCTCCACCCGTACACCATGCGCAACGAGAACAGCTTCCTGCCCGCCGACTTCCGCCGGGGCACGGACCCGAACGCCTACGGCGACGCGTTCGGGGCGTTCAAGGCGTACTTCGCGACGGGCATCGACGGCATCTTCTCCGACAACTGCGACACGGCGGCGATGGCCCGGGACGCGTTCCGTAAGGGGTGACCCTCGCGCCTCGCCCGGAAGGGTGAATTCCGGCAGGGCCGGAAACCGGTGGGCGGGGACGCCGCGTCCCCGCCCGCGTGACCACTCAGAGTGATCTCCTGACCCGGCTCGCCCCCCTGCTCAAGGCGGAGTGCGCCGCCGAGGCGCACTCCGCCGGGCTGGACGCCGCGGATCTCGAACAGTCCGTCTGGGTGCGGCTGCTGAGCGAGCGCCGGGCCGGGGAGCCCGCCGCGCGCTTAGCGGCGGCGGTCAGGGCCGAGGTCCGGGCCGCCCTGCGCCGGCGGGAAGTGCTCTACGACCCCACCGCCGAGGCCGCGCCGGCGCCCGGCGCACGGGTGGACTCCGGAGTGGAACAGGCCGTGCTGGCCGCCGAGTCCCGCCGCGAGCTGAGGGCCGCGATCCGCCGGCTGCCCGGCCGCTGTCCCCGGCTGATTTCCGCGCTTCTTTCGGGCCACGACCCGACCTACCGTGAAATCGCAGGGAAGTTGGGAATGTCACAAGGATCTCTAGGGCCCGTACGTTCCCGTTGCCTGGGATGCCTGCGCAGAATGCTCATGGCAGAGATTGCAGCTCCTTGACCCGGGGGAAAGGAGCATCAAGCGACCCAGCAAGGGGAGGCGTGCGCACATGGGCATGAGCGTGACCATCTCGGCCGCGGCCGAGAACGATGCCGAGCAGATCCTCAAGCTCCAGTACCTCTGCTACCAGAGCGAGGCGGAGCTCCACGGCGACTACACCATCGAACCCCTGACGCAGACGCTCGACGACCTGCGCGCCGAACTGGGCCGCGGCTGTGTGCTCGTGGCCCGGCTCGGCGAGGAGGTCGTCGGCTCGGTGCGCGCCACCGTCGACGCCGAGGGGACCGCCGTCATCACCGGGCTGATCGTCCACCCCCGGCTGCGGCGGCATGGCCTGGGCGGGCGGCTGCTCGCCGGGATCGAGGAGCGGCTGGCGGCCGAGTGGGACGCCAAGCGGTTCCGGCTGGCCACGGGCCGGCGCGGTGAGGGGAACGCGCGCCTCTACCGCAAGTGGGGCTACGCGCGCACCGGCGCGGATGCGGCCGGGCGGAACCTCGCCGTGGTCACCCTGGAGAAGGAGGCCGGGCCCGCCGGGGCGCCCGCCCTGGTGACGACCGCCTGACGCCGGGCCGTGCCGGGCCTCAGCGCGGGGCCCGGCGCAGCCAGACCATCGCGGTCAGCGGCAGGACGACCGGGATGAAGAGATAGCCCATGCCGTAGTCCGACCAGACCGTGGCGTCGGGGAAGGCGGACGGCTCCAGCAGCGTCCAGGTGCCCACGGTCACCACACCCACCAGCTCGGCGGCGCAGCACACCAGCGCCGCCCTGCGGGCCCGTCCGCCGCCGCGCACCAGCGAGTACGTGATGAAGGCGTACACCACGGCGGCGGCCGCCGACAGGACGTACGCCAGCGGCGCCCGCCCGAAGTCCATGATCATCTGAACGATCGAGCGGGAGGCCGCCGCGACGGTGAAGACGCCGTAGAGCCAGACCAGCAGTCGGCCCGGCCCCTGGCCGAGGTCGAAACCGGACCGCTCGCCCACGTCGGTGTGCTCGGACATGTCAGTCGTGCGCTCGGACATGTCAGCCTCCCCAGATGTCGTAGAGCCGCACTTCCAGCACGGCCAGGATCACGGCGCCCGCCGCCACAGTGGCCGAGCCCCAGCGGGTCCGCTCGGCCAGGGACATGAAGCCCGCCGCGGGCACGGCGGCCGCCGCGCCCAGCAGATAGGCCACGAAGATCGCCGTGCCCTGCGCCGGCTTCTCGCCGCCGGACAGCCGCACCACGCCGACGACCAGCTGCACCAGCGCCAGCACCGCGACCACGGCCATGCCGATGAAGTGCCAGTCCTTGGTGGGCTCGTCCCGGGCGAAGGCGAAACCGCACCAGGCGGCCAGCGCGAGAGCGGCCAGACCGGCCGCGAGCGTCAGCGCGTCGAGCACCGGGACCCCCGGGTGACGCGGGTGGGCGAAGGGGACGAGACAGGCATGGGACGACTTTAAACGCCCGGTACGGGCCCCTCGCGCGCGCCCCCGGCGTCCAGAGGGCGAGAGATCGAGTCCGGTATTCGGACAGGCTTGGCCGATTCGCACGTGCTTCTGTTTTACTTGCCCGCATGACCACGACGAGCACCCGCATCCTTGCGACCGAGGCGATGACGACGCCCGGTGCTGCTCGTCGCATGTGTCGAATGTGTGACTGCTGAGGACCCCCGTGCCTCGCGCCCCGAAGCGAGACCCCGTAGCGCACCCCGTCCGGCCACCCGCCGACGGGAGCCGCGCCGCCCCCGCGTCACCAGAGCCCCGGCAGACCGCGTCCCACGCGCTCCCCAGGGCCCTCCGATGCCGCGTTCCGCAATGAATTCCCGTGCCGGCGCATCGCGTCGCGCACTCGACAGTGACGGAAACCCCTGTGATCACCACTAAGGGCCTGACAAAGGTCTACCGCTCACGCGGCCGCGAGGTCACCGCCCTCGACGGCGTCGACCTCCACGTCCGTGAGGGCGAGGTGTACGGCGTCATCGGCCAGAGCGGCGCCGGCAAGTCGACCCTCATCCGCTGCGTCAACCTCCTGGAGCGCCCCAGCTCCGGCACGGTCACCGTGGCCGGCCAGGACCTCACCGCCCTCGCCGGGCGGGGCCAGCGGGCCGGCGCCGAGCTGCGCAGGGCACGCAGCCGCATCGGCATGGTCTTCCAGCACTTCAACCTGCTCTCCTCGCGGACCGTGCAGGCCAACATCGAGCTGCCCCTGGAGATCCTCGGCGTCTCCGGCAAGGAGCGCGAGCGCAAGGCCCTGGAGCTGCTGGACCTCGTCGGCCTCGCCGACAAGGCCAAGTCCTACCCCGGCCAGCTCTCCGGCGGCCAGAAGCAGCGCGTGGGCATCGCCCGCGCCCTGGCCGGCGACCCCAAGGTGCTCCTCTCCGACGAGTCGACCTCCGCGCTCGACCCGGAGACCACCCGCTCCATCCTCCAGCTGCTGCGCGACCTCAACCAGCAGCTCGGCCTGACCGTCCTGCTGATCACCCACGAGATGGACGTCGTCAAGACCATCTGCGACTCCGCGGCCCTGATGAAGGGCGGCCGCGTCGTGGAGTCCGGCACCGTCTCCGAACTGCTCGCCACCCCCGGCTCCGAGCTGGCCGCCGAGCTGTTCCCGGTCGGCGGCGAGCCCTCCGGCCCGGACCGCACCGTCGTGGACGTCACCTTCCACGGCGACGCCGCGACCCAGCCCGTGATCTCCCAGCTGTCCCGTACGTACAACATCGACATCTCGATCCTGGGCGCCGCGATGGACACCGTCTGCGGCAAGCAGGTCGGCCGGATGCGCATCGAGCTGCCCGGCCGGTTCGAGGAGAACGTCGTCCCGATCGGCTTCCTGCGCGAGCAGGGCCTCCAGGTCGACGTGGCGGACGTACAGACTCCGGCGCCTGCCGCCGCTCTCCTCAAGGAAGGTGCCAAGTGACCTGGGCCGAGATGCAGCCCCTGCTGCGCGACGCGTGTCTCGACACGCTCTTCATGGTGTGGTGGTCCACCGTCTACGCCGTCCTCGGCGGCCTGCCGCTGGGCCTGCTGCTCGTCCTGACCGACCGCGGCGGCCTGCTCCAGAACGTCGCGGTCAACAAGGTCCTCGGGGCGATCCTCAACCTGGGCCGCTCGCTGCCGTTCATCATCCTCATCGTCTGGCTGATCCCCTTCAGCCGGATGGTCGTCGGCACCTCCATCGGCCCCAGCGCGGCCGTCGTGGCGCTCGCCATCGGAGCGGTCCCCTTCTTCGCCCGGCTGGTGGAGACCGCCGTCCGCGAGGTCGACCACGGGCTGGTCGAAGCCGTCCAGTCGATGGGCGGCGGCACCTGGACGCTCATCTTCAAGGTGCTCCTGCCGCAGGCCCTGCCCTCCCTGCTCGCGGGCCTGACCACCACCGTCATCACCCTCATCGGCTACTCCGCCATGGCGGGCGCGGTCGGCGGCGGCGGTCTCGGCAACCTCGCCATCACCTACGGCTACCAGCGGCGCGAGGACGCGCTGATGAACGTCACCATCCTGCTGCTGATCGCCATCGTGACCGTCGTCCAGATCGCCGGCGACCTCGCCGTACGCCGCCTCGCCTCGCGCGGCGGCCGCCAGGCGGCCCCCGTCGGCCTCCGCCGCCTCCTGCCCGCGCGGACCAAGCCCGCCGCCGGCACGGCCGCGGCCACGGTGGCCGCCGAGCCCGAGCCCGCCCTCGACAAGGCGGTCTGACCAGCACCACCCCCCAAGACTCCCCGGAGCCCGGACCCTTTGCCGGGCGTCAGCACCGGGGCACCGAGAAACACCAAGCAAGGAAGGCACTCTTCGTGCGTACCACCGTCAAGCTCACCGCCGCCGTCGCGGCCGCCGCCGCCCTCACCCTCGGCCTGAGTGCCTGCAGCGCGCCCTCCGACACCTCCACCTCCAGCGGCTCGAAGAAGGGCAAGGACGCCGACCCGGCCGCCAAGCTCGTCGTCGCCGCCAGCCCCACCCCGCACGGCGACATCCTCAACTTCGTCCGCGACAACCTCGCGGCCAAGGCCGGCCTGAAGCTGGAGGTGAAGGAGTTCAACGACTACGTCCTCCCCAACACCGCCACCCAGAACGGCGAGGTCGACGCCAACTTCTTCCAGCACAAGCCCTACCTCGACGACTTCAACAAGAAGAACAAGACGGACATCGTGCCCGTCGTCAACGTCGAGATCGAGCCGCTCGGCCTCTACTCCAAGAAGGGCAAGAAGGTCGCCGACCTCGGCTCCGGCTCCACCATCGCCGTCCCCAACGACGCCACCAACGAGGGACGGGCGCTGAAGCTGCTCGCCGACAACGGCGTCATCAAGCTGAAGGACGGCGTCGGCGCCGCCGCCAAGCTCTCCGACGTCGCGGACGACAAGGGCGTGAAGTTCACCGAGCTCGAGGCCGCCCAGATCCCCTCCCGCCTCGACGACGTCGACGCCGCGGTGATCAACGGCAACTTCGCCATCAGCGCCAAGCTCAGCCCCGCCAAGGACGCCATCGCGCTGGAGAAGGCGGAGGGCAACCCCTACGCCAACTTCCTGGCCGTCAAGAAGGGCAACGAGAAGGACCCCCGGATCGAGAAGCTCGCCAAGCTCCTCAACTCCGACGAGGTGAAGAAGTTCATCACGGAGAAGTTCAGCAACGGCGCCGTGATCCCCGCCTTCGGTCCCGTCGCGAGCTGACACCTTGTAACCTCGGCCGTCCGTACGGACACAGGCCCCGCGCACACGATCGCCCGTGCGCGGGGCCTGGCGCTTGGCGCACCCGCCCGCACATGCTGCATGCTGGTGCACCCGGGCACGCCCCCGTACCACCCGAGCCCACCCGCCGCGGCGTTGGAGCAGCGCATGACTTCCACCTTTCCGGACATCTCCATCAGTACGGACCGGCTGGTGCTGCGCCCGTTCGAGGCCGGGGACATCCCCCCGCTCGCCGAGATGATGAACGACGAGCTCGTCACCGCCTGGACCTCGGCCCCCTGCCCCTACACCACCGCCGACGCCCGCGACTGGGCGCTGCGCCGGGCCCCCTCGGAACGCCTCTCCGGGCGCGGAATCGTCTTTGCGGTCGCCGAGTTCCTCACCCAGCGCCTCGTGGGCACCCTCCACCTCCGCAACACCGACTGGCGCACCCTCACCGCCGAGGTCGCCTATGTCACCGCGCCCTGGGCCCGGGGCGAGGGCTACGCCTGCGAAGCCGTCCTCGCCGCCGCCGAGTGGCTCTTCCGCGACCAGAAGTTCGAACGCCTGGAGATGCGCACCGCCGCCGACAACACCGCCGCCCAGCAGGTCGCCCAGAAGGCCGGCTGCGTCAGCGAGGGCGTCCTGCGCAGCGCCTGGATAGCGCGCAGCCGCCCCGAGGGCGGCGGCGCCGGCTGGACCGAGTCCCGGACGGACCTCATCATCTGGAGCCTGCTCCCCGAGGACCTCGACGAGGCCGAGGAGCCCCGGGCGTTCGGCGGATACGACGCCTACTCGTCCGCCGGCGACCATTCCTCCCCCGGCGACTACACCCCCGCCGGGGGCTACGCCTCCGTCTTCCCCGACTGGCGCTGAGCCCACCGCATTCGAAGGCCCGGACCGGTACCCGGCCGGGGTACGCTCACCCTGCCCGATCGCGGGCACCCACCCCCTCGCGACCGCCCCGCGACCCGCCCCCCACAAGCCCCAGGAGACTGACGACGATGGCCGACCGGGTCACGGTGATCGGGTGGGACGGCTCACCGCTGCCGGTCGCCGCCCGCTCCGCCCTCGGGGCCGCCACCCTGGTCGCCGGCGCCGCGCACCACCTGGCCCTGCCCGAGGTGCCCGCCGACGCCGAGCGCGTCCGCCTCGGCAGCGTGGACCTCGCCGCCCGCCGCATCGCCCGGCACCGCGGCTCCGCCGTCGTCCTCGCCGACGGCGACCCCGGCTTCTTCGGCGTCGTCCGCACCCTGCGCGCCCCCGAGCACGGCCTGGAGGTCGAGGTGGTGCCCGCCGTCTCCTCCGTCGCCGCCGCCTTCGCCCGGGCCGGCATGCCCTGGGACGACGCCCAGGTCGTCGTCGCCCACAGCCGGGACCTGCGACGCGCCGTCAACGTCTGCCGCGCCCACCCGAAGGTGGCCGTCCTCACCTCGCCCGGCGCCGGCCCCGCCGAGCTCGCCCTCCTCCTCGGCCCCGTCCACCGCACCTTCGTCATCTGCGAGGAACTGGGCACCGAGCGCGAGCAGGTCACCGTCGTCACCTCCGACCGGGCCGCGGACCACAGCTGGCGCGACCCCAACGTCGTCCTCGTCATCGGCGGCTTCGGCACGCCCACCGGCCGCGGCGGCTGGATCGCCGGCCGCGACCCCGGCTACCCGCCCGCCCTGCGGGGCTGGGCGCTGCCGGCGGACGCGTACGCCATCGGCGCCGCCGCCCCGGCCCCCGAGGCCACCGGGCTGGGCGAGGGGGAGTCCACCGAGCTCCGCGCCGCCCAACTGGCACGGCTCGGCCCGCGCGTGGGCGACCTCGTCTGGGACATCGGCTGCGGCAGCGGCGCGGCGGCCGTCGAGGCCGCCCGCTTCGGCGCCGCCGTCATCGCCGTCGACCACGACCCCGCCGCCTGCCGCCGCACCACCACCGTCGCCCGGCGCTACGGCGTCCAGCTCCAGGTCGTCCAGGGCGTCGCCCCACAGGTCCTGGAGGACCTGCCGGAGCCCGACGTCGTCCGGGTCGGCGGCGGCGGAGCCCCCGTCGTGGCCGCCTGCGCGGACCGCCGCCCCGAGCGCATCGTCGCCCACGCCGCCACGCGTGACGACGCCGAGGCCATCGGGAGGGCGCTCGCGGAGGGCGGGTACGCCGTGGAGTGCACGCTGCTCCAAGCAGTGGAGTTGGACACAAGCGCCTGGACGGAGCGGGAGCGCGCCGTAGCCTTCCTTCTGAGTGGCCGTCGTACGCACCCTTGACAGCGGGGGAGCGGGCAAAGGGTAGGCTGGCGGATCGTTGTTCAGCCGTCCCGGTCGCCTCGGGTGCCTCTCGGGCGCCTCGGTGTCCGACACCACAGCCGTCAATGCTCCGAACGCACCCCCCGCTTGGCGCGTACGGGGCAGGGTGGCACCGGACGGTACACAACGTGCCGCGACGTACACGCGCTCGTTCTTCTCCATGGGCGTGAGCGGTTGGAAGGAGCACTACCGATGGGCGAGGGGTACGCATGACCGACACCGGCCGGTTCCCGGACGAGGGACAGCCGGAGAACGCAGGCGCACTGCCCGGCCATCCGCTTTCCGCGGATGGCGCGGCCCCTGCCGACACCGGGGATCCCTCCGCCTACTCCTACCTCGACCACGACGTCGCGGACGAGGACGACCTGCTGCTGATGCCGGGCGCCCAGGGCGCGTGGAGCGAGCAGCCCGCCGCGTCCGGGGGCACCCACGAGACGGGCGGCCGCGACACCGGCTCCCTCGACTACACGAGCGTGCGCGCCCCGGCGCAGGCCGCCGCGCCCACGCCGCCGCGCCGCCCGCTCCACCTGGGCCCGCCCGTGCCGGAGCCCAACAGCGGCGTTGTCCGCTCCCTCGCCGACCGGGGCCCCGCCGCCCCGCAGCAGCCCGTCGGCTCCCCGGTCCGCCCGCCGGCGCCGCCGGTCGGGGGCGTGGAGTACCTCGACGTCCCGCCGGCGGACGGCGTTCCGCACGCGGACGTTCCGCCGGTGGGCGCTCCGCCGGTTGATGCTGCGCCCGTGGATGCTCCGCCCGTGGCCTTCGTGCCGCCGCAGCACACGGCCGACGCGGTTCTGGCCGCCCACGACATAGCTGTCGGCGGCGGCCCCGCGGCTGCTCCTGACGGCGGCTCGGCCGCCGCGTCCGGCGTCCCGGTCCCGCGCGGCCCGGAGACCGCACCCGTCATGACGGTCGCCCCCGGCGCCGCCCAGGCCCTCGTCGACCGAGTGGCACCGACACCGCCGGCGGGTACGCCGCTGGGCGGACTCGCGCAGGCGGACGGTGCCGCCGGTGTGGCGGCGGAGGCGCCGGCTGAGGCCGCGTCGGCTCAGGCTGTGCCGGTTGAGGCCGTGCCGGTTGACGCCGTCGCGGGTGCGCCGGCTGCCGAGCCGTCGGCTGCGGACGTCGCGCCCGAGCAGGCGCCCGAGCAGGCGTCCGCGCCTGTTGACGTGCCGTCGGTCGTGGACGTTCCGGCTGACGCCGCCGTGCCGGGTACGAACGGTGAGTCGGCGACCGCGGATATCGCCCCGGAATTGATCCCTGCGGGTGCGCAGGTGAGCGAGAGCGTTGAGGAGGCGGCCGCGGCCGTGGCAGATGGCGCACAGTCGGCCCAGCCCGCCGAGCCGGTCGCCGGAAGCGCGCCCGCTGACGTGCCGTCGGCTGCGGCACCGCCGCAGGAGACCGCCCCGGCCGTCGAGCCTCAGGCCACCGACGGTGAGCCCGCCGTCCCGGCGCCCGCGCCCGCGCAGGGCGTGCCCGCCGGGGTGCGGGGGATGGGAGTCATGGCGTTCCTCGACGCCCCCGTCCCGCTGGCCGTGGTCAACGCCATGCCCGCCCCCGAGGCGGTCACCGGCTCCCCGGCCGCTGCCGAGAGCAGTGCGACTGGGGCCGTTCAGGCAGCGGTTGCCGCCGTGGACGAGGGTGCGGCGGCGGAGGCTGCCGCTGTCACCACGCAGGTCGTTGACGCCCCCACGATCGAGGATGCGGTGCCGCAGGCTGCCGCCGTCCTCGACGGCGGTGTGCCTGCGGCCGGTCAGGCGGCTGATGCCTCCGCCGCCGGAGCCGGGCAGCCCGTTCCGGCGCGGTCCGACGCCGCCGAGAGCAACGCGTCCCTGCCGACGGCTGACGCCTCCGCGACGGAGGGGACCGCTGCCGACGGCGACGCGGCAGCACCGGCCGCCTCCGCCACCGGCGGTGCGCAGCCGGACGCCGTTGTCGTCGCCGCACCCGCGCAGGCAGAGACCGACGTCGCCGGTGCTCCGCAGGGGCCCGTCGCGACGCTCGACCCCGCCAACGGCGGCGAGCCGTCCGAAGCCGCCGCCGCGCCGCAGACCGCTCCTGATGGGACCGCGCCCGTGCAGATCGGCACCGCCGTCGCCGATGCCCCGCAAGCGGCCGAGGCCGCAGTCGACGCCGCCGCGCAGCAGGCCGCCCCGGCCACCGACGTCGCCGCGCCCGCGCAGCCCGTGTCCGGCACCCCGCAGACGGCCGACGCCGCCGCGCCGGAGGCCGCCGCCCCCGCCGCCGAGGACGAGCAGCCCGGGGCCGTCGCCGCCGCGCCGCAGGCCGCGCCGGTTGCCGAGGGCGAGCAGCCCGCACCCGACGCCGCCGCGTCCGAGCAGGCCGCCGCCGTCGCGCCGCCGCAGACGGCCGCCGACGTCGCCGCGCCCGCACCGGCCGGGACCGCCGAGGCCGCAGCCGTCGCCGCCGCGCCGCAGACGGCCGCCGATGTCCCCGCGCCCGCGCAGGCGGGGGTCGCCGTTGCCGGCGCCCCGCAATCGGTCGAGGCCGACGCTGTCGCCGCCGGGCCGCAGGCTGCTGCCTCCGTCGCCGAGGATCAGCCGGCCGCCGATGTCGCCGCGCCCGCGCAGGCAGAGACCGGCGTCGCCGGCGCGCCGCAACCGGCTGAAGCCGCCGTCGACGTGGCCGCGCTCGCACCGGCCGGGACCGCCGTTGCCGACGCCCCGCAATCGGTCGAGGCCGCCTCCGCCGCCGGGCCGCAGGCCGCCGCTTCCGTCGCCGAGGACGAGTCGGCCGCCGATGTCGCCGCGCCCGCGCAGGCGGGGACCGCCGCCGTAGGCGCGCCGCAATCGGCTGAAGCCGTCGGCGTAGCCGCGTCCGCACCGGCCGGGACCGCTGTGGCCGCCGCGCCGCAACCGGCCGAGGCCGCCTCCGTCGCCAAGGACGAGCCGGCCGACGTGGCCACGCCCGCACAGACCGGGACCGCTGTCGCCGACGCCCCGCGATCGGCCGAGGCCGTCGCCGCCGACGCCGCGTCCGCGCAGGCCGGGTCCGTCGTGGCCACCGCGCCGCAACCGGCCGAGGCCGCCCCCGTCGCCGAGGACGAGCAGCCCGGCGCCGACGGCAGCGCGCCCGCGCAGGCCGGGGCCGCCGAGGCCGCAGCCGTCGCGCCGCATACCGCCTCTGACGGCACCGCGCCCGCGCAGGCCGGGATCGCCGAGGCCGTCGCCGCCGATGCCGCCGCGCCGCAGGCCGCTCCCGGCGCCGAGGGCGAGCAGCCCGCCCCTGACGTCGCCGCGTCCACGCAGTCCGTGTCCGGCGCTCCGCAGACGGCCGACGTCACCGCGCCGGAGGCCGCCGCGCCCGTCGCCGAGGACGAGCCGGCCGCCGACGTGGCCGCGACGGCGCAGGCCGAGGCCGCCACCCCGCAGGCGGCCGCCGCCAACGGCGAACAGCCCGCGCCCGACGGTGCCCCCGTCATCCCCCAGCCCGCCGCAGGCGCCCCCGTAGGGGACCCCGCCGACGGCTACGCCGACGCCGAGCGTGCCGCCGTGCATCGGGTGATGCGCGAGCGCCGCGACATCCGCAAGGGCTTCCGGAGGGACCCCGTCCCGCCCGAGGTGCTGCTGCGCGTCCTCGAGGCCGCGCACACCGCGCCCAGCGTGGGGCACTCCCAGCCCTGGGACTTCGTCGTCATCCGCTCCGCGGAGACCCGCAAGGCCATGCACGAGCTGGTCGCCCGGCAGCGCGAGGCGTACGCGAAGTCGCTGCCGAAGGCCCGGGCCAAGCAGTTCAAGGAACTGAAGATCGAGGCGATCCTCGACACGCCCGTCAACATCGTGGTCACCGCCGACCCCACCCGGGGCGGCCGCCACACCCTGGGCCGGCACACCCAGCCCCAGATGGCGCCGTACTCCTCCGCGCTCGCCGTCGAGAACCTCTGGCTCGCCGCCCGCGCCGAGGGCCTCGGCGTCGGCTGGGTCAGCTTCTTCGACGAGCGTGAGATGGTCCGCGCCCTCGGGCTGCCCGAGCACCTGGAGGTCGTCGCCTACCTGTGCGTCGGCTACGTCGACGAGTTCCCGGACGAGCCCGAGCTGCTGCAGGCGGGCTGGTCGAAGCGGCGGCCGCTGTCGTGGGTCGTCCACGAGGAGGAGTACGGGCGCCGGGCGCTGCCCGGCGAGGACCCGCACGACCTCCTCGCCGAGACCCTGCGCGGCATCCGCCCGCTGGACGCCAAGGCGCTCGGCGAGGCGTGGGAGCGCCAGAAGCGGATGACCAAGCCGTCCGGAGCGCTCGGCATGCTGGAGATCATCTCCGCGCAGCTGTGCGGGCTGTCCCGCAAGTGCCCGCCGCCGATCCCGGAGCCCGCGGCCGTCGCGATCTTCGCGGGCGACCACGGGGTGCACAACCAGGGCGTCACGGCCTGGCCCCAGGAGGTCACCTCCCAGATGGTGGCCAACTTCCTGGGCGGCGGCGCCGTGTGCAACGCCTTCGCCAACCAGGTCGGCGCCGAGGTCTGCGTCGTGGACGTGGGCGTCGCGAGCGAGCTGCCCAGCACCCCCGGCCTGCTGCCGCGCAAGATCCGGCCCGGTACGAACGACTTCACCACCGGCCCCGCGATGACCCGCGAGGAGGCGCTGCGCGCCCTCGAGGTGGGCATCGAGACCGCCCGCGACCTGGTCACCGCCGGGAACAAGGCGCTGCTCACCGGTGAGATGGGCATCGCCAACACCACGGTGTCGGCCGCCCTCATCGCCGTCTACACCGGCGCCGACCCGGCCGAGATCACCGGGCGGGGCACGGGCATCAACGACGAGATGCACGCCCGCAAGGTCGACGTCGTGCGCCGGGCCCTGGAGCTCCACCAGCCGGACCCCAAGGACCCGATCGGCGTCCTCGCCGCCATCGGCGGCCTGGAGCACGCCGCGATGGTCGGCCTGATCCTGGGCGGCGCCTCGCTGCGGACGCCGGTGATCCTGGACGGTGTGAGCGCGGGGGCCGCGGCCCTCGTCGCGCGCGCCATCGCCCCGGAGGCGCTCGCCGCCTGCATCGCCGGTCACCGCAGCGCGGAGCCCGGTCATGTCGCCGCGCTCACCAAGCTCGGGCTGCGGCCGCTCGTCGACCTCGACCTGCGGCTCGGCGAGGGCACGGGGGCGTTGCTGGCGTTGCCGGTGGTGCAGAGTGCTGCGCGGGCGATGCATGAGGTGGCGACGTTCGATACGGCGGGGGTCAGCGAGAAGAGCTGACCGGTTGGCCCGCACCGGGGTTGTCGCTCGGGTGCGGGCCGTCGTCCGGCATGCACCCCGTAAGGTGTCCCCACCAGCGCATTCGTACGGAGGAGACCTGCTCATGGCCCGGATCGAACAAGCCGCTTACCCCGTTGGACTGCGTCTTGCCGGTCGCCGTGTGGTCGTCCTCGGCGGCGGGCAGGTCGCCCAGCGGCGGTTGCCCGCCCTGATAGCCGCGGGGGCCGACGTCCTGCTGGTCTCCCCGTCCGCCACCGCCTCCGTCGAGGCCATGGTCGACGCCGGTGAACTGCGCTGGGAGCGCCGCCGCTACCGCGACGGCGACCTCGACGGGGCCTGGTACGCCCTGATCTCCACCGACGACCCCGCGGCCAACGAGGCGGCCTCCGCCGAGGCCGAGGCCCGCCGGGTCTGGGCCGTGCGCAGCGACGACGCGGGCGCCGCCACCGCCTGGACGCCCGCCACCGGCCGGAGCGAGGGCGTCACCGTCGCCGTGCTCACCGGGCAGGACCCGCGCCGTTCCGCCGCCGTGCGGGACGCCATCGTGGAGGGCCTGCGCGACGGTTCGCTGGCCGCGCCGCACTACCGGGCCCGCGCCGCGAGCGACGGCCGGGTCGCCCTCGTCGGCGGCGGCCCCGGCGACCCCGACCTGATCACCGTGCGCGGCCGTCGGCTGCTCGCCGAGGCCGACGTCGTCATCGCCGACCGCCTCGGCCCCCGTGACCTCCTCGCCGAACTGCCCCCGCACGTCGAGGTGATCGACGCGGCCAAGATCCCCTACGGGCGGGCCATGGCCCAGGAGGCCATCAACGCCGCCCTGGTCGAGCACGCCAAGGCCGGCAAGGCGGTCGTCCGGCTCAAGGGCGGCGACCCCTTCGTCTTCGGCCGCGGCATGGAGGAGGTCCAGGCCCTGGCGGAGCACGGCATACCCTGCACCGTCGTCCCCGGCATCTCCAGCTCCATCAGCGTGCCGGGCGTCGCCGGAATCCCCGTCACCCACCGCGCGGTCGCCCATGAATTCACCGTGGCCAGCGGCCACGTCGCCCCTGACGACCCCCGCTCGCTGGCCGACTGGTCGGCGCTGGCGCGGCTGCGCGGCACCCTCGTCCTCCTGATGGCCGTCGAGAACATCGGCGCGATCGCCGAGACGCTCGTCCGCCACGGACGCCCGGCCGGCACGCCCGTCGCGGTCGTCCAGGAGGGCACCACGGCCGCCCAGCGCCGCCTGGACGCCACCCTGGAGACCGTCGCCGAGCGGGTGCGGGCCGAGGGCATACGCCCCCCGGCCGTCATCGTGATCGGCGACGTCGTCACCGTCGGCCCGCGTACCCCCTGAGACCGACCGGCGTACCGAGGACCGGTCGGCACGGGCGACGGTTCCGGCATCCGCGCAGCACACCACCACCCGCACCACGAGCACGACAAGGCGGCGCCCCATGGCCGACATCATCACCATCGACGACCCCGACGACCCGCGCCTCACGGACTACACCGGCCTGACCGACGTCGAGCTGCGCCGCCGCCGCGAGCCCGCCGAGGGGCTCTTCATCGCGGAGGGCGAGAAGGTCATCCGGCGCGCGGGCCAGGCCGGCTACGCGATGCGGTCGATGCTGCTGACGGCCAAGTGGGTCGAGGTGATGCGCGACGTCATCGACGAGAGCCCCGCCCCCGTCTACGTCGTCACCCCCGACCTGGCCGAACGGGTGACGGGCTATCACGTCCACCGCGGCGCGCTCGCCTCGATGGAGCGCAAGGCGCTGCCGGAGGCGGCGGAGCTGCTGCGTACCGCCCGCCGCGTCGTGGTGATGGAACGGATCAACGACCACACCAATATCGGGGCCATCTTCCGCAGCGCGGCCGCCCTCGGCATGGACGCCGTGCTGCTCTCGCCGGACTGCGCCGACCCGCTCTACCGGCGTTCGGTGAAGGTGTCCATGGGCGCCGTCTTCTCCGTGCCCTACGCGCGCCTCGCGTCCTGGCCCCGCGACCTGGAGACCGTCCGCGAGGCGGGCTTCCGGATCCTGGCCCTCACCCCGGCCGAGAAGGCCACCTCGATGGACGACGCGGCCCCGCACCGCCTGGAGCGGGTCGCGCTGATGCTCGGCGCGGAGGGTGACGGCCTGTCCGACCGCGCCCTGCGGGCCTCGGACGAGTGGGTGCGCATCCCCATGGCCCACGGCGTGGACTCGCTCAACGTCGGAGCGGCCGCCGCCGTGGCCTTCTACGCGGTCACGAGCGGGCGTCCCCAGGACTGACCGCCCCGGGTGCTCCCGTCACGGCGGTCACCGGAGCCGAGGGCACCCCGCCCAGGGAGCGCGCCGGGCCCTGGCAGCCCTGGGCCGCCGCGATGCCCAGGGCGACCAGCAGCGTCACCACCACGAACACGATCAGCCGCTGCCGCAGCAGCTTGCGGTCCGGGCCCGGCCGCCGGGCGCCCGCGCCCGTCCGGGCCCCGGGCCGGGAGCGCCGGCCGACGGCGGGCCGCTGCGGGGCGGGCCGCCGCTCCGGGGCCCGTACCCCCTCGGCCGGACGCTCGGGGGTGTGCGGCCGCTGCGGGCGGGGCGTGGGCGCGCCGGCCGGACGGCGCTCGGTGCGCTGCCGCTCGTACTGCGCGGCGCTGCGCGCCGACGGGCGGTCCGGCTCACGGCGGGGGGCCGGCGGCCGGCCCTCGCTGATGCCGTGGGCCTCGCGGGCCGCGATCTCCTTGAGGCGCAGCGACAGCTGAAGGGTGCTGGGCCGCTCCTCGGGGTCCTTGGCCAGGCAGGCGTGGATCAGCGGAGCCAGCGCGTCGGGGACGCCCATGAGCTGCGGTTCCTCGTGGACCACGCGATAGAGCATCACCTCCGAACTGCCCTGCCCGAACGGAGAGTCCGCCGTGCAGGCGTAGGCGAGGGTGGCGCCCAGCGCGAAGACGTCCGTCGCGGGGGTCACGGCCGCGCCGCGCACCTGCTCCGGCGCCAGGAAGCCGGGCGAGCCCACCGCCGTGCCCACATGGGTGAGGGTGGAGGCCCCGGTCGCCCAGGCGATGCCGAAGTCGATGATGCGGGGGCCCTTGGGGGAGAGCAGGATGTTGGAGGGCTTGAGGTCGCGGTGGACCACCCCGGCGTCGTGCACCGCGAGCAGCCCCTCGGCCAACGCGGCCCCGATGGACGCGGTCTGAGCCGCCGACAGGGGCCCCTCCTCGTTCACCTTGTCGTGGAGCGAGGGCCCGGGCACGTACTGTGTGGCGAACCACGGACGGTCCGCCTCCAGATCGGCGGCCACCAGCCGCGCCGTACAGCCGCCGCGGATCCGCCGCGCGGCGGAGACCTCCCGGGCGAAGCGGGAACGGAACTCCTGGTCCTCCGCCAGATCCGGCCGGATCACCTTCAGCGCCACCCGCTGGCCGCGCCGGTCCGAGCCCAGGTAGACCACGCCCATGCCGCCCGCGCCGAGCCGCCGGTGCAGCCGGAAGGAGCCGACGACTCGCGGGTCCTCGCGCCGGAGCCGCATCATCGTCATCTTCGTCCCCTACCTCCGGTGGGGCTGCCCCACGTAGCTGCCCGGCCTCTGACGAGCCACAGCTTACGGATTGACGGACGGTCGCGCTCAGAGGCCGCGCATGCGTCGGCCAGTGGATTGCGGCCGCCGGGGCGGGGCGGCGCGGGCCGCCCCCGGGGCGCCGGGCGCCCGGCCACGGCCCCGGGACGGCCTCTCAAGATCCCGTACGGAGAAGGGGATTGACGCGGTCCACGGTGGCCCGGCGGGGCGGAGGCCGCCCGCCCGGGGCATGACCCGAACGTATGACGCGGCGGGGGAGGGGGCCGGGGGGAGGGCCGCACGGGCGACCCACCGGGACGGGCGGGAAGTGAGGGAAGTCACCCGGGGGCGCCCCCTGGGGGAAGACCCTGGGTCCGGGGCCGTTGTTCTCCACCCGTGGGAGTAGCCAGGGCCGCCCGGCGTCATCCTCCCGGAGAACGCCGAAGGGGTACGAGGGCATGACGACCGGCCCGGGCGCCGCGCCTAGATTGGATGGCGAGCGGCGGGTACGCATACTCGTCCCCCGAGGTCAGGTGCCCGCCGCTCCTTCACGAACGACGAGCGGGAGAGGAGCGGGGCGGTGGCGGACATCGCGGGGCGCACGGCCCGCCGGACGTCCGGCCGGGCACCGGCCCACCAGGTCATGGACGTCTTCGGCGACCGTCCCTCGCCCACGCGGCACCCGCTGGTCGCGGCGGCCATGGTGCTGCCGCTGGCGGTGCTCCTCGCCGTCGTCTTCGGCGGCTGGGACGCCGTCGTCACTCAGGCGTCGTCCGTGGCCGGACTGCTGGGGCACTGAAACGGCCCACAGCGCCCGGGAGAGCGGCCCGGGCCGGGCGGACCGGCCATAACCCCGTGGGGACGGGGGTGCGGCGGACGGCACGACGGCCGGGTACCTGGGGAGGTACCCGGCCGTCGCGTTTTCGCAGGTCAGAGCCAGGTCAGGGCCAGGTCGGAAGCCAGCAAAACAGCCGGGGCCGGAGCTCTTTCGAACTCCGGCCCCGGCCGGTCGTGTGCGCGATACTGGGATTGAACCAGTGACCTCTTCCGTGTCAGGGAAGCGCTCTCCCGCTGAGCTAATCGCGCGGGAAGGTCCATGGGGACCTGGTGGACGATACTGGGATTGAACCAGTGACCTCTTCCGTGTCAGGGAAGCGCTCTCCCGCTGAGCTAATCGTCCGGGATGGTGCTGTGTGCTGCGTGCGCGATACTGGGATTGAACCAGTGACCTCTTCCGTGTCAGGGAAGCGCTCTCCCGCTGAGCTAATCGCGCGGGAAGGTCCGTGCGGACCTGGTGGACGATACTGGGATTGAACCAGTGACCTCTTCCGTGTCAGGGAAGCGCTCTCCCGCTGAGCTAATCGTCCTTGGAGGTGGAGACGGGATTTGAACCCGTGTAGACGGCTTTGCAGGCCGTTGCCTCGCCTCTCGGCCACTCCACCAGGAGTGCGGGGGTTCGGGAAGATCCCCCAACTCGAGCGGACGACGAGACTCGAACTCGCGACATCCACCTTGGCAAGGTGGTGCTCTACCAACTGAGCTACGTCCGCATTTGGCCTCTCCCAGGGGTTTCACCCGGGAGCTGCTCTCCGCCGTTTCGCTTCCGCGTCCCGGCGACGTGTTGAACTTTAGCGGATTCCGGCGCCAGCTCAAATTCCGTTTGCCCAGCATGCTGCGCTGATCGTTCCCGGGGACGTCGTCCGGCCGTCGCCCGGAGGCCGCCGGAGGGCCCCGCCATAGACTCGATGACGTGCACAGCCTCCTCCCGACGCCCTCCCCGATGGCTCGCTTCGGCGGCCTCCTCGCCACCGACCTGCGCGACGTCACCACCGACCCGGCGGCCCTGGAATCCACCGGCTGGTGGGCCGTCGTCGCCGACTTCGAGGGAGCGCTGTACTGCGCCCGCTTCGGCGACGTACGCCCCGCCCCCGCGCCCGGCCCCGAGGCGGGCGCCTCCTGGCGCGGCCCCGCCCCCGACACCTGGACCAGCTCCCTGGACCGCGACGGCTACATCGCGGGCGTCCGGCGCGTCCGCGAGCACATCGCGGCCGGCGAGGTCTACCAGGCAAACCTCTGCCGCGTACTGAGCGCGCCGCTGCCCGACGCGGACCGCGCCGACGTCGACGCCCTCACCGCCCTGCTGGCCCGCGGCAACCCCGCCCCCTACGCGGGCACGGTCCGGCTGCCCGCCCACGGCATCGAGGTGGCCACCGCCTCCCCCGAGCTCTATCTGCGCCGCGAGGGCACGACGGTCACGTCCGGCCCCATCAAGGGCACCGGCCGCACCGCCGCCGACCTGCTGGAGAAGGACCACGCCGAGAACGTGATGATCGTGGACCTGGTCCGCAACGACCTCGGCCGCGTCTGCGCCACCGGATCGGTGACCGTCCCCGAGCTCTGCGCCGTCGAACCCCACCCCGGCCTCGTCCACCTCGTCTCCACCGTGCGCGGCGAGCTCGACGGGGGAGCGGGCTGGCCCGAGCTGCTCGCCGCCACCTTCCCGCCCGGCTCGGTCACCGGCGCCCCCAAGAGCAGCGCCCTGCGGATCATCGAGGCGCTGGAGACCGCGCCCCGCGGCCCCTACTGCGGGGGCATCGGCTGGGTGGACGCCGACCGGGGCACCGGCGAGCTCGCGGTGGGCATCCGCACCTTCTGGATCGACCGCACGGCCACCGGCGGCCCGGTGCTGCGCTTCGGCACGGGCGCGGGCATCACCTGGGGCTCCGATCCCGAGCGCGAGTGGGCCGAGACGGAACTCAAGGCCGCCCGCCTCCTCGCGATAGCGTCGGGCACACACCAGCCGGCAGGAGGGACGGAACGGTGATCATCTGGAGCGACGGCGCGCTTCGCGACGCGGACAGCGCGCGCGTGTCGGTGTTCGACCACGGACTCACGGTCGGCGACGGCGTCTTCGAGACCCTCAAGGCGACCGACGGCGAAGCCTTCGCCCTGACCCGCCATCTGGCCCGGCTCGCCTCCTCGGCCCGCCTCCTGGGCCTGCCCGAGCCCGACCTCGATGAGGTCCACCGGGCCTGCGCGGCGGTCCTGACGGCCAACCGCATGCCGCTGGGCAGGCTCCGCGTCACCTACACCGGCGGCATCGCCCCCCTCGGCTCCGACCGCGGCGAAGCCCGGCCCACCCTCGTCGTCGCCCTCGCCGAGCAAACGGCCCCCGCCCCCGTCACGGCCGCCGTCACCGTCCCCTGGACCCGCAACGAGCGCGGCGCCCTCGCCGGCGCCAAGTCGACCTCGTACGCGGAGAACGTCGTCGCCCTCGCCCACGCCCGCGCCCACGGCGCCACCGAGGCGCTGTTCGCCAACACCGTCGGCGCGCTCTGCGAGGGCACCGGCTCCAACGTCTTCGTCGTCCTCGACGGCGAGCTCCACACCCCGGCGCTCTCCTCCGGCTGCCTGCCCGGCATCACCCGGGCCCTCGTCGTCGAGTGGGCCGGCGCCGAGGAGACCGAGCTGCCCTTCGACGTCCTGGAGCGTGCCGAGGAGGTCTTCCTGACCTCCTCCCTCCGCGACGTCCAGGCCGTCCGCGCCCTCGACGGCCGTCAACTGCCCGGCGCCCCGGGCCCGGTGACGGCCAAGACGATGCGGATCTTCGAGGAGCGCTCGGCCGCGGACATCGATCCGTAGCCCCCTCAATCGGCGAAAGGCGGATGACGGAGCGGCCGGGGCCCGGTACAACACCACCGTGACCACCACGCTGCGCCCCACCGCGCCCGAACGACGAGACCCGGACGGCCGGAGGTCCCGCTCCTACGACATCTGCGTCAACAGCAGGCCCGTCGGCAGGATCGACCTCGCCACCGACGCCTGCTTCGGCCCGTCCTTCGGCAGGATCGCCCGGCTCGCCGTCGACGAGCGCGACCGCCACCGGGGGCGCGGCACGGTCGCCCTGCTGGCCGCCGAGGAGGTGCTGCGCGGCTGGGGCTGCGGACAGGTGGCGGTGTCCGTCCCGGCGGACGCCACGGCCGCCCTGGGCCTGGTGGGCGCGCTCGGCTACACGGAACGCTCCCGCACCATGGCCAAGCGACTGACCGACGACCCCGGCCTTCCGGCGGGCAGTGCGGCCCGGCCCATGGACGAGGACGACTTCGAGCGGTGGCAGACGGCCTCCAAGGCCGGCTACGTCCAGGACTGGGTCGACCGGGGCGTCCCCCGGGAGATGGCCGAGGCGAAGGCCGACCACGACCACGCCTCGGCGCTGCCGCTGGGGTCGGCCAGCCCCGGTGCGGTCTTCCGCGTCCTCGCCCATGACGGGGTGGACATCGGCACGCTCTGGGTGATGCTGCGCGAGACGGGGGCCTTCGTCTTCGACGTCGAGGTCGGCGAGCCCTTCCGGGGGCGGGGCCACGGGCGCGCCCTGATGCGGCTCGCCGAGCGCGAGGCCCTGGCGGCGGGGGCCCGCACGATCGGGCTCAACGTGTTCGCGGGCAACGTCGCGGCCCTGCGGCTGTACGAGTCGCTCGGCTACGAGCCGACGCACTATCACCTGTACAAGCCGCTGCTGTGAACCCCGTCAGGGGCGCGGGGAACCGCGCGACCAGCCAGGAACGGCCCGCGGTCGGCGGACGACCGTCGCCAAGCGGCGAGGAACCGGTCCGAGTCGGCTGCGGGCCGCATGTGGCTGGTCGCGCAGTTCCCCGCGCCCCTAGGGGGCTCAGCCCGCCAGGAGGCGGTCCGCGATCTCCTCGATCCGCTCGCGAAGACCCTCCTGGGTCTTGCCGCCGTCCAGCCGCTCGCCGCCGATGACGTACGTGGGCGTGCCGGTCACGCCGATCGCCTTGCCCTCGGCCTGGTCGGCGTCCACGATCAGCATGTGCCGGCCGTCGATGAGCGCGGTGTCGACCTCCTCGGCGTCCAGGCCCAGCTCCTTCGCGACCGCGACCAGCACCTGCTCGCCCCGGGCGCCGAGCTCCTCGGTCCGCGCCAGCACGGCCTCCGCGTACTCCCAGCCCTTGCCCTGCTCGGCCGCCTCCTCGGCGGCCTGCGCCGCCGCGTAGGAGTGCTTGTGCTTCTCCAGCGGGAAGTGCCGCAGCCGGATCTCCAGCCGGTCGCCGTAGCGGGCGCGCAGCGCCCGGATGTCGTCGAGGGCCTGGTGGCAGTCGGGGCACTGGAGCTCGCACCAGACGTCGAGCACGGCGGGGGAGATGTCGGAATCGCTCATGGGGCCAGTCTTTCAGCCCGCGGTGAGGGGTGCCGTCTCGGCCCCGGGGAGGAGACGGGCTCGGGGTGACCCGGAGATCTCCCGGATCCCGGGCCCGTTCGTGGCCGTTCCGGGGACGTCCGGTGCACGATGGAAGGCGAAAGGACGTCACCGGCGGGAGGACCCGGATGCTGACCTCGACCGTATGCGCCGCGGTGTCCGCCGCAGGCCTGGGCATCGCCCTGGTGACGGCGTACCGCAAGCGCTTCCGCGCCGCGATCCGCCTGGCGGCGTGGTCGCTCATCCCCGTCGGGCTGGTGATGACGGGCGTCGTCGACTGGCTCACGGGGCTGGTCCTCAAGCCGACCGTGTGGGCGGGCTTCGGCGTGCTGGCGCTGTCGGCCCTGCTCTTCCTGGCCGGGCGGGCGGCCGACCGCCGGGCCGGCGGTCGTGAGGGGCGCCGGGCCGCCGCCGGCGCCCCGGGCCGTGAGGTCGTGGCACCCGCCGCCTCCGCGCCCTCGCTCGGGCCCGCACGCCGGAGGAAGCCCGCCTCGGGTGCCTCCGGCGCGTCGGGTGACGAGGACTTCTCCGATATCGAAGCGATACTGAAGAAACACGGAATCTGACGAACTTCCGCCGAACTCCCTCGCATGAGTGAACAGTTGGTGAGTGTGGGCAGCGGCGCTGCGCCATGATCTCCCGGAGATGAACGACGAACCGGCCGAGATCACCGATGAACCGCGCGGCTGTCTGTTCGCGCTGTCCCAACCGCCGCTGATGTTCTTCCTGGCCTTTGTCGGGACGCTGATCCTGCTGACCGCCGTGCACGACCTGTATCGCTGGTGACGCGCCGCGGCCGCCGGGCGGTCAGTCCCCGGCCTCCCGGCGGCGGGCCCGGTAGGCGGCGACGTGCAGACGGTTGCCGCAGGTGCGGCCGTCGCAGTAGCGCCGTGAGCGATTGCGGGAGAGGTCGACGAAGGCGCGTCCGCAGCCCGGTGCCGCGCAGCGCCGCAGCCGCTCCAGCTCGCCCTCCACCAGCAGGAAGGCCAGCGCCATGCCGCCGTCCGCCGCGAGGTGCTCGGCGAGCGAGGCGCCGGGCGCGAAGTAGTGGACGTGCCAGGGGTGGCCGTCGTGGTCGGTCAGCCGGGGCGTCGTGCCCGCCTCGGCGACCAGGGCGTTGAGCAGCCCCGCCGCGGTCGGTGCCGCCGGGGCGTCGAACACCTGGGTGAGCCGGTCGCGTATGGAGCGCACGGCCGCCAGGTCCTGTTCCCCGAGCGCGCCGATGCCGTTGATCTCGTGCCGCTCGGCGAACCCCCGCAGCGCGGGCAGACCGTCGAGGTCGGTGTTCAGCAGATCGACGACGCTGTCGAGCGTGCGCCGGGTGTCGTGATTGATCAGCACGGGTCGTTCGCTCCCCTGGCCGGACGGACGAAGGCGGCAAGTGTTCGACCGCGGGGAGGGACTTTAGCGGCTCCGGAGCGCGACAGCGCCGTCGCCCGTGGTGGTTCCACGGTGACGGCGCGGTGTCGTGCCCCGGTGGGGACGGGACATGTGGCGCGCGGCCTCCCCGAGTGGGCCGGCGCGCTCAGGTCACTCCGGTCGGTGACGTCAGCTCTCGGCCAGGATGTGCGAGAGCTCCGTGTCCAGATCGAAGTGACGGTGTTCGGTGCCCGGTGGGACGGCGGCGTCGGTCCGCTTCAGGAACGACTCCAGGGCGCGCGCCGGGGCCTCCAGGAGGGCCTCGCCCTCCGGCGAACTCAGCGCGATGCAGACGACGCCCTGTCCGTGGCTGCGGGATGGCCACACACGGACGTCGCCGGTGCCGGTGGGCCGGTGGAGGCCCTCCGCGAGCAGGTCCCGGGCGAAGACCCACTCGACGGTCTCTTCGGCTCCGGTGTGGAAGGTGGCGTGCACGGCATACGGATCGGCCGTGTCGTACCGCAGGCCTGCGGGAACAGGCAGTGAGGATTCGCTCGACACAACGAGGCGCAGGTGCAGCTCGCAGCTGACCGTGGTGTTCATAAGCGCCAGGGCCTTTCGCTCAGTGTGCGCTCGGGGATTCGCACGTCGGCGAAATCGACATGCCACCTACGGTGCCGTTGTAAACCCCTCTGACCGTTTTGAGACTGTTCGGATACCTCGGACGGCCGAGTCGTTCCGGCGCCGGTACCGCCGAACCGGTGAGTTCCGGACTTTCCGGTACGTTGGTTCGTATGAACGCGGAGAGTGACCAGCGGACCGCCGCCGGGGCCGAGGGCTCCGGCACCGACCGGGAGCGGCTCGGCTCCCGGGCCCCGCACTTCGTCCGGCGCTCCAGGGCCCTGCATCTGAGCTGGCAGGCCGGCGTCTTCGTCGTCGGGCTGGCGGTGGTCGTCGCGGGGATCGTGATGCTGCCCCTGCCCGGCCCCGGCTGGCTGGTGATCTTCGCCGGCATGGCGATCTGGGCCACCGAGTTCGTCTGGGCCCAGCTGGTGCTCCGCTGGACCAGGCGCAAGGTCACCGAGGCGGCCCGGCGCGCGCTCGACCCCCGGGTGCGCCGCCGCAACATCGCCCTCACCGTCACCGGGCTGGTGATCGTCGCCGGGCTCGTGGCCGCGTACGTCGCCCAGTGCGGGCTCCGGATGCCGTGGCGGGCCGGCGACTGACCCGGCCGCGCCCCTGACCAGGTACGCGCGGTTCGGAGCACCGTCTGACATGCGGTAATGTTTGCGGTGCGCCCGGGCGATTAGCTCAGCGGGAGAGCGCTTCGTTCACACCGAAGAGGTCACTGGTTCGATCCCAGTATCGCCCACGTAACGGACCGAGGGTCCGCGAGGTTCACCCCTTGCGGACCCTCGGTTTTTCGTATGCCCTGGCAGGCATGCCGCGTCGTCGCACGCCCTCCGTCCACCACTACCGCTTCCGTGACGCGTGGGCCCTGCCCGCGCCGCCGGACGCCGTCTACGCCGTGCTGGCGGACGCGGAGGGCTACCCCGCCTGGTGGCCCCAGGTCCGTCGCGTCGAGGGCGCCGACGACATCAGCGGCACCGTGCGCTTCCGCTCCCTGCTGCCCTACGAGCTCGTGATCGCCGCCCGGGAGAGCCGGCGCGACCCCGCCGCCGGGATCCTGGAGATCGTGATGACCGGCGATCTCGAAGGCTGGGCCCGCTGGACGATCCGCTCCGACGGCGCCGGCGGCAGCGTCGCCCGCTTCGAGCAGGACGTCGACGTCCGCAAACCCCTGATGCGCCGCCTCGCCCTCCCCGGCCGCCCCCTCTTCCTCGTCAACCACGCCTGGATGATGCGCGCCGGCCGCCGTGGCCTGCGGGCCCTGCTGGAGCGCCGGGACCCGGGGATTTGAAGGACGGCCGCCGCGACCTGTATTGTTCAGTGCGTCGCCGGGGGAACCCGGTGCGACTCCCGGGCGATTAGCTCAGCGGGAGAGCGCTTCGTTCACACCGAAGAGGTCACTGGTTCGATCCCAGTATCGCCCACATCACCGGAAGGCCGGTCCGTCAAGTGACGGACCGGCCTTCCGCGTTGTCGCCCGGCCGTGGTCCCGCTCCCGGGGGTCCCGTGTCTCACGCCGCCGCCGTCAGCTCCGGCCGGAGCGGCCACGCGGGATCGCACTGCTCCTCGGAGCCGTTGCGCGCGAACCACGCCTGCAGCCCGCGCGCCTGCGCCGCGTGCCACACCGCCTGCCGGGTGTGGAGCTCCGGCGGGCTCAGCCGCTCCAGCCGCGAGGCGAACCGCCGCCCCACCGCCCGGACGACCTCCAGCGTGGCCGCCGCGTCCGCCGCCGCGTCATGGGCGCCCGTCAGCTCCACCCCGTACTGCCGGCACAGGTCCGAAAGGGTGCGGCGGCCCTTGCGGTAGCGGTCCAGGTGCTTGTCCAGCACCCAGGGGTCCAGCACGCACAGCGCGGCGCCCCCCAGATAGCCGGCCAGCGACGACGCCCGGTGCCGCCGCAACTCCCGGTCCAGCATCGTCAGGTCGAACGGCGCGTTCATCACCGCCAGGGGTATCCCGCGCGCCGCGTGGCCCGCCAGGGCCCGGGCCACCTCCTCCATCACCGGCGCCGGCCACCGGCCGTGCCGTTGCAGATGTTCCTCGTCCAGCCCGTGGATCGCGGTGGCCTCCTCCGGCACGGGAACCCCCGGATTCACCAGCCACCGGGTGATGACCGGCGCCGCCCCCGCCTGCGACTGCGTCACGAAGGCCGCCGAGACGATCCGGTCCTGCTCCACGTCCACCCCGGTCGTCTCGGTGTCGAAGGCCGCGAGCGGCCCCTCGAACCAGCACGGCATGGCACAACTCCTCGCCCTTGTCCGACACATGGCGTGTTTCCCCTCCCCGCCAGGTGATACCCGGGCATCCCCGTACCCGAACCGCCCCTGTTTGCCGGTGAGTTCGCGTGGAGACAACACAGATGTACGACCCTTTACGCACCCAGCACCGGCGAGCCCGGAAGGTTTTTCGGACATGGCGCTCGCTCAGCCCGACCCGGCCGCCCCCGTGACCCGCCCGCCCGCCGGGCCGCTCACGGCCCGGCGCGGCACCCTCGCCACGACCGCGTGCATGGAGACCCTCCAGATCGGCTACCTCCACGCCGTCGCGGCGGCCGCGGGCTGCTCCCTCGCCCAGCCCTTCCCCGACAACGGCATCGACTGGCACGTCAGCCACAGCGCCCCCGGCCACGAGGCCGACGACGAGGTCACCATCAAGGTGCAGCTCAAGTGCACCTACCAGCTGGCCCCCCGGCTGCCCGGCCCGCCGGGCCGGTCAGCGCCCGGGACGTTCGGCTTCACTCTCGACAACGCCCACCTGGTCAAGCTGGCCCGCACCCCCGTCTCGGTCCACAAGATCCTCGTCGTGATGATCGTGCCCCGGGCCCCGGAGGACTGGCTGCGGGCCGGCCACGACCACCTCGCGCTGCGCCACTGCTGCTACTGGACCAACCTCGCCGGCCACCCCGTGACCGGCAGGAGCCGGACCACCGTGCGGATCCCGACCTCGCGGGTCTTCGACGACCGAGCGCTCTGCGAGATCATGGCCCGGGTCGGGGCGGGAGGGAGACCCTGATGCACCGGCCGACCGAAGATGCGCCGCACCACCCCGACCCCGCCGTCCTCGGCGCCCTGCTCGCCCGCCACGGCTGGCGGCGGCGCGGGGGAGAGCCCGGCCGCTACGGCCGCTGGACGCCCCCCGACGGGCCCGGCACCAGCCTCCTCGTGCCCGAGAGTCGCGCCTATCCCGACAGCGCCGATCTCCTCGCCGAGGCCCTCACCGCGCTGGAGCGCTGCGCCGTGCCGTCCGCCCGCGACATCCTCGTCGCCCTGCGGCTGCCCAGCGACGAGATCCGCTGGTCGCGGGAGGTCGCCGAGCCCCGGGCCCCGGCCGCCGCGTGGGGCGCCCAGGAACGGCTGCGCACCGGGGCACGCGCCATGCTGCTGGCCGCCGCCCAGACCGCCGGGGGCCGGGCCGCCTTCCACGGCGCCCGGCGCCGCCGGCAGGCCGAGGCGGCCCTGGCCGCCGTGCTCGCCGGGCCCGCCGCCGGCGGCCGGGAGCTCGCCGCGTTCGTGCCCGTCGACGGGCCCCCCGAGGGCGGCCGCGCGCTGGTCGGCGCGCTGCTCAGGGCGCTCCAGGCGGCCCGGGACGCCACCGACTACCGGCGCGCCACTGGCCGGATGGACGCCTTCGACGCCGCCGTGGAGGCCGGGGTCTGCCAGGAACTCACCCAGGCCCTGGCCACCCTGGTCGGCGGCTCCGAGGGGATCCGGATCGCGGTGGAGTGGGCGCCCGCGGCGGGGACGCCGGAGGGCTTCGCCGCCCGGCCCGAGCCGGTGGAGTTCTCGCCCGGCGATCTGCCCGCCCTGCGGGAGGCCGGGGCCCGCTACGTCCGCGACGAGCCCTCGGTGCCCGTGCGCCTTACCGGGACGGTGGTGCGGATGCGGCGGGAGACGCCCGGCGGCGCGGGTGTGGTGCGGCTGAGGGTGCTGGCCGGGGCCGATGTCGCCCAGGTGCGGATCGCCCTCGACGAGGAGGACTACCGGGTCGCCGGCCACGCCCACCTGGCCGGGGTGCCCGTCACCGTCGACGGGCGGCTGGAGAGCCGGGGCGGCTTCCGGCGGCTGGCCGAGGCCCGGGGCGTCCTGCCCGTCCAGGTGGACGAGGCGGAGCGGGACCGGCTGCTGAAGCACCTCCAGGAGAACCTCGACCTCTTCGGGGAGCGGCGCGACGCCGATTAGCCCGCCTGGCGAGCGATAACCGTTTAGCGACCACCAGGCCGGGCTCGGTACGATTCAGGCGCGCAGCGTCCGCTGCGGCGCCCCAGATGTCAGGAGAGACCGGTGTCAGACGTCCGTGTGATCATCCAACGCGATTCCGAGCGGGAAGAGCGCGTGGTGACGACGGGCACCACGGCCGCCGACCTCTTCTCCGGTGAGCGCACCGTCGTCGCCGCGCGGGTCGCGGGCGAGCTGAAGGACCTGGCGTACGTCGTCGCGGACGGCGAGGAGATCGAGCCCGTCGAGGTCACCTCCCAGGACGGCCTGAACATCCTGCGCCACTCGACCGCGCACGTCATGGCCCAGGCCGTGCAGGAGCTCTTCCCCGAGGCCAAGCTGGGCATCGGCCCGCCGGTCAAGGACGGCTTCTACTACGACTTCGACGTCGAGAAGCCCTTCCACCCCGATGACCTCAAGCTCATCGAGAAGAAGATGCAGGAGATCATCAAGCGCGGGCAGAAGTTCTCCCGCCGGGTGGTCACCGACGAGGCCGCCCGCGAGGAGCTGGCCGACGAGCCGTACAAGCTGGAGCTGATCGGCCTCAAGGGCTCCGCCTCGCACGACGACGGCGCGGACGTCGAGGTGGGCGCCGGCGAGCTGACCATCTACGACAACCTGGACGCCAAGACCGGCGAGCTGTGCTGGAAGGACCTCTGCCGGGGTCCCCACCTGCCCACCACCCGATTCGTCCCGGCCTTCAAGCTGATGCGCCAGGCCGCCGCGTACTGGCGGGGCAGCGAGAAGAACCCGCAGCTCCAGCGCATCTACGGCACCGCGTGGCCGACGAAGGACGAGCTCAAGGCGTACCTGGAGTTCCTCGCCGAGGCTGAGAAGCGCGACCACCGCAAGCTCGGCACCGAGCTGGACCTGTTCTCCTTCCCGGACGAGCTGGGCCCCGGCCTCGCGGTCTTCCACCCCAAGGGCGGCGTGATCCGCAAGGTGATGGAGGACTACTCCCGCCAGCGGCACGTGGACGCGGGCTACGAGTTCGTGAACACCCCGCACCTCTCGAAGGAGCAGCTCTTCGAGACCTCCGGGCACCTCCCCCACTACGCGGAGGGCATGTTCCCGCCCATCGAGTTCGACGGGCAGAACTACCGCCTGAAGGCCATGAACTGCCCGATGCACAACTTGATCTTCAAGTCGCGCGGGCGTTCCTACCGTGAGTTGCCGCTGCGTCTCTTCGAGTTCGGCACGGTCTACCGCTACGAGAAGTCCGGCGTGGTCCACGGCCTGACCCGCTCCCGCGGCTTCACCCAGGACGACTCCCACATCTACTGCACCAAGGAGCAGATGCCGGAGGAGCTGGACACGCTCCTGACCTTCGTCCTGGACCTGCTGCGCGACTACGGCCTGAACGAGTTCGAGCTGGAGCTGTCCACCCGCGACCCCGAGTCGGACAAGTTCATCGGCTCGGACGAGGACTGGGAGGAGGCCACCGAGGCGCTCCGCCAGGCCGCCGAGAAGCAGGGCCTCCCGCTCGTCCCCGACCCGGGCGGCGCCGCCTACTACGGCCCGAAGATCTCCGTCCAGGCGAAGGACGCCATCGGCCGCTCCTGGCAGATGTCGACCCTCCAGGTGGACTTCAACCAGCCCAAGCGCTTCGGCCTGGAGTACACCGCGGCGGACGGCTCCCGCCAGCAGCCCGTCATGCTCCACCGCGCGCTGTTCGGCTCCATCGAGCGGTTCTTCGGCGTGCTGCTGGAGCACTACGCGGGCGCCTTCCCGGCGTGGCTGGCCCCCGTGCAGGCGGTCGGCATCCCGGTCGGCGACACGCACGTGGGGTACCTGCGGGAGTTCGCCGCCGACGCGGCGAAGGCGGGCCTGCGGGTCGAGGTCGACGCCTCGTCCGACCGGATGCAGAAGAAGATCCGTAACCACCAGAAGCTGAAGGTCCCCTTCATGATCATCGTCGGTGACGACGACATGAACGCGGGCACCGTCTCCTTCCGCTACCGGGACGGTTCGCAGGAGAACGGCATCCCGCGCGACGAGGCCATCGCGAAGATCGTGAAGGCCGTCGAGGACCGAGTCCAGGTCTGATCCCGGGACCGGCCGGACCGCATGGGCCCCGGAGCGTCACCGACGCTCCGGGGCCCATATGCTTCACACCATGACGAGTGAGCCGGAGCAGCAGTTCGGAGTGGGGGCGCCGGACGCCTTTCAGCGCCTGTGGACACCCCACCGGATGGCGTACATCCAGGGGGAGAACAAGCCGACCGGCCCGGGGGCCGGCGACGGCTGCCCGTTCTGCTCGATCCCGGCCAAGAGCGACGAGGACGGACTGATCGTCGCCCGGGGCGAGCTCGTCTACGCCGTGCTCAACCTGTACCCGTACAACGGCGGGCACCTCATGGTCGTCCCCTTCCGGCACGTCGCCGACTACACGGAGCTGGACGAGGCGGAGACCGCCGAGCTCGCGGCGTTCACCAAGCGCGCGATGCGCGCGCTGCGCACGGCCTCGGGCGCCCACGGCTTCAACATCGGCATGAACCAGGGCTCGACCGCCGGCGCCGGCATCGCCGCCCATCTGCACCAGCACCTCGTGCCGCGCTGGGGCGGGGACACCAACTTCATGCCGGTCGTGGGCCACACCAAGGTGCTGCCGCAACTGCTGGCCGACACCCGCAAGATGCTCGCCGACGTCTGGCCGACCGTCTGACCGGTCGCCAGGGACACGCCCCGCGACGAAAACGGGCAAATCACACCAGTTCTTATGGAAGAAGCTCTAATAGGACGGTGACCTTCCTTCACCGTCGCACCGTGCTGCGCGCGGCCGCGGGCAGCGCTCTGGCTGGGGCCGCCGGGACCGCCGCCGCGGGCTGCGGCGGGGACCGGACGGCCGCCGGGCCGCCCTCCGCCACGCCGCGGGGCACAGGCGGGGGCGCGGCGGCCCGGGCCCCCGCGCTGCCGGGGCCCCCGCTGCTGCTGCCCGCGCTGCCGGCCGGCCTGCCCGCGCAGATCGAGCACGGCTCCCGGCGGGGCCAGGCGGTCGCGCTCACCTTCCACGGCAGGGGCGACGCGAAGTCGGCGACCGCCCTGCTCGCGGAGGCCGAGCGGGCCGGCGCCCGGGTGACGGTGCTCGCCGTCGGCGACTGGCTGGACGCCGAGCCCCGGATGGCCCGCAGGGTGCTCGACGGCGGGCACGAGCTGGGCAACCACACCATGCGGCACCTGAGCGTCTGCTCGATGCCCGCGAAGGCCGCCTACGCCGAGATCACCGAGTGCGCCGACCGGCTGCGCAGACTGACCGGCGGCATCGGCCGCTGGTTCCGGCCGTCCCGCGCCCGGCGCGCCACCGACCAGGTCGTACGGCTGGCACGCCAGGCCGGATACCCCCACATCCTGTCGTACGACGTGGACTCCCTCGACTTCACCGACCCCGGCGCCGAGGCGGTCCGGCGTACCGTATTGGGCGCGGTACGGCCAGGGTCGGTCGTCAGTCTGCACTTCGGGCACGCCGGCACGGTGGCCGCGCTGCCCGCGATCCTCGACGGCCTGCACCGCCGCGGTCTGCGCGCGGTGACGACTACGGAGCTGCTGACACGATGAACCGCACCCCGCATCACCGTCCTCGACGCCTCCGGTCCGGCTCTCTCCTCCGGCGCCTCCGCCCGCCCGCCCGCTCCGCGCGATCCCGCTCGGGAAGGCCGCGCGTCTCCCGTCCGGGAAGGCCGCGCGCGGCCGTTCTGCTCACCGCCTGCTGCGCCCTGCTGGCCGCCGGCTGCGGGGGAGGCGACGACCGCGCCCCCGCCGAGCGCCCCGCGCCGGGTGCGCACCGCCAGGGCGCCGCCCGGGGCGTGCCCGAGGGGCTGCCGGGCATGCCCCCGCTGCTGGATCCCGACGACCTCTACGCGGCGGACCGGCCGAACGCCCTGTCCCCGGTGGTCAAGGACTTCCCGTCGCGGGTGTACGTACCGAACACGGAGTCCGACACGGTCAGCGTCATCGACCCCAAGACGTACAAGGTCATCGAGACCATCCCGGTGGGCAACCAGCCGCAGCACGTCGTGCCCTCCTGGGACCTCAAGACGCTCTGGGTCAACAACGACCGGGGGCACACGCTCACCCCCATCGACCCGGCCACCGGCAAGGCGGGCAAGACGGTCGACGTCCACGACCCGTACAACCTCTACTTCACGCCCGACGGGAAGTACGCCGTGGTGATGGCGTCCATGGACCGCGAGCTGGTCTTCCGGGACGCGCACACCATGAAGCGGATGAAGACGGAACACGTGGACTGTCTCGGGGTCAACCACGCGGACTTCTCCCCGGACGGCCGGTACTTCATCGTCTCCTGCGAGTTCTCGGGCGAGCTGCTGAAGGTCGACACGGCCAGGATGAAGGTGATCGACAAGCAGAAGCTGCCCTTCGACGGGGCCATGCCCCAGGACGTGAAGATCTCCTCGGACGGGAAGACCTGGTACATCGCCGACATGATCGCCGACGGTGTGTGGGTGCTGGACGGGGACAAGTTCACCGAGCCCTGGCTGATGCCCACCGGCAAGGGCGCCCACGGCCTCTATGTGAGCCGGGACTCCAAGTCCCTGTACATCTCCAACCGGGGCGAGGGCTCGATCTCGGTGCTGGACCTGCCCAGCCGCAAACTGGTCAAGAAGTGGGAGCTGCCCGACGGCGGCAGCCCGGACATGGGCGGGGTGTCGGCCGACGGCAAGGTGCTGTGGCTCTCGGGGCGCTACAACAGCGAGGTGTACGCGATCGACACCACCGACGGCCACCAGATCGCCCGGATCAAGGTGGGCGACGGGCCGCACGGCCTGGCCGTCTATCCCCAGCCCGGCCGCTACTCGCTGGGGCACACCGGGATCTTCCGCTAGTCACGTGATCACGGCCGGTGCGCCCCGGCGAGGCTCCTCGGGGGCGTCCCGTCAGGCGTTGTAGACGTCGGCCTGACGGGGCGTCGGGTCCTGGATCGCGCCGCTGAGGTTGCCCGCGCGGCTGGCGAAGCGGGTGGTGTCGACGCCGTTGTCGGCGAGGACGCGGAGCGTCGCCTCATGGACGACGCGCAGCACCGGGGTGGCCGCGCGCAGGGCGTCGTCCGCCATGAAGCGGTGCCGCCAGGGCTTGTCGGCCCAGGCGTGGCGCAGCCCGAAGGGCTCGGGCAGCACCAGCTTGCCGCCCCAGTACTCCAGCAGCGGCGGGTACCAGGTCAGCGGCGCCCGGGCGGCGAGCCGGACGACCTCCCGGGGCTCGACGACGGGGAGGGTGCGGGTGTAGGTGTCCCAGAACTTCAGGCCCTTCTTGAAGGTCTGGGTGCGGTTCTTGGGTCGGCCGTTGAAGAGGGAGTGGGTGGGGCCGAGGGCGTGGCCGGTGACCTCGATGCGCAGCGTCTTGTGGAGAACGGTGACATTGACGAGCAGGGTGATGACCAGCTGGCCGTCCCAGAGGACGAACTGGACGCCGAGGTAGTGGCGGTCGCCGCTGCCGAAGTGCTGCTTGTCGCAGATCTCCTGGAGCTGGGAGCCCCTTATCTGGAAGGACGCGTCGGTGCCGCCGGGGCGGGACACGGCGCCCGCGCCCTCGCCGATGGGGGAGACCACCCAGTGCTCGACCTGGGGCGGGGTGAGGCCGCCGGTGTTGATGGGGGTGCGCTCCAGCAGCTTGAGCTGGTCGTGCACCGCGCGGACGATGTCCCAGCTGCGGAAGGGGTTGATGTCCTTCCCCGGCTCGGCGGGGACGAGATCCTCGGCCAGCTGCCAGCTGCCCCAGCGGGTGCCCATCCCGAGGATGCCCTTGGGGCCGGCGTAGAAGGCGATGTTGCTGCGCTGCTCGGCGGAGAGCTTCGCGAGGTTCAGCCGGAGCTGCTCGGCGGCGCTCTCGCCGGGCGTCGAGGGCACGGCCTCGGGGATCTTGGCGGCGACGGTGCCGCCGTCGAGGAGACCGGTCCAGCGCTCGCGGAGGTCCTTGGCCGTGCGCTCGCAGACGATCTTCGCCCAGAAGCCGCCGACGAGGGGGGCTATGACCATCGCGCGGACATAGAGATAGAGGAAGCCGCTGAACGGCAGCTTGACCAGGAGGATCGCGACGACCACCGCGATGCCCACCAGTAGCGCGGTGCCGAGCGCCCCGACGCGCCTGTCCTGGGAGCCGGCGAGGGTGCGGCGCAGCTGGAACGCGCCGAGCCAGAGCAGCACACCGGGCAGGAACAGCAGCCCGAAGACCACCATGATGAAGGTGAGCCGGGCGTCGCGCTGCTTGCGGATGCGGGACGCGGCCAGGCAGTGCTCGACGATCACCTGCGGCTCCAGGCCGAAGGACTGGATGATGGGCTTGCGCCCGCCGCCGAGCATCCGGCCCTGCACGGCGCGCGCGAAGGCCTCGCCGAGATTGGGCTCGAACAGGGAGATCCGGGCCTTCTTCACCTCCGAGGTGGCCCAGTCGGAATTGGCCTTGAGCAGTTCGTCGACCGGGCCGTCCCGGTAGGCGGCCGAGGCCAGGGCCTGGGTCGCCGCTGTCGCCCCGGCGCCGCCGGAGACCGGGACCTGCGCTCCCGGGCTGAAGTCGTACGGATCCCCTGCTGCCACTGCCGCCCCCAATACCGTGCGCGTCCGGTGCGCCGGTGTGCTCCCGACTGCCGCCCACCGCTTGTGTCATGAGCCGCGTGCTCAGCGTAACGGGACGGGGTGCCGGCTGTCGTGGGAGATCGGAAAGCCGCCAGTGTCGGAAAGCCGCCCGTACCCGGCGAGTTGATACGGGCGGCTCGCGAACTATGCCCCGTTCTCCGCCTGTTCGCGGATCCGCTCGGCGGCCTGCGGGGGCATCGGCTCGTGCCGGGCGTAGGAGCGGCTGAACCGCCCGGTGCCGTGGGAGAGCGAGCGCAGGTCCACCGCGTACCGGCCGATCTCGATCTCCGGGACCTCGGCGCGGACGAGGGTGCGGCCCGAGCCGGACTGCTCGGTGCCGACGACGCGGCCGCGCCGCCCGGACAGATCGCTCATCACGGGGCCCACGTACTCGTCGGAGACGAGCACCTGGAGGTCCGCGACCGGCTCCAGGAGATGGATGCGAGCCTCGGCGGCGGCCTCGCGCAGGGCCAGGGCGCCGGCGGTCTGGAAGGCGGCGTCCGAGGAGTCCACCGAGTGGGCCTTGCCGTCGACGAGGGTCACCCGCACGTCGACCAGCGGATACCCGGCGGCGACCCCCTTGGCGGCCTGGGCGCGGACGCCCTTCTCCACCGAGGGGATGAACTGGCGCGGCACCGCGCCGCCCACGACCTTGTCGACGAACTCGATGCCGGAGCCGCCGGGCAGCGGCTCGACCTCGATCTCGCAGATGGCGTACTGGCCGTGGCCGCCGGACTGTTTGACGTGCCGGCCGCGGCCGGCGGCCCGGGTGCCGAAGGTCTCCCGCAGCGAGACCTTGTGGGGCACCACGTCGACCTGGACGCCGTACCGGGTGCGCAGCCGCTCCAGGGCCACGTCGCGATGGGCCTCGCCCAGACACCACAGGACGACCTGGCGGGTGTGCTGGTTGTGCTCCAGCCGCATCGTGGGGTCCTCGGCGACCAGCCGGGCCAGGCCCTGGGAGAGCTTGTCCTCGTCCGCCTTGCTGTGCGCCTGGATGGCGACGGGCAGCAGCGGGTCGGGCATCAGCCAGGGCTCCATCAGCAGCGGGTCGGCCCGGCCGGAGAGGGTGTCGCCGGTCTCGGCGCTGGCGAGCTTGGCCACGCAGGCGATGTCCCCGGCGATGGCCTGGGCGAGCTGGCGCTGCTGCTTGCCGAACGGCGAGGAGATCGCGCCGAGCCGCTCGTCCACGTCATGGGCCTCGTGCCCCCGGTCCTCCAGCCCGTGGCCCGAGACGTGCACGGTCTCGTCGGGGCGCAGGGTGCCGGAGAAGACCCGCACCAGGGAGATCCTGCCGACGTACGGGTCCGAAGCGGTCTTGATCACTTCCGCGGCGAGCGGGCCGTCGGGATCGCAGGCCAGCGCCGGACGCGCCGCGCCGCCGGGCGTGGTGACGGCGGGGACCGCCCGCTCGGTGGGCGTGGGGAAGCCGCCGGTGACCAGCTCCAGCAGCTCCACGGTGCCCAGGCCCTGGCGGGCGCCGTCGGCGGCGGGGGCCGCGGCCAGCACGGGATGGAAGCTGCCGCGCGCCACGGCCCGCTCCAGATCCTCGATCAGCGTCTTGACGTCGATCTCCTCACCGCCGAGATAGCGGTCCATGAGGGTCTCGTCCTCGCTCTCGGCGATGATCCCCTCGATGAGGCGGTTACGGGCCTCCTCGATGCCGGGCAGCGCCTCGGCGCCGGGATCGGCCTCGGTCCGGGCACCGGAGGAGTAGTCGAACACCCGCCGGGTGAGCAGCCCGGTCAGGCCCGTCACCGGGCGGTGACCGTCCCCGCCCTCCCGGCCGTAGTGCGGGAGGTAGAGGGGGAGGACGCTGTCGGAGGACTCGCCGCCGAAGGCGGCACGGCAGGCCTCCGTCATCACCTCGAAGTCCGCCCGCGCCGCCTCCAGGTGCGTCACCACGATCGCGCGCGGCATGCCCACCGCCGCGCACTCCTCCCAGAGCATCCGGGTCGGCCCGGTGATGCCCTCGACACCCTCCGCCGCCGAGACGACGAAGAGGGCCGCGTCCGCCGCGCGCAGACCGGCCCTCAGCTCGCCGACGAAATCGGCGTAACCGGGTGTGTCCAGCAGATTGACCTTGATCCCGGCCCATTCGACCGGCACCAGCGACAGCTGGACCGAGCGCTGCTGGCGGTGCTCGATCTCGTCGTAGTCGGAGACGGCGGCGCCGTCCTCGACCCGGCCCGCGCGATTGAGCGCGCCGGTGGCCAGGGCCAGCGCCTCCACCAGCGTCGTCTTGCCGGAGCCACTGTGGCCGACCAGCACCACGTTCCGGATGTTGCCGGGCCGGTCGGCCGTCACGGCCCTGCCGGCGGCCCCTGGATGCGTACTCGTCTTCTCGCCCATGTGTCTCGCCTCCCGGTCGACACCTGCGGTCCTTCGAGCTTTCCACCGTGGTCACGCTGCGTCCATACGTCGCACACGCGAACGCAACCCGCCGGCCGGCGCCGCCCCGGCCGGGGACGGGCGTGACCTGCGCCATGGGCCAGGTGTACGACGCGTGCGCGGCGGCCCCCGGCCGCCTGGCTACGATGGGCCAGCCGGTGTCCTTCCGACCATCCGGCCCGCACACGACCCTCCGGGAAGGCCATGCTGAACAAGTACGCGCGTGCGTTCTTCACGCGTGTTCTCACGCCGTTCGCCGCCCTGCTCATCCGCCTCGGCGTCAGCCCCGACGCGGTGACCCTCATCGGTACCGGTGGTGTGGTGGCGGGGGCGCTGGTCTTCTACCCCCAGGGCGAGTTCTTCTGGGGCACGGTCGTCATCACCCTGTTCGTCTTCTCCGACCTCGTCGACGGCAACATGGCCCGTCAGCTCGGCCGGTCCAGCCGCTGGGGCGCCTTCCTCGACTCGACGCTCGACCGGGTCGCCGACTCGGCCATCTTCGGCGGCCTCGCCCTCTGGTACGCGGGGCGCGGCGACGACACCCTGCTGTGCGCGGTGGCGATCTTCTGCCTCGCCAGCGGCCAGGTGGTCTCCTACACCAAGGCGCGCGGCGAGAGCATCGGCCTGCCCGTCAACGTCAACGGCCTCGTCGAACGCGCCGAACGCCTGGTGATCTCCCTGGTGGCCTGCGGCTTCTCCGGCCTCCACAAGTTCGGCGTGCCGCACATCGACATCCTGTTGCCCATCGCCCTGTGGATCGTGGCCGTCGGCAGCCTGGTCACCCTGATCCAGCGCGTGGTGACCGTACGCCGCGAGGCCGCCGAGGCGGACGCCGCCGTGGCCCCCGGCGGGGGCGAGGGCGCGTGAGGGAACGGCTGACCGACGCCCTCTACGGGCTCGGCTGGGGCACCGTCAAGAAGCTGCCCGAACCCGTCGCCGCCGAGCTGGGGCGCCGGATCGCCGACCTGGCCTGGAAGCGACGCGGCAAGGGCGTGCTGCGCCTGGAGGCCAACCTCGCCCGGGTCGTCCCCGACGCGGACCCCCGCCGGCTCGCCGAACTCTCCCGGGCGGGTATGCGCTCCTACATGCGCTACTGGATGGAGTCCTTCCGGCTGCCCTCCTGGAGCGCGGAGCGCGTCCGCACCGGCTTCGCCCCCCAGGACCGCCACAACCTGGAAGAGGCCCTGGCCTCCGGCCGGGGCGTCGTCCTGGCCCTGCCCCACATGGGCAACTACGACCTCGCCGGGGCCTGGCTCACCACCGCGATGAACCAGCCCTTCACCACCGTGGCCGAGCGCCTCAAGCCCGAGACCCTCTACGACCGCTTCGTGGCCTACCGCGAGGGGCTGGGTATGGAGGTGCTGCCCCACGCGGGCGGCAGCGCCTTCGGCACCCTCGCCCGGCGGCTGCGCGCCGGCGGGGTGGTCTGCCTGGTGGCCGACCGCGATCTGTCCTCGTCCGGCATAGAGGTCGACTTCTTCGGCGAACCGGCGAAGATGCCCGCCGGGCCCGCCGTGCTGGCCGTGCAGACGGGCGCCGTGCTGCTGCCCGCCACCCTCTGGTACGACCGCTCCCCGGTGATGCGCGGCCGGATCCACCCACCCATCGAGGTGCCCACGACGGGCACCCGGGCCGAGAAGGCCGCCGCCATGACCCAGCGACTGGCCGACGCCTTCGCCTCCGGCATCGCCGAGCACCCCCAGGACTGGCACATGCTCCAGCGGCTGTGGCTCGCCGATCTCGACCGGCGACCCCGGCCCCCCGCCGAGAGCTCCGGAACGGAGAAACCGTGAGGATCGGGATCGTCTGCCCGTACTCCTGGGACGTCCCCGGTGGCGTCCAGTTCCACATCCGGGACCTGGCCGAGCACCTCATCCGGCTGGGCCACGAGGTGTCGGTACTGGCGCCCGCCGACGACGACACCCCCCTGCCCCCGTTCGTCGTCTCCGCCGGCCGGGCCGTCCCCGTGCCCTACAACGGCTCCGTGGCCCGGCTGAACTTCGGCTTCCTCTCCGCCGCGCGGGTGCGCCGCTGGCTCCACGACGGCGACTTCGACGTCATCCACATCCACGAGCCCACCTCCCCCTCCCTGGGACTGCTGACCTGCTGGGCCGCACAGGGCCCCATCGTGGCGACCTTCCACACCTCCAACCCCCGCTCCCGCGCCATGATCGCGGCCTATCCGATCCTCCAGCCCGCCCTGGAGAAGATCAGCGCCCGGATCGCCGTGAGCGAATACGCCCGCCGCACGCTGGTCGAACACCTGGGGGGCGACGCCGTCGTCATCCCCAACGGCGTCGACGTGGACTTCTTCGCCTCCGCCGAGCCCCGGCCCGAGTGGCAGGGCGGGACCATCGGCTTCATCGGCCGCATCGACGAACCCCGCAAGGGACTGCCCGTGGTGATGCGCGCCCTGCCGAGGATCCTCGCCGAGCGCCCGGACACCCGGCTGCTGGTCGCCGGCCGCGGCGACGAGGAGGAGGCCGTCGCCACACTGCCCCCCGAGATGCGCGGCAACGTCGAATTCCTCGGCATGGTCAGCGACGAGGAAAAAGCCCGTCTGCTGCGCAGCGTCGACCTCTACGTGGCCCCCAACACCGGCGGTGAGTCCTTCGGCATCATCCTCGTCGAGGCGCTGTCCGCCGGGGCGCCCGTCCTCGCCAGCGACCTGGACGCGTTCGCGCAGGTCCTGGACCAGGGAGCGGCCGGCGAGCTCTTCGCCAACGAGGACGCGGACGCCCTCGCCGACGCGGCCCTGCGGCTGCTGGCGGACCCCGCCCGGCGGGCGGAGCTGAGCGAGCGGGGGAGCCGGCACGTCCGGCGGTTCGACTGGTCGACCGTCGGTGCCGACATTCTGGCCGTCTACGAGACGGTCGCCGCCGGCGCGGCCTCGGTCGCCGCGGACGAACGCACCAGCCTTCGCGCCCGCTTCGGGCTGGCGCGGGACTGAGTGCCCCCTCGCGCGGCCCCGGCGTGCCGGGCTCCCCGTGGGCCGGGCGGCCCTGGCGTGCCGGGCTGTCCCGGTATGCCGGGCGGTCCCGCCATGCGGTCCAGTCTGGCGCCTGCGGGCCGGTGGGGGCTGGTCGCGCAGTTCCCCGCGCCCCTACGGGGCGCTACCGAACCGCATCGGACTTCGCCAAGACCGGTTGGCCCCGCCGTGCGACCCGGTCGGACCACCACCCCCGTAGGCGGTCCGACCGGGCCCGTTCCCCCCCCGTCAGGCCCCGACCCGGCCCGGTATCTCCTCGCTGGTTGGGGACGTTGTGGGCCGGATGCCGAAGAGGCCCAGGCCGTGGCGGGCCCGGAAGCTACGGCTGTGCCGGATCGTGACGACCACGAGCACGGCGATCAGCCCTATCGACTGGAACCTGCCGAGTACCGGCACCACATCGACCGGCAGCGACAGTGCCTCCAGCGTGCTCAATGCCGCGTCGAGCAGTTCGACCCCGCCCCACAGCACCGTCAGCCCCCGCAGCGCCGCGCGGAACTCCGGCATGGCGTCCCAGACGCGCTCGGCCTCCTCCTCCGCCGCCGGATCCCTCAGCCGTCGCCCGAACTGGAAGGCGAAGGGCCGGGCCGCGAACAAGGTGCCCAGGATCCATAGGCCCAGCACCGCCGGGAGCCCCGCGTCCTTCAGCAGGAGCACCCGGGGGCTGCCGCTGATCAGCGATGTCACGGCCGATACCGCGAGCAGGGCCACGATCAGCAGGTCGAAGACCTCGGCCCGCCGCCGCACCACGGCCGTGACCAGCGCGTGCGCGGCCGGTATGGCGCTGCTCAGCAGCAGGGCCTGCCACTGGGCGATGCCCTGCGCGCGCAGCGCGTAGTACACGGCCAGGGGCAGCGCGACGCTGACGGCGAGGGGCGCGAGCAGCGCCCGCGCGGGGCGCGCACCACGCGATTCCATCCGTTCCATGAGGTGCCTCCAGCGGTTCGGCCCGGCGATCCGGCGATCTGCTTCGACGTTAGAAGCCGGGCGGGTGGAGACGGATCGGAGCCAGGGCCGGTTTCCCGATCGCCGCCTCCACCCCGCCCTCCACCCCCGGGTGGAGACCTCCGGTGGCTGCCGGGCATCCGCCCGGGAGCCGGACGGTAACGTGACCCGGCGTGACCACACTGATCTGGATCGCGGCCGCCCTGGTCGTCATCGGCGTCTACCTCAGCTGGACCGCCGGCCGGCTGGACCGGCTGCACAGCCGTATCGACGCCGCCCGCGCGGCCCTGGACGCCCAGCTGCTCCGGCGCGCCTCGGTCGCCCAGGAGCTCGCCACCGCCGGGATCCTCGATCCGGCCGCCTCGATGGTGATGTACCAGGCCGCCCACGCGGCCCGGCAGGCCGAGGAGGAGCACCGCGAGGTCGCCGAGAGCGAGCTCAGCCAGGCGCTGCGGGCCGTCTTCGCCGAGACCCCGCAGGTGGAGGCCGTCCGGCAGGCGCCCGGCGGCGAGGAGTCGCTGGCCGAGCTGACCCAGGCGATCCGCAGGGTGCCCATGGCCCGCCGGTTCCACAACGACGCCGTACGGGCGGCCCGGGCGCTGCGCCGGCACCGCAAGGTGCGCTGGTTCCGGCTGGCCGGTCACGCCCCCTTCCCGATGGCCTTCGAAATGGATGACGAGCCTCCGGCCGTCCTGGCCGACCGGGCAGGCCACTGACCCCGGATTGGCCCTTTTTCCCGCGCCTCGAACGCCGGTTTGATGACGATGCAGCAATACCGGCCCTTGATAGCGAGGTCACATCGTGTCCACCCCCAGCACGCCCCAGACTCCGGAGACCGGCACCGCGCGCGTCAAGCGCGGCATGGCCGAGCAGCTCAAGGGCGGCGTGATCATGGACGTCGTCACCCCAGAGCAGGCGAAGATCGCCGAGGACGCCGGCGCGGTCGCGGTCATGGCTCTGGAGCGGGTGCCCGCCGACATCCGCAAGGACGGCGGCGTGGCCCGGATGTCCGACCCGGACATGATCGAGGGCATCATCAACGCCGTCTCCATCCCGGTCATGGCCAAGTCCCGCATCGGCCACTTCGTCGAGGCCCAGGTCCTCCAGTCCCTCGGCGTCGACTACATCGACGAGTCCGAGGTCCTCACCCCGGCCGACGAGGTCAACCACTCCGACAAGTGGGCCTTCACCACCCCCTTCGTCTGCGGTGCCACCAACCTGGGCGAGGCCCTGCGCCGCATCGCCGAGGGCGCGGCCATGATCCGCTCCAAGGGCGAGGCCGGCACCGGCAACGTCGTGGAGGCCGTGCGCCACCTGCGCCAGATCAAGAACGAGATCGCCAAGCTGCGCGGCTTCGACAACCACGAGCTCTTCGCCGCCGCCAAGGAGCTGCGCGCCCCCTACGAGCTGGTCAAGGAGGTCGCCGAGCTCGGCAAGCTGCCGGTCGTGCTGTTCTCCGCCGGTGGTGTGGCCACCCCGGCCGACGCCGCGCTGATGCGCCAGCTGGGCGCCGAGGGCGTCTTCGTCGGCTCCGGCATCTTCAAGTCCGGCGACCCGGCCAAGCGCGCCGCCGCCATCGTGAAGGCCACCACCTTCTACGACGACCCGAAGATCATCGCGGACGCCTCCCGCAACCTGGGCGAGGCCATGGTCGGCATCAACTGCGACACCCTGCCCGAGGCCGAGCGCTACGCCAACCGCGGCTGGTAACAGCACACGTTCATCCCGGGTGGGCGGTCCGCGGCTACACGGCGGGCCGCCCACCCGGCGTACCACCGGCGGCCGGTGGGTGCGGTCCACCGGCCGTCCCGACCGCCCCGCCGCAACCGACCCGAGAGGCAGTGCCCACCGTGTCCACCCCCACCATCGGCGTCCTCGCCCTCCAGGGCGACGTCCGCGAACACCTCGTGGCCCTGGCCTCGGCCGACGCCCTCGCCCGGCCCGTGCGCCGGCCCGAGGAGCTCGCCGAGGTCGACGGCCTGGTCATACCCGGTGGCGAGTCCACCACCATGTCCAAGCTCGCGGTGATCTTCGGTCTGCTGGAGCCGCTGCGCGAGCGCGTCCGGGCCGGGATGCCCGTCTACGGCACCTGCGCCGGCATGATCATGCTCGCCGACAAGATCCTGGAGGGCCGTGAGGACCAGGAGACCCTCGGCGGCATCGACATGATCGTGCGCCGCAACGCCTTCGGCCGGCAGAACGAGTCCTTCGAGGCGAAGGTCGAGGTGGCCGGCGTCGAGGGCGGGCCCGTCGAGGGCGTCTTCATCCGCGCCCCCTGGGTCGAGTCCGTGGGCGCGGCGGTCGAGATCCTCGCCGTTCACGACGGCCACACCGTCGCCGTCCGGCAGGGAAATGTGCTGGCCACGTCCTTCCATCCGGAGCTCACGGGCGATCACCGGGTCCATGAGCTGTTTGTGGAGATGGTCCGCTCCACCCGCTCGTGAGATCCCGGTAGGATCTCTGTCGTTCGTTCTGAATTTGGTTACGCGAAGGAGACAGGCGAGATGTCCGGCCACTCTAAATGGGCTACGACGAAGCACAAGAAGGCCGTGATCGACGCCAAGCGCGGCAAGCTCTTCGCGAAGCTGATCAAGAACATCGAGGTCGCGGCCCGCATGGGCGGCGTCGACATCGAGGGCAACCCGACGCTCTACGACGCCATCCAGAAGGCGAAGAAGCAGTCGGTCCCGAACAAGAACATCGACTCCGCGGTCAAGCGCGGCGGCGGCCTCGAGGCCGGCGGCGCCGACTACGAGACGATCATGTACGAGGGCTACGGCCCCAACGGTGTCGCGGTGCTCATCGAGTGCCTCACCGACAACCGCAACCGCGCCGCCTCCGACGTGCGCGTCGCCATGACCCGCAACGGCGGCTCCATGGCCGACCCGGGCTCGGTGTCCTACCTGTTCAACCGCAAGGGCGTCATCATCGTCCCCAAGGGCGAGCTCACCGAGGACGACGTCCTCGGCGCGGTCCTGGACGCGGGCGCCGAGGAGGTCAACGACCTCGGCGAGAGCTTCGAGGTCCTCAGCGAGGCCACCGACCTGGTCGCGGTCCGCACCGCCCTCCAGGACGCCGGCATCGACTACGACTCGGCCGAGGCCAACTTCGTGCCCACCATGCAGGTGGAGCTCGAGGAGGAGGCCGCCCGCAAGATCTTCAAGCTGATCGACGCGCTCGAGGACAGCGACGACGTCCAGAACGTCTTCGCCAACTTCGACGTCTCCGACGAGGTCATGGCCAAGGTCGACGCGTAAGCGTCGCGTTCCGGCCGCGGCCGGCGGACGGGCCAGTGGGACACGTGTCCCACTGGCCCGTCGGCGTGAACGGCCGTTGTCAGTGGCAGCCGATAGCCTGCCCGAGCAGGTGAGCGGAGGGAGGGGCGCGATGCGGGTGCTCGGTGTGGACCCGGGGCTGACGCGATGCGGTGTCGGAGTGGTGGAGGGCGTCGCGGGCCGTCCGCTGCGCATGGTCGGAGTGGGCGTCGTCCGCACCCCGGCCGACGCCGACGTGGCCGACCGGCTCGTCCTCATAGAGCGCGGCATCGAGCAGTGGCTCGACGAACACCGCCCCGAGTACGTGGCGGTCGAGCGGGTCTTCAGCCAGCACAACGTCCGTACGGTCATGGGCACCGCCCAGGCCAGCGCGGTCGCCATGCTGTGCGCCGCCCGGCGCGGGCTCCCCGTCGCCCTCCACACGCCCAGCGAGGTCAAGGCCGCCGTCACCGGCTCCGGCCGGGCCGACAAGGCCCAGGTCGGCGCCATGGTCACCAGGCTGCTGAGGCTCGACGCGCCGCCCAAGCCGGCCGACGCCGCCGACGCCCTGGCCCTGGCCATCTGCCACATCTGGCGCGCGCCCGCGACCAACCGGCTGCAGGAGCTCGCCGCCGCCCACCGCCGCACCCCCACCCCCGTACGCATCCCGAAGGGCACCCGATGATCGCCTTCGTCTCCGGGCCGGTCGCGGCCCTCGCCCCGGACACCGCCGTCGTCGAGGTCGGCGGCGTCGGCATGGCCGTCCAGTGCACCCCCGGCACGCTCGCCCGGCTGAAGGTCGGACAGCCCGCCAGACTGGCGACGTCCCTCGTCGTCCGCGAGGACTCCCTGACGCTCTACGGCTTCGCCGACGACGACGAGCGGCAGACCTTCGAGCTCCTCCAGACCGCCAGCGGGGTCGGCCCCCGCCTCGCCCAGGCCATGCTGGCCGTCCACTCGCCGGACGCGCTGCGGCGGGCGTTCGCCGCCGGGGACGAGAAGGCGCTCACGGCCGTGCCGGGCATCGGGAAGAAGGGGGCGCAGAAGCTGCTCCTTGAGCTCAAGGACCGGCTCGGCGCGCCGGTCGGCTCGGCCGGTCCGCTGAGCACGGGGGCTTCGGCCGGTGTCGCCGGCTGGCGGGATCAGCTGCATGCCGCGCTCGTCGGGCTCGGTTACGCGAGCCGGGAGGCCGACGAGGCCGTCGAGGCCGTCGCGCCGCAGGCTGAAGCCAGTGGTACGCCGCAGGTGGGGCAGTTGCTGCGGGCGGCGTTGCAGACGCTCAACCGGGCACGGTGAGCGGGGCGCGGTGCGGGCCGGTGGTGGGTTTGTGCCCACCCTCCCCCAGCTACCGCTGGGAGGCGCCCCCAGCCCTGCGGAACGCCCGCCCACATACTTCTCCAACCGTGAGGTTTTACTCGTGAACTGGGACGACGAGTCCACCTACGAACCCCCCGCGGCCGACCGCCTCGTCGGTACCGCCGCCGATGGGGAGGATCAGGCTGTCGAGGCCGCCCTGCGGCCCAAGGATCTGGACGAGTTCATCGGGCAGGAGCGCGTCCGCGAACAGCTCGATCTCGTCCTGAAGGCCGCCCGCGCCCGGGGCGCCACCGCCGACCACGTCCTGCTCTCCGGCGCCCCCGGCCTCGGCAAGACCACCCTGTCGATGATCATCGCGGCCGAGATGGGCGCCCCCATCCGCATCACCTCCGGCCCCGCCATCCAGCACGCCGGCGACCTGGCCGCGATCCTCTCCTCCCTCACCGAGGGGGAGGTGCTCTTCCTCGACGAGATCCACCGCATGTCCCGGCCCGCCGAGGAGATGCTCTACATGGCCATGGAGGACTTCCGGGTCGACGTCATCGTCGGCAAGGGCCCCGGCGCCACCGCCATCCCCCTGGAGCTGCCGCCCTTCACCCTCGTCGGCGCCACCACCCGCGCCGGACTGCTGCCGCCCCCGCTGCGCGACCGCTTCGGCTTCACCGGCCACATGGAGTTCTACTCGCCCGCCGAGCTCCAGCGCGTCGTCCGCCGCTCCGCCCGCCTCCTCGACGTGGAGATGGCGGACCAGGGCGCCGCCGAGATCGCCGGCCGCTCCCGTGGCACGCCCCGCATCGCCAACCGGCTGCTGCGCCGTGTCCGCGACTACGCGCAGGTCAAGGCCGATGGTGTGATCACCCAGGAGATCGCCGCCCAGGCCCTGGCGGTGTACGAGGTGGACGGCCGCGGCCTGGACCGGCTGGACCGGGCCGTGCTCACCGCGCTGCTCAAGCTCTTCGGCGGCGGTCCCGTCGGGCTGTCCACGCTGGCCGTGGCCGTGGGGGAGGAGCGCGAGACGGTCGAGGAGGTCGCCGAGCCGTTCCTGGTGCGGGAGGGCCTGCTGGCCCGTACGCCCCGGGGCCGGGTCGCCACCCCGGCGGCCTGGTCGCACCTCGGGCTGGTGCCGCCGCAGCAGGGCGGGGCACCCGGCCAGCGGGGTCTCTTCGGGGAGTGACGGCGCGGGGGCTGGTCCGGTCAGGAACCACGGTGCCATGCTGGGCGTTGTTCCATCGGTGCGGAACCGCTTAGACTCCGCCGATGCCGTCCGTATCGCACGGCATACCACCCCCGTAGACCAGGCCGTTTCCCCAGCGGTCGTGTGAAGGAATCCCCGTCCCGTGAATATCGCGACTCTCCTGCCGTTCATCGTGCTCATCGGGGCCATGTTCCTGATGACGCGCTCGGCGAAGAACAAGCAGCGCCAGGCCGTGCGGATGCGCGACCAGATGCAGCCAGGTACCGGTGTCCGGACGATCGGCGGCATGTACGCGACCGTCAAGGAGATCCACGACGACACGGTTCTCCTGGAGGTCGCCCCCGGCGTCCACGCCATCTACGCGAAGAACGCCATCGGCGCCGTCCTGGAGGACGCCGAGTACAACCGCATCGTCCACGGCCTCGAGCCGGAGGAGACGCCGGTCGTGCCCGACGACGCCTCCTCGCTCACCGAGGCCGTCGAGACCGGCGAGCCCCCGGTCGACAAGAAGATCGACCTGGGCAAGGACGCCGCTCCGGCCGAGGGCGGGACTAAGGACACCGAGGCGGGGGCCGAGAAGTCCGGCGAGGCGACCGAGCCGAAGGACAAGGACGCGAAGCGGGACGGCGACACCGACGCCAAGTAGTCCTTCTCCGGAACCGCGGAGCACCCACTGAGCGGTGCGCCGCGGTTCCGTTACGGTCTAGGCTCCGGCGGGGGCAGGTCCCCACATCATTTCGTGGCCGCCCGGCGAACACCCGACGCCCGGCGGTTGGACAGGGAGAAACGACAAGGTGGCAGCACCGAAGAAGGGCCGCAGGTCCCCGGGCGGCCAGGGCAGGCCGGGACGAGTCCTGGCCCTGATCCTGATCGCCATGGTGGCGCTCACCGGGGGGATGTTCGCCTCCGGGCACACCACACCGCGGTTGGGCATCGACCTCGCGGGCGGCACCAGCTTCACGCTGGAGGCCAAGAACCAGCCGGGCAAGCCCAACGCGATCAACAAGACCAATATGGACACCGCCGTCGGCATCATCGAGCGGCGTGTCAACGGTCTTGGTGTGACCGAGGCCGAGGTCCAGACGCAGGGCAGCAAGCACATCATCGTGAACATCCCCCGGGGGACGAACGCGAAGCAGGCTCGCCAGCAGGTAGGCACCACCGCTCAGCTCGGTTTCCGGCCCGTCCTCACCGCGACCGCCGGTGTCAAGGCGCCCGAGCCGACGCCCTCCTCCTCGGCCGACAAGGGCAAGGGGAGCCAGTCCGGCGACAAGTCGGCTGACAAGTCCGGCGACAAGTCCGGCGACAAGAACAAGCCCTCCGGCTCGTCCTCCGCCTCCACCGGCCCCCAGGGCCGTCCCGTGACCGACGCCCTCAAGGCCGACGGCACCCCGACCCCGCAGGCCACCGCGTCCGTGTCCGACGGCAAGAACGCCGACGGCAAGAAGGACGAGGCCAAGAAGGACGACAAGAAGGCGCCCACCCCGCCGCCCACCCCGGGCGCCGGTGACGTGGCCGCCCTCCAGAAGCAGCTCGACGCCCTGGACTGCTCCACCAAGGAGAGCCGCTCCAAGGCCAACGAGGCCGCCTCCGCGGCCAAGGCCACCGACCCCATCGTCGCGTGCCGCAAGGACGGCTCCGTCAAGGAGATCCTCGGCCCGGTGGCCGTGGAGGGCGCGTCCATCAAGGACGCCAACGCCGTCTTCGACTCCCAGGGCGGCAAGGGCTGGCTCGTCCAGCTGAAGTTCAACTCCTCCGGCGCCAAGAAGTTCGCCGACGTCACCGGCCAGCTGGCCGGCAAGCCGTCGCCGCAGAACCAGTTCGCGATCGTCCTCGACGGCGAGGTCGTCTCCGACCCGTCCGTGAGCACGTCCATCGTCGGCGGCCAGGCGGAGATCTCCGGTGGCTTCACCCAGCAGAGCGCCCAGGATCTCGCCAACGTGCTGTCCTACGGTGCCCTGCCGCTGTCCTTCGACGTCGTCACCGAGCAGACGGTGACCGCCGCGCTCGGCGGTGAGCAGCTGCGGGCCGGCCTGATCGCCGGTGCCATCGGCCTCGCCCTCGTCGTGCTCTACCTGGTGATCTACTACCGCGGTCTGGCGCTCGTCGCCCTCGCGAGCCTCGCGTGCTCCGCCGTGCTCACCTACACGATCATGGTCCTGCTCGGCCCGGCCATCGGCTTCGCGCTGAACCTGCCGGCCGTCTGCGGCGCCATCGTCGCCATCGGTATCACCGCCGACTCGTTCATCGTCTACTTCGAGCGCATCCGCGACGAGATCCGCGAGGGCCGCACCCTGCGTCCCGCCGTGGAGCGCGGCTGGCCGCGCGCCCGCCGCACGATCCTCGTCTCGGACTTCGTCTCCTTCCTCGCCGCCGCGGTGCTCTTCATCGTCACCGTCGGCAAGGTGCAGGGCTTCGCGTTCACCCTCGGCCTCACCACGCTCCTCGACGTCGTCGTGGTCTTCCTCTTCACCAAGCCCCTCATGACGATCCTCGCCCGCCGCAAGTTCTTCGCCAGCGGCCACCCGTGGTCCGGTCTGGACCCCCAGCGGCTCGGCGCCAAGCCGCCGCTGCGGGCCTCCCGCCGCCGTCCCTCCGCCACCGTCGACCCGAAGGAGGCGTGAGATGTCGCGACTCGGTAATCTCGGCGCCCGGCTCTACCGCGGCGAGGTCGGCTACGACTTCGTGGCCAAGCGGAAGATCTGGTACGGCATCTCGATCCTGATCACCATCACGGCCATCGTCGGCCTGGCGGTGCGTGGTCTGAACTTCGGCATCGAGTTCTCCGGCGGCGCGGTCTTCACCACCCCCAAGACCTCGGTCTCGGCCGAGACGGCCCGCAAGACGGCCCAGGACGTCTCGGGTCACCCCGCGATCGTCCAGAAGCTCGGTGACAAGACGCTGCGCGTCCAGGTCAGCGACCTCACCCCCGAGCAGTCCCGCAAGACCCAGGAAGCGCTGGCCAAGAAGCTGGACGTCGACCTGAACAAGGTCAACACCGACATCGTCGGCCCGAGCTGGGGTGACGAGATCGCCGGCAAGGCCTGGACGGGCCTCGGCGTCTTCATGATCCTCGTGGTCGTCTACCTGGCCATCGCCTTCGAATGGCGGATGGCGCTGGCCGCGCTGATCGCCCTGATCCACGACCTCACCATCACCGTCGGCGTCTACGCGCTCGTCGGCTTCGAGGTCACCCCGGGCACCGTGATCGGTCTGCTGACGATCCTCGGTTACTCCCTCTACGACACCGTCGTCGTCTTCGACGGTCTGAAGGAGAGCGCGAAGGACCTCACCAAGCAGACCCGCTTCACCTACAGCGAGATCGCCAACCGCAGCCTCAACGGCACCCTGGTGCGCTCCATCAACACCACGGTCGTCGCGCTGCTGCCGGTCGCCGGCCTGCTGTTCATCGGCGGCGGCTTCCTCGGCGCGGGCATGCTCAACGACATCTCGCTCGCCCTGTTCGTCGGCCTCGCGGCCGGTGCCTACTCCTCGATCTTCATCGCCACCCCGCTGGTCGCCGACCTCAAGGAGCGCGACCCGCAGATGAAGGCCCTGACCAAGCGGGTGCGCGCCCGCCGTGCCGCCGACGCCGCCAAGGCCGAGGCGGGCGGGGCCGTCCAGGACCGCGAGCCGTCCGACGTGGACGGCGCGGACGACGAGGAGCCGGAGGACGCCGCCGCCGGGGTCGTCTCCCAGCGCCGCCAGAGCCGCGGCCGCGGCGGTCGTCCCTCGGGGAAGCGCCGATGAGCGCCCCGCAGGAGCTGCGCGAGCTGCTGCTCAGCCGCATCCACGACGTGCCGGACTACCCGAAGCCGGGCGTGATGTTCAAGGACATCACCCCGCTGCTCGCCGACGCCGAGGCGTTCGCCGCGCTCACCGACGCCCTCGCCGGGCTCTGCGAGCGCCACGGCGCCACCAAGGTCGTCGGCCTGGAGGCCCGCGGGTTCATCCTGGCCGCCCCGGTCGCCGTCCGCGCCGGGCTGGGCTTCGTGCCCGTCCGCAAGGCGGGCAAGCTTCCCGGCGCCACGCTGGCCCAGTCGTACGAGCTGGAGTACGGCACCGCCGAGATCGAGATGCACGCCGACGCCCTCGTCGAGGGCGACCGCGTCCTCGTCATCGACGACGTGCTGGCCACCGGTGGCACGGCCGAGGCGTCCCTGAAGCTGATCCGCCGCGCCGGCGCCGAGGTCGCCGGTGTCGCGGTGCTGATGGAGCTGGGCTTCCTGCCGGGCCGCGCCCGGCTGGAGCCCGCCCTCGACGGCGCGCCCCTGGAGGCGCTGATCACCGTCTGAGCCGCCCGGCTGGGGGCACCTCCCAGCGGTAGCTGGGGGAGGGTGGGCCCACACACGCGGCGGGCACCGGGGAAGTCCCCGGTGCCCGCCGCTGTTGTTCCTGATGGCGCCCCGTGCGCGGCGGTCCGGTGGCCGGGATCGATACCATGGCAGTCCGGACCTGAACGGGGGGCCGGTACGCATGAGGAGTGCTCTTGCCAGACGAGGTCCAGCCGCTCACCGCCGCTCAACAGGACAAGAAGCCGTCTCCCGAGGCCGCGGCGGTCACGGGCACGCCCTCCGGCCGCCCGCGGGGGGACGCCCCGGGCCCGGCCGCGGACGGGGAGCGGAACCGGCCGCAGGCCGCCGCGAGCACCCCGCAGCACAAGGCCGACCGGCAGCCCACCGCGGCCCGCCCCCAGCCGGCGGGCGCCCAGGCCCCGGCCCGCCCCACGCCCCCGCAGGGCCCCGCGCACCGGCCCGGCTCCTCCAGCCGCGTCCGCGCCCGCCTCGCCCGCCTCGGCGTCCAGCGCTCCAGCCCGTACAACCCCGTGCTCGAGCCGCTGCTGCGCATCGTGCGCGGCAACGACCCGAAGGCCGACGCCGCCACGCTGCGCCAGATCGAGCGGGCCTACCAGGTCGCCGAGCGCTGGCACCGGGGCCAGAAGCGCAAGAGCGGCGACCCGTACATCACCCACCCCCTCGCCGTCACCACGATCCTCGCCGAGCTGGGCATGGATCCGGCCACCCTGATGGCCGGACTGCTGCACGACACCGTCGAGGACACCGAGTACGGCCTGGAGGACCTCCGCCGCGACTTCGGCGACCAGGTCGCCCTGCTCGTCGACGGCGTCACCAAGCTCGACCGGGTGCAGTTCGGCGAGGCCGCGCAGGCCGAGACCGTGCGCAAGATGGTCGTCGCCATGGCCAAGGACCCGCGCGTCCTGGTCATCAAGCTCGCCGACCGCCTCCACAACATGCGCACCATGCGCTACCTCAAGCGGGAGAAGCAGGAGAAGAAGGCCCGCGAGACCCTGGAGATCTACGCCCCGCTGGCCCACCGGCTGGGCATGAACACCATCAAGTGGGAGCTGGAGGACCTCGCCTTCGCGATCCTCTACCCCAAGATGTACGACGAGATCGTCCGGCTCGTCGCCGAGCGGGCCCCCAAGCGCGACGAGTACCTGGCCGTCGTCACCGACGAGGTCCAGGCCGACCTGCGCGCCGCCCGCATCAAGGCGACCGTCACCGGCCGCCCGAAGCACTACTACAGCGTCTACCAGAAGATGATCGTGCGGGGCCGGGACTTCGCCGAGATCTACGACCTGGTGGGCATCCGCGTCCTCGTCGACACCGTCCGCGACTGCTACGCGGCGCTCGGCACCGTCCACGCCCGGTGGAACCCGGTGCCGGGGCGGTTCAAGGACTACATCGCGATGCCCAAGTTCAACATGTACCAGTCGCTGCACACGACGGTCATAGGGCCCAGCGGCAAGCCCGTCGAACTCCAGATCCGCACGTTCGACATGCACCGCCGCGCCGAGTACGGCATCGCCGCGCACTGGAAGTACAAGCAGGAGGCCGTCGCCGGCGCCTCCAAGATCCGTACGGACGTGCCCAAGAACGCCGGCAAGAACCAGGACACCGTCAATGACATGGCCTGGCTGCGGCAGCTCCTCGACTGGCAGAAGGAGACCGAGGACCCGGGCGAGTTCCTGGAGTCCCTGCGCTTCGACCTCTCGCGCAACGAGGTCTTCGTCTTCACGCCCAAGGGCGATGTCATAGCGCTCCCGGCGGGTGCCACGCCCGTCGACTTCGCCTACGCCGTCCACACCGAGGTCGGCCACCGCACGATAGGCGCCCGGGTCAACGGCCGGCTCGTCCCGCTGGAGTCCACCCTCGACAACGGCGACCTGGTGGAGGTCTTCACCTCCAAGGCGACCGGCGCCGGCCCCTCCCGCGACTGGCTGGGCTTCGTCAAGTCCCCGCGCGCCCGCAACAAGATCCGCGCCTGGTTCTCCAAGGAGCGCCGCGACGAGGCCATCGAGCAGGGCAAGGACGCCATCGCGCGCGCCATGCGCAAGCAGAACCTGCCGATCCAGCGGATCCTCACCGGCGACTCGCTGGTCACCCTCGCGCACGAGATGCGCTACCCCGACATCTCCTCCCTCTACGCCGCCATCGGCGAGGGCCATGTCGCGGCGCAGGGCGTGGTGCAGAAGCTCGTCCAGGCCCTCGGGGGCGAGGACGCGGCGACGGAGGACATCGAGGAGGCGGCACCGCCCATCCGCGGCCGTTCCAAGCGCCGTTCGAGCGCCGACCCGGGCGTGGTCGTCAAGGGCGTCGACGACGTGTGGGTGAAGCTGGCCCGCTGCTGTACGCCCGTCCCCGGCGATCCGATCATCGGCTTCGTCACCCGGGGCAACGGGATCTCCGTGCACCGCGCGGACTGCGTCAACGTCGACTCGCTCTCGCAGCAGCCCGAGCGGATCCTCGACGTGGAGTGGGCGCCGACGCAGTCGTCGGTCTTCCTCGTCGCCATCCAGGTGGAGGCGCTGGACCGCTCCCGGCTGCTCTCGGACGTCACCCGGGTGCTGTCCGACCAGCACGTCAACATCCTGTCGGCCGCCGTGCAGACCTCCCGCGACCGGGTGGCCACCTCGCGCTTCACCTTCGAGATGGGCGACCCCAAGCACCTGGGGCACGTCCTGAAGGCGGTGCGCGGCGTGGAGGGCGTCTACGACGTCTACCGCGTGACGTCGGCCCGCAGGCCGTGAGCAGCCTGCTCAAGAGCACATGAGTAAGGGGCTCCGGCAATAGCCGGAGCCCCTTACTTCGTGGCGGCCCGATCAGCCGCCGAACTCCTCAAGGCCCTTCAGGGCCTGGTCGAGCAGGGCCTTGCGGCCCTCGAGCTCCTGCGAGAGCTTGTTCGCCTTGGCGTCGTTGCCCGCGGCGCGCGCCTTGTCGACCTGCTCCTGGAGCTTGTCGACGGCGGCCTGGAGCTGACCCGTCAGCCCGGCCGCACGGGCCCGCGCCTCCGGGTTCGTGCGCCGCCACTCGGCCTCCTCGGCCTCCTGGATGGCCCGCTCGACCGCGTGCATCCGGCCCTCGATCTTCGGGCGGGCGTCGCGCGGCACATGGCCGATGGCCTCCCAGCGCTCGTTGATCGAACGGAACGCGGCCCGGGCCGCCTTCAGATCGGTCACCGGGAGCAGCTTCTCGGCCTCGACGACCAGCTCCTCCTTCAGCGTGAGGTTGCCGGACTGCTCGGCGTCGCGCTCGGCGAAGACCTGGCCGCGGGCCTGGAAGAAGACGTCCTGCGCGCCCCGGAAACGGGCCCACAGCTCGTCCTCCGCCTCGCGCTGGGCGCGCCCGGCGGCCTTCCAGTCGGCCATCAGGTCGCGGTAGCGCGCGGCCGTGGGACCCCAGTCCGTCGAGCCCGAGAGCGACTCGGCCTCGGCGACCAGCTTCTCCTTGACCTTGCGGGCCTCCTCGCGCTGCGCGTCCAGCGAGGCGAAGTGCGCCTTGCGCCGCTTGGAGAACGCCGACCGGGCGTGCGAGAAGCGGTGCCACAGCTCGTCGTCGGTCTTGCGGTCCAGCCGGGGCAGACCCTTCCAGGTGTCCACCAGGGCGCGCAGCCGCTCGCCGGCCGAGCGCCACTGCTCGCTCGCCGCCAGCTCCTCGGCCTCGGCGACCAGCGCCTCCTTGGCCGTACGGGCCTCCTCGGACTGCTTGGCCTTCGCCGCCTTGCGCTCCTCGCGGCGCGTGTCGACGGTGGCGACGAGCTTGTCCAGCCGCTCCCGCAGCGCGTCCAGGTCGCCCACCACGTGATGCTCGTCGACCTGGGTGCGGATGTGATCGATCGCGGCCGTCGCGTCCTTGGCCGAGAGATCGGTGGTCCTCACCCGTCGCTCGAGGAGGCCGATCTCGACGACCAGGCCCTCGTACTTGCGCTCGAAGTAAGCCAGGGCCTCCTCAGGGGACCCCGCCTGCCACGAGCCGACGACCTGCTCGCCGTCGGCAGTACGCACGTACACGGTGCCCGTCTCATCGACGCGGCCCCACGGGTCGCTGCTCACAGCGCCTCCTCCACATGATGGCGGGGCCGTCGTCGCGGCCCGCGCGCATCGTCCACAGTTGTTGCCGGGCAGGGCCGCGCCCTGACCGGGTCCGACGGCTTGATCATCCGGGTGCGCGGAACCGTCGGAGCAGGCACCCTACACAACGCCAACATAGGCGAACGGCGGCCCGGCTGTCCGTATCCCGCGCGACCGAAATTTCGCCGTACGGGCGTCAGCTTCTGGTCACCGCCGCCTTGTCGATGACGACGGTGGCGTTCGGCGCGCCGTCGCCGGCCCCGGAGCTCTCGCCCGCGTCGGCGATCTTCTTCAGCGTCTTCATGCCCTCGGCGCCGATGGTGCCGAACGGCGTGTACTGCGGCGGCAGCTGGCTGTCCTGGTAGACGAGGAAGAACTGGCTGCCGCCGGTGTGCGGCTGGCCGGTGTTGGCCATCGCCACCGTGCCCGCGGGGTAGACGTTCCCCTTGAGCTTCGGGTCCTTGAGGTTCTCGTCCTCGATCGTGTAGCCGGGGCCGCCCTGGCCGGTGCCCTTGGGGTCGCCGCACTGGAGGACGTAGATCCCCGCGGTGGTCAGCCGGTGGCACTTGGAGTGGTCGAAGAAGCCTTCCTTCGCCAGGAAGTCGAAGGAGTTGACCGTGTGCGGGGCGTTCGCGGCGTCGAGCTTGAGGTCGATGGCGCCGCACGTGGTCGTGAGGTTCATCGCGTACGACGCCGACTTGTCGACCGTCATCTCCGGCTCGGACTTCCACGTCTTCGCGGACGGCGTGCCCGGCGCGGGCTTCGCGCAGGGGTCCTTCTTGGGCGTGGGAGCGGCGTCGGCGGCGACGTTCTTCTTCCCGCCGTCGTCGACCAGGGCACCGGTGGCGTACGCGGTGGCGCCCGCGGCCAGCACCACGGCCACTCCGGCGGCGATCACCGCGTTCCGGCGGCGGGCCTTGCGGCGGGCCGCCTCGCGGCGCTGCTGCTGCCGTTCGAACTTCTCCCGGGCGAGCTGGCGCCGCCGCTGCTCGTTACTGACCACCGGGTCCTCTCCTCGTGCCGTCGCTGTGCATGTCATAAGCCACGAATCGCAAGTGTCGCCCGTACCGTATACGGGTTCGCCGTGGTGGGAGTGCCGCCGGTAGGCTCTGAGGCGGTCGGGTGTCCCCGCCTGGGGGCGTCCGCCGGAAAGACCACCCGCAAGACCGCCTGCAGGACCGCCTGCAAGAACTCGCCGATCATTAAGGACGAACGTGCTCATTGCCGGGTTCCCCGCCGGGGCCTGGGGGACCAACTGCTATCTGGTCGCCCCCGCCGCCGGCGAGGAGTGCGTGATCATCGACCCGGGCCACCAGGCGGCCCAGGGCGTCGAGGAAGCGCTCAAGAAGCATCGGCTCAAGCCCGTCGCCGTCGTCCTCACCCACGGCCACCTCGACCACGTCGCCTCGGTCGTCCCGGTGTGCGGCGCCCATGACGTCCCCGCCTGGATCCACCCCGCCGACCGCTACATGATGAGCGACCCGGAGAAGGCCCTCGGCCGCTCCATCGGGCAGCACCTCATGGGCGAGCTGACGGTGGGCGAGCCGGACGACGTCAAGGAGCTCTCCGACGGCAGCCGGCTGGAACTCGCGGGGCTGGAGTTCTCCGTCGCGCACGCGCCCGGCCATACCAAGGGGTCGGTGACCTTCAGGATGCCCGAGACCGCCGAGATCCCCTCGGTGTTCTTCTCGGGCGACCTGCTGTTCGCCGGCTCCGTCGGACGCACCGACCTGCCCGGCGGTGACCACGCCGAGATGCTCCAGTCGCTGGCCCGTGTGTGCCTGCCCCTGGACGACTCGACCGTGGTGCTGTCCGGCCACGGCCCCCAGACGACCATCGGCCAGGAGCGCGCCACCAACCCGTATCTGCGGGAAGTGGCCGCCGGCCTTGGAGCCCCCTCGGCTCCGCGACGAGGAATGTGACGAGAGTTTCCGTGAGCACCTTCAAGGCCCCCAAGGGCACCTACGACCTCCTTCCGCCCGACTCGGCCACCTACCTCGCCGTGCGCGAGGCGATCTCCGCGCCGCTCAAGCGGTCCGGCTACGGCTATGTGGAGACCCCCGGCTTCGAGCAGGTCGAGCTGTTCTCCCGCGGCGTCGGCGAGTCCACCGACATCGTGACCAAGGAGATGTACACCCTCACCACGCGCGGCGGCGACCAGCTCGCCCTGCGCCCCGAGGGCACCGCCTCCGTGCTGCGCGCCGCCCTGGAGGCCAACCTCCACAAGGCCGGCAACCTGCCCGTCAAGCTCTGGTACTCGGGCTCGTACTACCGCTACGAGCGCCCGCAGGCCGGCCGCTACCGCCACTTCTCGCAGGTCGGCGCGGAGGCCATCGGCGCCGAGGACCCGGCGCTGGACGCCGAGCTGATCATCCTGGCCGTCGACGCCTACAAGTCGCTGGGCCTTACGAACTTCCGCCTGCTGCTCAACTCCCTCGGCGACAAGGAGTGCCGCCCCGCCTACCGGGCCGCCCTGCAGGACTTCCTGCGCGGCCTGGAGCTGGACGAGGACACCCGCCGCCGCATCGAGATCAACCCGCTGCGCGTCCTCGACGACAAGCGCGAGGCCGTCCAGAAGCAGCTCGTCGGCGCCCCCATGCTCCGCGACCACCTGTGCGAGGCGTGCAAGGAGTACCACGAGGAGGTCCGCGCGCTGCTGACCGCCGCCGGCGTCGCCTTCGAGGACGACGAGAAGCTGGTCCGGGGCCTGGACTACTACACCCGCACCACCTTCGAGTTCGTCCACGACGGCCTCGGCTCGCAGTCCGCCGTCGGCGGTGGCGGCCGCTACGACGGCCTCTCCGAGATGATCGGCGGCCCCGCCCTGCCGTCCGTCGGCTGGGCGCTCGGCGTCGACCGTACGGTGCTGGCCCTCAAGGCCGAGGGGATCGAGCTCGAACTGCCCGCCGCCACTCAGGTCTTCGCGGTGCCGCTGGGCGAGGAGGCCCGCCGGGTGCTCTTCGGCGTGGTGACCGAGCTGCGCCGGGCCGGCGTCGCCACCGACTTCGCCTTCGGCGGCAAGGGCCTGAAGAACGCCATGAAGTCGGCCAACCGCTCCGGCGCGCGCTTCGCGCTCGTCGCCGGCGAGCGGGATCTCGCCGAGGGCGTGGTGCAGCTCAAGGACCTGGAGAGCGGCGAGCAGAAGGCCGTGCCGCTCGACACCGTTGTGAGTGAAGTCCGTTCGGCCCAGAGCTGATTCACAGACTGCTGGTGCAGAATGAGGCGGCAACGGCCTACTGATGGGATCGACAGCGCTATGACGACTTCGGCACTCGACCGCTCGGACCTCGACGGCACGGAGCGGGACGGCCCCGGCCGTGGCGCCGTGGGCGCGAGCCGCGCGTTCGCGCTGCTGCTGGTGATCACCGGCGCCATGGGTCTGCTGGCCTCCTGGGTCATCACGCTGGACAAGATCGAGCTTCTCAAGGACCCGAACTTCAAGCCCGGCTGCAGCCTCAACCCCATCGTCTCCTGCGGCAACATCATGCAGAGCGAGCAGGCCGAGGCCTTCGGGTTCCCCAACCCGATGCTGGGCCTGGTCTGCTACGGCGTGATCATCGCGATCGGGCTGGCGCTGCTCTCCGGCGCCCGCCTGCCGCGCTGGTACTGGCTGGGCATGGAGGCCGGCTGCCTCTTCGGCGTCGGCTTCGTCACCTGGCTCCAGTACCAGTCGCTGTACGTCATCGGCTCGCTGTGCCTGTGGTGCTGCCTGGCCTGGGTCGCCACGATCCTGATGTTCTGGTACGTCACCGTGCAGAACGTCCGGCACGGCTTCATCCCCGCGCCGGACGGGCTCAAGCGGGGGCTGCTGGAGTTCCACTGGGTGCTGCCGGTGCTGCACATCGGCGTCATCGGGATGCTGATCCTCACCAAGTGGTGGTGGTTCTGGACGGGCGGCACGGCCTGACGCGCCCCTTCGCATCGGCTTGATCAATGCCGCCGGACCCTCGGGTCCGGCGGCATTGTCAGTGGGGTGGCATAGGGTTTCGAGCGTGGAGCCCGACCTGTTCACCGCCGCCGCGGAAGACCGCCAGGAGAAGGATCCGGCGAGCAGCCCCCTGGCCGTCCGGATGCGCCCCCGCACGCTCGACGAGGTGGTGGGGCAGGGGCATCTGCTGGGGCCCGGCTCCCCGCTGCGCCGCCTGGTGGGAGAGGGCAGCGGCGGCCCCGCCGGGCCCTCCTCGGTGATCCTCTGGGGCCCGCCCGGCATCGGCAAGACCACGCTCGCCTATGTGGTCAGCCAGGCCACCAACAAGCGCTTCGTGGAGCTCTCCGCGATCACCGCCGGGGTCAAGGAGGTACGGGCCGTCATCGACGGCGCGCGCCGCGCCTCCGGGGGCTACGGCAAGGAGACCGTCCTCTTCCTGGACGAGATCCACCGTTTCAGCAAGGCCCAGCAGGACTCACTGCTGCCCGCCGTGGAGAACCGCTGGGTCACGCTCATCGCGGCCACGACGGAGAACCCGTACTTCTCGATCATCTCCCCGCTGCTCTCCCGCTCCCTGCTGCTGACCCTCCAGGCCCTGACGGACGACGATCTGCGCGGCCTGATCCGTCGCGCCCTCATCGACGAGCGCGGGCTGGGCGGGGCGGTGGCCCTCTCGGAGGACGCCGAGGCCCATCTGCTGCGCATCGCGGGCGGTGACGCCCGCCGCGCGCTCACGGCGCTGGAGGCGGGTGCGGGCTCGGCCATCGCCAAGGGCGAGGACGAGATCACCCTGGAGACGCTGGAGGGCGCGGTCGACCGGGCGGCCGTGAAGTACGACCGCGACGGCGATCAGCACTACGACGTGGCCAGCGCCCTGATCAAGTCCATCCGCGGCTCGGACGTGGACGCGACGCTGCACTATCTGGCGCGGATGATCGAGGCGGGGGAGGACCCGCGCTTCATCGCGCGCCGGCTGATGATCTCGGCGAGCGAGGACATCGGCCTGGCCGACCCCACGGCCCTCCAGACGGCGGTGGCCGGAGCACAGGCCGTCGCCATGATCGGGTTCCCCGAGGCGAGGATCACGCTGGGTCACGTGGCGGTGGCGCTGGCACTGGCCCCCAAGTCCAACGCGGCGTATCTGGCGATCGACGCCGCGCTGGCGGACGTACGGGCGGGGCTGGCGGGGCCGGTGCCGGCGCATCTGCGGGACAGCCATTACAAGGGGGCGGAGAAGCTGGGGCACGGGGAGGGGTATCAGTACCCGCATGACCTGCCGGGCGGGATCGCGGCGCAGCAGTACGCCCCGGATTCCGTGCACGGGAAGGTGTACTACGAGCCGACTCGGCACGGGGCGGAGGCGCGGTACGCGGACGTTGCCGAGCGGGTGCGCTCGCGCCTGCGCGGGAAGTCGTAACCGTTCGGGTGCGGCCCGGTGGCCGGTTTGTGCCCACCCTCCCCCAGCTACCGCTGGGAGGTGCCCCCAGCCCTGCGGAACGCCTGCCCACAAACCGGCGCCCCCCGTTCAGCAGCCCGCTGCCTCGAACAACTGGTGCATCGCCCGCCGCAAGGCGACCACGTCGTCGGCCGGCTCCGGGAATTCGAAGCGGGCGTCGAAGGAGCGGTCGGCCGGGGTGCCGGGGCCGTGGCGGCGGGTGAAGCGGACGCGGAGGCCGTAGCGGTCCAGGGCCACCGGCACCGCTGAGGCGTACGCGTCCCACGCGTCGCTCTCGCGGTCGCCGAGCAGCGCGCACAGGCTGCGCACCTGGTCGCCGTGGCCGGAGTGGAGGTGCTGGAGCAGCTCCGCCTCGTGCTCGACCAGCGGGTCGGGGCAGGCGCGGGCGAAGGCGTCGGGCTCGACGGTCTCGGCGCCCCACAGGTCGTCCACGCTCGCCTCGCCCAGCTCCAGCCGCAGGAGCATCCGGCCCGGCTCGGCGACCCCGGGCACGCAGGTCAGCCAGCCGGACAGCCAGGCGCGGCCGCGGATCCGGTTGGGGACGGAGACGGGGGCCACGTCCGTGAGCTCCAGGACGACGGCCAGCTCGTCGTCCTGGGCGTGGGTGGCGGCCCGGACGGCCGGGGAGTCGGCGGGCAGGACGAGGAAGACCTCGCCGTCCGGGCCGACGGTCCGCACGTCCGGCAGCAGCTGGTCGGGGCAGGAGCCGGCGGCCCCGGGAATGAGCAGCACCGCGGAGCATGTACTCTGTACGAGAGTTCGTGTGCGCTCGGCTGCTGACGGCATCCGTGCGATCTCAAGTCCGCCAGGACGCGGCTGACCACGATCTGATCGGACCTCCGTCACGTCGACGCCCTCGTGAGCGTCGGATCCCTTTTGGGATCCCTTCGTGCTGTCCGTGATGTGACTGGTGTTCCCCGGACGAGACATGCGATCTCCTTGAGTAAGGTAAGCCTAACCTAACTTATCAACGGAGGTCTGGAGAACGTGCCTAACCAGTCGCGTCCCAAGGTCAAGAAGTCCCGTGCGCTCGGCATCGCGCTGACGCCGAAGGCCGTCAAGTACTTCGAGGCCCGCCCCTACCCGCCGGGCGAGCACGGCCGTGGCCGCAAGCAGAACTCGGACTACAAGGTCCGTCTGCTCGAGAAGCAGCGTCTGCGCGCCCAGTACGACATCAGCGAGCGCCAGATGGCGCGTGCCTACGACCGCGCCAAGAAGGCCGAGGGCAAGACGGGCGAGGCGCTGGTCGTCGAGCTCGAGCGTCGCCTCGACGCCCTGGTCCTGCGTTCGGGCATCGCCCGCACCGTGTACCAGTCCCGCCAGATGGTCGTCCACGGCCACATCGAGGTCAACGGCAAGAAGGTCGACAAGCCGTCCTTCCGCGTCCGTCCGAACGACGTCGTGACCGTTCGCGAGCGCAGCCGTGCCAAGCACCCGTTCCAGGTCGCCATGGCCGGTGGCTACGCCGGTGAGGGCGAGACCCCGCGCTACCTGCAGGTCAACCTGCAGGCGCTGGCGTTCCGCCTGGACCGCGACCCGAACCGCAAGGAGATCCCGGTGATCTGCGACGAGCAGCTCGTCGTCGAGTACTACGCCCGCTAAGTCGGACGTTTTACCTCTCCTTTCGCCCAGCCCGTCGTTCCGCCGGCCCTCGTGGCCGCGGGCCGGCGGGCTGGTGCGTTTCCGGGGCCGGCAGGCCCCGCGCGTCCCTCGTACATCCGTGCCGTACGGACCGGTAATGCGGTACGGCCGCCGAGGCCCGGCGCGATAAGGTCGGTATCCGACAAGCGTTGAAAGACAACAGCTAGGGAGCGGTGCAGCGTGTCCGGTGGAGAGGTGGCCGGGATCCTCGTGGCCGTCTTCTGGGCGATCCTCGTGTCGTTCATCGCCCTGGTGCTGGTGCGGCTCGCGCAGACGCTGAGAGCGGCCACCAGACTGGTCGCCGACATCTCCGAGCAGGCCGTCCCGCTGCTGGCCGACGCGTCCGCGACCGTCCGCTCCGCCAACACCCAGCTCGCCCGCGTCGACTCGATCACCGCGGACGTCCAGGAGGTCACGGCGAACGCCTCGGCGCTCTCCTCGACCGTCTCCTCCGCCTTCGGCGGCCCCCTGGTCAAGGTCGCCGCGTTCGGCTACGGCGTGCGCCGCGCGATGGGCCGCAAGGCGGAGCCCGAGCCGAGGAGCACCGTCTTCGTCGGCAGGGCCGTCGACAAGAAACCGCCGTCCGCCCGGTTCGGCGGCCGCCGTCTCCGTGGGAAGGGCTGAGTCCCGGAAATGTTCCGCCGCACGTTCTGGTTCACCACCGGTGTAGCAGCCGGTGTCTGGGCCACCACCAAGGTCAACCGCAAGCTCGCCAAGCTCACCCCGGAGAGCCTGGCGCTCCAGGCGGCCGACCGGGCCGTGATCGCCGGCCGCAAGGTCAAGCTCTTCGCCCTCGACGTGCGCGACGGCATGGCCCACCGGGAGGCGGCCCTCAAGGACGCCCTGGGCCTCGCCGTCGTCCCGCCGGAGCCCGACCGCCGCGCCCTTCCCGAGCAGCGCCGCCTCGTCGCTCTCGAGCAGCACCACCCCTACAACTCGTTCACCCGGAAAGAGGACCACTGATGGAGTCGGCTGAAATCCGCCGTCGCTGGCTGCGCTTCTTCGAGGAGCGCGGGCACACCGTCGTCCCCTCGGCGTCGCTCATCGCGGACGACCCGACGCTGCTGCTGGTCCCCGCGGGCATGGTCCCCTTCAAGCCCTACTTCCTCGGTGAGGTCAAGCCGCCCTTCCCGCGCGCCACGAGCGTGCAGAAGTGCGTCCGCACCCCGGACATCGAAGAGGTCGGCAAGACCACCCGCCACGGCACGTTCTTCCAGATGTGCGGCAACTTCTCCTTCGGCGACTACTTCAAGGAAGGCGCCATCAAGTACGCCTGGGAGTTGCTGACGACTCCCGTGGCGGACGGCGGCTACGGCCTGGAGCCCGAGAAGCTCTGGATCACCGTCTACCTCGACGACGACGAGGCCGAGCGCATCTGGCGCGACGTCGTCGGCGTGCCGGCCCAGCGCATCCAGCGCCTGGGCAAGAAGGAGAACTACTGGTCCATGGGCGTCCCGGGCCCCTGTGGCCCGTGCTCCGAGATCAACTACGACCGGGGCCCGGAGTTCGGCGTCGAGGGCGGCCCGGCCGTCAACGACGAGCGCTACGTGGAGATCTGGAACCTGGTCTTCATGCAGTACGAGCGCGGTGCCGGCGAGGGCAAGGAGGACTTCCCGATCCTCGGCGAGCTGCCCAGCAAGAACATCGACACCGGCCTCGGTCTCGAGCGCCTGGCGATGATCCTCCAGGGCGTGCAGAACATGTACGAGACCGACACCCTGCGCGTCGTGATCGACAAGGCCACCGAGCTCACCGGCGTCCGGTACGGCGCGGCGAAGGACACGGACGTCTCCCTGCGCGTGGTCGCCGACCACATGCGCACGTCCACCATGCTCATCGGTGATGGCGTCACCCCCGGCAACGAGGGCCGCGGCTACGTCCTGCGCCGCATCATGCGCCGCGCCATCCGCAACATGCGCCTGATGGGCGCCACCGGCCCCGTCGTCGCCGACCTCCTCGACGTCGTCATCCGCACGATGGGCCAGCAGTACCCCGAGCTGCTCGCCGACCGCACGCGCATCGAGACCGTCGCGCTCGCCGAAGAGGCCGCCTTCCTCAAGGCCCTCAAGGGCGGCACCAACATCCTCGACACCGCCGTGACCGAGACCAAGGCCGCCGGTGGCACGGTCCTCTCCGGCGACAAGGCGTTCCTGCTCCACGACACCTGGGGCTTCCCCATCGACCTCACCCTGGAGATGGCCGCCGAACAGGGCCTCTCCGTGGACGAGGACGGCTTCCGCCGCCTGATGAAGGAGCAGCGGGAGCGCGCCAAGGCCGACGCCAAGGCCAAGAAGACCGGCCACGCCGACCTGTCCGCCTACCGCGAGGTCGCCGACACCTCCGGCGAGACCGACTTCACCGGCTACACCACCACCGAGGGCGAGTCGACCATCGTCGGCCTGCTCGTCGACGGCGTCTCCTCGCCCGCCGCCACCGAGGGCGACGAGGTCGAGGTCGTCCTCGACCGCACCCCCTTCTACGCCGAGGGCGGCGGCCAGCTCGCCGACCAGGGCCGGATCAAGCTCCACTCCGGTGCCGTGATCGAGGTCCGCGACGTCCAGAAGCCGGTCCCCGGCGTCCACGTCCACAAGGGCGTCGTCCAGGTCGGCGAGGTCACCGTGGGCGCCTCCGCCTACGCCGTCATCGACGTCAAGCGCCGCCGCGCCATCGCCCGCGCCCACAGCGCCACCCACCTCACCCACCAGGCGCTGCGCGACGCCCTGGGCCCGACGGCCGCCCAGGCCGGCTCGGAGAACTCCCCGGGCCGCTTCCGCTTCGACTTCGGCTCGCCGACCGCCGTGCCCGGCTCGGTCCTCACCGACGTCGAGCAGCGCATCAACGAGGTCCTCTCCACCGAGCTCGACGTCCACGCGGAGGTCATGAGCCTGGAGGAGGCCAAGAAGGCCGGCGCCATCGCCGAGTTCGGCGAGAAGTACGGCGAGCGCGTACGCGTCGTGACCATCGGCGACTTCTCCAAGGAGCTGTGCGGCGGTACGCACGTCGCCAACACCGCCCAGCTGGGTCTGGTGAAGCTCCTCGGCGAGTCCTCGATCGGCTCCGGTGTGCGCCGTGTCGAGGCCCTCGTGGGCGCCGACGCCTACAACTTCCTGGCCAAGGAGCACACGGTCGTCGCCCAGCTCACCGAGCTGGTCAAGGGCCGCCCGGAGGAGCTCCCGGAGAAGATCTCCGGCATGCTCGCCAAGCTCAAGGACGCCGAGAAGGAGATCGAGCGCTTCCGCGCCGAGAAGGTCCTGGCGGCCGCCGCCGGCCTGGCCGAGGGCGCCAAGGACGTCCACGGCATCGCCCTGGTCACCGGCCGGGTGCCGGACGGCACCGGCGCCGACGACCTGCGCAAGCTGGTCCTCGACGTCCGCGGCCGCGTCCAGGGCGGCCGGGCCGCCGTGGTGGCCCTGTTCACCGTCGCCAACGGCCGCCCGCTGACCGTGATCGCCACCAACGAGGCCGCCCGTGAGCGCGGTCTGAAGGCCGGCGACCTGGTCCGTACGGCCGCGAAGACCCTCGGTGGCGGTGGCGGCGGCAAGCCGGACGTCGCCCAGGGCGGCGGCCAGAACCCCGAGGCCCTCGACGAGGCCATGGCCGCCGTCGAGCGCCTCGTGGCCGAGGCGGCCTGACGTGCGACGCGGCAGGCGCATCGCCGTGGACGTCGGGGACGCCCGGATCGGGGTCGCCTCGTGCGACCCCGACGGGATCCTCGCCACTCCGGTGGAGACCGTCCCCGGCCGGGACATCCCCCAGGCGCACAAGCGGCTGGTGGCGATCGTCGCGGAGTACGAGCCCATCGAGGTCGTCGTCGGCCTGCCCCGCTCCCTCAAGGGGGGCGAGGGCCCGGCCGCGGCCAAGGTGCGCACCTTCGCCAAGGAGATGGCCCGGCGGGTCGCCCCGGTGCCGGTGCGGCTGGTCGACGAGCGGATGACGACCGTCACGGCCGCCCAGGGCCTGCGCGCCTCCGGAGTCAACGCCAAGAAGGGCCGCTCCGTGGTGGACCAGGCGGCCGCGGTGATCATCCTGCAGAACGCCCTGGAGATCGAGAAGACCTCCGGGCGGCCGCCGGGCGAGGCCGTCGACGTGGTCATCTGATCGCAATACGGTAACGTTCCGCGCGACATGGCAGCTGTTCGAATGTCTTCCGGGCAGGACCAGACGTCGGACTTCCGCGCTTCACCGAGCGCACTGGCTGCCGCTGTGCGGCTCTAGGGGATAGATGACTGAGTACGGCCGGGGTTCCGGCTCCCAACCGTGGCATCCCGAGGACCCTCTGTACGGGGACCGGGGTTACACCGGGCAGCAGTACACGCAGCCCCATCAGGCCCAGCAGTCGCAGCCCCCCTACGACGGCCGGCAGGACTACGGCTGGGACCCCTCGCAGAACGCGGGGGGCCCCGGCCCGTACGACACCAACGGCCACGGTGAGCAGTACACCGGGCAGCAGAGCGGACAGCAGACCGGCACGTACCCGAACGGTGGCCAGCAGGGCTACTACGAGTACGACACGGGCGCCCACGGCTACCCCGACCAGCACACGGGCACGCATCAGGTGCCGATGGACCAGCACACGGGCGCCCACCAGATGCCCATGGACCAGCACACCGGGCAGCACCAGGTCCCCATGGACCAGCACACGGGCGCCCACCAGATGCCCGTGAACCAGCACACGGGCCAGCACCAGATGCCGCAGCCCCCCGGGGAGCAGCACACCGGTACGCATCAGATGCCCCAGGCGCGGACCGCCACCGCCGACCCCGTCGAGGAGAAGATCTCCCTCTTCGACGACATCGACGACCGGGCCCCCGCCCTCCTCGACGACGACTCCGACGACGGCGACGAGCCCGCCCGGGGCCGCGACCGGCGTGGCAAGGGCAGGGGCGGCAAGGGCAAGGGCCGGGAGAAGAAGCCCAAGCGCCGCAGCGGCACCGCCTGCCTGCTGGTCGCCGTGGTGCTCGTCGGCGGCCTGGGCGGCGCCGGCTACTTCGCCTACGACTACTGGGAGACCCACTACGGCACCGCGCCCGACTACGAGGGCGAGGGCACCGGTCAGGTGCAGGTCGAGATCCCCAAGGGCGCCAGCCTCACCGAGATGGGCCAGGTCCTGGAGAAGGCCGGGGTCGTCAAGAGCGTCGGCGCCTTCACCTCGGCCGCCGCGAAGAAGTCCATCCAGCCCGGCACGTACACCCTCCACAAGGAGATGTCCGGCGCCGCGGCCGTGGGGATGATGACCAACTCGGCGAACTTCCTGACCTTCGCCGAGGGCATGCGGGCCGCCGAGATCTACTCCACGATCGACAAGAAGCTCGGGCTCGCGGCGGGCACCACCAAGGGCGTCGCCAAGAGCCAGGCCAAGAACCTGGGCCTGCCCGAGTGGGCGAACAGCGGCCCCGACGTCAAGGACCCGCTGGAGGGCTTCCTCTTCCCGTCGCAGTACAGCGCGGGCAAGGGCACCAAGCCGGAGGACCTCCTGCGCCAGATGGTCGCCCGCGCCAAGCAGAACTACGAGGCGCAGGACGTGACGGGCAAGGCCGCCGCGCTGGGGCTGAAGTCCCCGATGGAGGTCGTCACCGTCGCGAGCCTCGTCCAGGTCGAGGGAAAGTACAAGCACGACTTCGACAAGATCTCCCGCGTGGTCTACAACCGGCTCAAGCCGGACAACAAGGAGACCTACGGCCTCCTCGACTTCGACTCCACGGTGAACTACGCCAAGAGCCAGAGCACCCTCGACGTCGGCGCGGTCAGCGATCTGCGGAAGTTCAAGGACCCGTACAACACCTACAACATCAAGGGCCTGCCGCCCGGGCCGATCAGCAACCCCGGCCTGGAGGCCCTGAAGTCCGCGCTCCAGCCGGCGGACGGCCCCTGGTACTACTTCGTCTCCATCAACGAGAACGAGACCCTGTTCGCGGTGACGAACGCGGAGCACAACAAGAACCGCCAGAAGTACGAGCAGGAGAACAAGGCGAAGAAGGCGGCCGCGCAGTGACCGGTCCCGCCGCGACCGGGCGCCGGCGGGCCGCCGTGCTCGGCTCGCCGATCGCCCACTCGCTCTCGCCCGTCCTCCACCGGGCCGCCTACGCGGAACTGGGCCTGGGGGAGTGGACGTACGACCGCTTCGAGGTGGACGAGGCCGCGCTGCCCGCCTTCCTCGCGGAGCTGGGCCCCGGCTGGGCCGGGCTCTCCCTCACCATGCCCCTCAAGCGGGCGGTGATCCCGCTGCTGGACGAGGTCAGCGCCACCGCCCGGTCCGTGGAGGCGGTCAACACCGTCGTCCTCACCGACGACGGCCGCCGCCTCGGCGACAACACCGACATCCCCGGCATCGCCGCCGCCCTGCGCGAGCGGGGCGTGGAGACGGTCGGCTCCGCCGCGATCCTCGGCGCCGGCGCCACCGCCTCCTCGGCGCTCGCCGCCCTCGCCCGGATCTGTACCGGCGAGGTCACCGCCTACGTCCGCAGCGCCGAGCGCGCCGCGGAGATGCGCGAGTGGGGCGAGCGGCTGGGCGTGACCGTGCGCACCGCCGACTGGTCGCGCGCGGCCGAGGCCCTCACCGCGCCGCTGGTCGTCGCCACCACCCCCGCCGGTGCCACGGACGATCTCGCCGGGTCCGTCCCCGAGCGCCCCGGCACGCTCTTCGACGTGCTCTACGAGCCCTGGCCGACCCCGCTGGCCGCCGCCTGGGCCCGGCGGGGCGGCACCGTCCTCGGCGGCCTGGACCTGCTGGTCCACCAGGCCGTCCTCCAGGTCGAGCTGATGACGGGCCGCGCCCCGGCCCCCCTGGCGGCCATGCGCGCGGCCGGCGAGGCGGCCCTGGCCGCCCGTACGCGCTGACGGACCGGTCGGCCCGGCCGTCCACCACGTGACGCCGCCGGTCCACACCCTGGACCGGCGGCCGGGAATGTCCGCCCGGCATGGGAGGATCTGGGGTGGCGGGCCAGGGTCGCGCTCCCCGGGCCGCCGCCGCGCCGCCGCGCGGCACGAGATTCGAGCGCGCGAGCAGAGGAGCACCGTTGAGCAGGTTGCGCTGGCTGACGGCGGGGGAGTCGCACGGCCCCGCACTCGTGGCGACGCTGGAGGGACTTCCCGCCGGCGTGCCGGTCACCACGGAGATGGTGGCGGACCACCTGGCGCGACGGCGGCTCGGCTATGGACGCGGCGCGCGGATGAAGTTCGAGCGCGACGAGATCACCTTCCTCGGTGGCGTCCGGCACGGGCTGTCCATGGGCTCCCCGGTCGCGGTCATGGTGGGCAACACCGAGTGGCCCAAGTGGGAGCAGGTCATGGCGGCCGACCCCGTCGACCCCGCCGAGCTGGCCGAGCTGGCCCGCAACGCCCCGCTCACCCGCCCCCGCCCCGGCCACGCGGACCTCGCCGGGATGCAGAAGTACGGCTTCGACGAGGCCCGGCCGGTCCTGGAGCGGGCCTCCGCCCGTGAGACCGCCGCCCGCGTGGCCCTCGGCGCCGTCGCCCGCTCCTTCCTCAAGGAGGCGGCCGGCATCGAGATCGTCTCCCACGTCGTGGAGCTGGCCGCGGCCAAGGCCCCGTACGGCGTGTACCCCACCCCCGGCGACGTCGAGAAGCTCGACGCCGACCCGGTGCGCTGCCTCGACGAGGAGGCGAGCAAGGCGATGGTCGCCGAGATCGACCAGGCCCACAAGGACGGCGACACCCTCGGCGGCGTCGTCGAGGTCCTGGCCTACGGCGTCCCGGTCGGCCTCGGCTCGCACGTCCACTGGGACCGCCGGCTGGACGCCCGCCTCGCGGCCGCCCTGATGGGCATTCAGGCGATCAAGGGCGTCGAGGTCGGCGACGGCTTCGAGCTGGCGCGCGTGCCCGGCTCCAAGGCGCACGACGAGATCGTCGCCACCGAGGACGGCATCCGCCGCGTCACCGGCCGCTCCGGCGGCACCGAGGGCGGCCTGACCACCGGCGAGCTGCTGCGCGTCCGCGCCGCCATGAAGCCCATCGCCACCGTCCCGCGCGCCCTGCGCACGATCGACGTGACCACCGGCGAGGCCGCCCAGGCCCACCACCAGCGCTCGGACGTGTGCGCCGTCCCGGCAGCCGGCATCGTCGCCGAGGCGATGGTCGCGCTCGTCCTCGCCGACGCGGTGGTGGAGAAGTTCGGCGGCGACAGCGTCGCCGAGACCCGTCGCAACGTCCAGGGCTACCTCGAGAACCTGGCCATCAAGTGACCACCCCCGTCATCGTCCTGGTGGGCCCGCCCGGCGCGGGCAAGTCCACCATCGGCGCCCTGCTCGCCGAGCGGCTGGGCACCGGCTACCGGGACACCGACGCCGACATCGAGAAGGCCGCCGGGAAACCCATCCCGGAGATCTTCGTCGACGAGGGCGAGCCGCACTTCCGCGAGCTGGAGCGGCAGGCCGTCCGCACCGCCGTGGCCGAGCACCCCGGGGTGCTCGCCCTCGGCGGCGGCGCCGTCATGGACCCGGGCACCCGGGCCCTCCTCAAGGGCCTGCCCGTGGTCTTCCTCGACGTCGAACTCGCCGACGCCGTGCGGCGCGTGGGCCTCGACGCGCCGCGTCCGCTGCTCGCCGTCAACCCCCGCAAGCGGTGGCGCGAGCTGATGGACGCGCGCCGCCCGCTCTACACCGAGGTCGCCCGCGCCGTGGTCGCCACCGGCGGCCGCACCCCGGCCGAGGTCGCCGACGCCGTGCTCGAGGCACTGCGGCCGCCCCTGGCCCCCACACCGGACACCACGCAGTGAGGAACGCATGACCGACGCCCCCACCCGCATCCAGGTCGCCGGCAGCGCGGGCACCGCGCCGTACGAGGTCCTGGTCGGCCGTCAGCTGCTGGGCGAGCTGCCCGGCCTCATCGGCACCCGGGCCAAGCGGGTCGCCGTGCTCCACCCCGAGGCGCTCGCCTCCACCGGCGAGGCGATCCGCGAGGACCTGGCGGCCCAGGGCTACGAGGCCATAGCGATTCAGTTGCCCAACGCCGAGGAGTCCAAGACCGTCGAGGTCGCGGCCTACTGCTGGAAGGCGCTCGGCCAGACCAACTTCACCCGCACCGACGTCATCGTCGGCGTGGGCGGCGGCGCCACCACCGACCTGGCGGGCTTCGTCGCCGCCACCTGGCTGCGCGGCGTGCGCTGGATCGCGGTGCCCACCACCGTCCTGGGCATGGTCGACGCGGCCGTCGGCGGCAAGACCGGCATCAACACCGCCGAGGGCAAGAACCTCGTCGGCGCCTTCCACCCCCCGGCCGGCGTCCTGTGCGACCTGGCCGCGCTGGAGTCGCTGCCGGTCCACGACTACGTCAGTGGCCTCGCCGAGATCATCAAGGCCGGCTTCATCGCCGACCCGGCGATCCTCGACCTCATCGAGGCCGACCCCGAGGGCGCCCGCACGCCCCAGGGCCCGCACACCTCGGAGCTGATCGAGCGGGCCATCAAGGTCAAGGCCGAGGTGGTCTCCTCCGACCTCAAGGAGTCGGGCCTGCGCGAGATCCTGAACTACGGTCACACGCTCGCCCACGCCATCGAGAAGAACGAGCGCTACAACTGGCGGCACGGCGCGGCCGTCGCCGTCGGCATGGTCTTCGCCGCCGAGCTCGGCCGGATCGCCGGCCGCCTGGACGACGCCACCGCCGACCGCCACCGCGCGATCCTCACCGCCGTCGGCCTGCCCGTCACCTACCGCGGCGACCAGTGGCCCAAGCTGCTGGAGACCATGAAGGTCGACAAGAAGACGCGCGGCGACCGGCTGCGGTTCATCGTCCTCGACGGCCTGGCCAAGCCGACGGTCCTGGAGGGCCCGGACCCGGCGATGCTGCTGGCCGCGCACGCGGAGATCGCGGCGTGAGCGCGCGCCATGTCCTGGTGCTGAACGGGCCCAACCTCGGCCGGCTGGGCTCCCGCGAGCCCGACGTCTACGGCTCGACGTCCTACAAGGGGCTGGTCGAGGCGTGCACGACGCTCGGTGCGGAGCTGGGCTTCGAGGTCGAGGTCCGGGAGACCAACGACGAGGGCGAGCTGGTGCGCTGGCTGCACGAGGCGGCCGACGGGCGGCTGCCCGTCGTGATCAACCCCGGCGCGTTCACCCACTACTCGTACGCGATGCGCGACGCCGCGGCCCAGCGGACGGCGCCGCTCATCGAGGTGCACATCTCCAACCCGTACGCGCGGGAGGAGTTCCGTCACACGTCGGTGATCGCGGCGGTGGCGAGCGGTACGGTGGCCGGGTTCGGGATCGGTTCGTACCGGCTGGCGCTGCGGGCGCTGGCGGAGGAACTCGGGTCCTGACCCGGGGCGTTGGCCCTGCGGGCGGACCGGGGCACGGCCCGCCGCAGGCGCACCCCACCCCGCCATACACCACACCGCACGAAATCGGAGCGTGCCACAGGATGCAGCACCCCGTGGGACCACCGCTGCCCCCCGCTCATCCGCCGATACCGGCCCTGCCGCCGGCCGACGCCACCACCGTCGCCGTCGCCGTCCTCCTCATCGGCCCGGCCGGCGCCGGCAAGACCACCGTGGCCCGGTACTGGGCCGACACCCGGCGGGTGCCCACCGCGCACATCAGCCTCGACGACGTCCGCGAGTGGGTGCGCTCCGGGTTCGCGGACCCGCAGTCCGGGTGGAACGACCACTCCGAGGCGCAGTACCGCCTCGCCCGCCGCACCTGCGGGTTCGCCGCCCGGAACTTCCTCGCCAACGGCATCTCCTGCATCCTCGACGACGCCGTCTTCCCCGACCGGCCCGTCGTCGGCCTCGGCGGCTGGAAGCGGCACGTGGGGCCGGGGCTGCTGCCCGTGGTGCTGCTGCCGGGCCTCGACGTCGTTCTCGAACGCAACGCCGAACGCACCGGCAACCGCAGGCTCAGCGACGAGGAGGTCGCCCGGATCCACGGCCGGATGGCCGGCTGGTACGGCTCGGGGCTGCCCATCATCGACAACTCGCAGCAGGACGTCGCCACGACGGCCCGGCTGATCGACGAGGCCGTCGCCCGCACCCTGGCCGGCTGGTAGGGCGCGGGGCTGCCCCGGTCGGAGGCGCTGGAAAGGCCGGAAGCGGCCGCCGAACGTACGCTCGGAGGCATGTCCGAGGTGTACGCGGCGCGCCGGGCCCGGCTGCGCGAGCGGTGCGCGGCGGCCGGTGGTGAGGCCGCCCTGGTCTGCGGCGACGCCAATGTGCGGTACCTGGCGGGCGGCGCGCCGCCCGGGGCGGTGCTGCTCCTCGGTCCCGGTCAGGACGGCGACGACGCGCTGGTGTGTGTGAGCGATCCCTTCGTGGACGCCACGGGCGCCAGCCGCCCCGGGGACGAGCTGGCCGTCCTGGTGCTGCCGACGCCCGAGGGCGATCCGGCCGTGGCGGCGGCCGAGCGGGCCGCGGAGCGCGGGGTGCGCTCGCTGGCCGTCGAGGAGCACCATCTGACCGTGGCCCGGCACCGCGCGGTGCGCTCGGTCGCCCCCCGGCTGCGGCTGGGCGATCTGGGGACGGCCGTGGAACAACAGCGGGTGATCAAGGACGACGAGGAGATCTCGACCCTGCGGATCGCCGCCGAGATCGCCGACCAGGCCCTCGGCGAGCTGCTGGAGTCGATACTCGTCGGCCGCACCGAGCGCCATCTGGCGCTGGAGCTGGAGCGCCGGCTGATCGACCACGGCGCGGACGGCGCGGCCTTTCCCACCTCGGTGGGCGCGGGCCCCCACTCGGGGCGGTCCGGGCACGTACCGACGGACCGCCGGGTGGAGGAGGGCGATTTCCTCAGCGTCTGCCTGGGGGCGGACTATCGTGGGTACCGCAGCGAGATCGCCCGTACGTTCGTCATCGGGGCCTCTCCGGCGGAGTGGCAGATCGAGCTGTACGAGCAGGTCTTCGCCGCCCAGCGGGCGGGCCGTGAGGCCCTCGCGCCGGGTGCGGCGTACCGTGACGTGGACCGCGCGGCACGGGTCGTGCTGGAGGCCGCGGGCCATGGCGAGCGGGTCGGACCCCGCATCGGCCATGGCGTGGGGCTCGAAAACGACGAGGACCCTCGGCTGGCACCGTCGGCAATGGGTAAACTGGACGCTTGCGTGCCGGTCACCGTAGATCCGGGAGTCCACCTCCCGGGGCGGGGCGGCGTCCGGATCGATGACACGCTCGTCGTCCGCCCCGAGGCGGACGGCGGACCCGAGCTACTCACCATTACGACCAAAGAGCTGCTCGCGCTCTAGCCGGCGCATCGCACTTTCTTGGTTCCACCAGCCCAGGAGATACCGCAACCGTGGCATCCACGAACGACCTCAAGAACGGCATGGTGCTCAAGCTCGAAGGCGGCCAGCTCTGGTCCGTCGTCGAGTTCCAGCACGTCAAGCCCGGCAAGGGCCCCGCCTTCGTCCGTACGAAGCTGAAGAACGTGCTCTCCGGCAAGGTCGTCGACAAGACCTTCAACGCGGGCGTGAAGGTCGACACGGCCACCGTCGACCGCCGCGACATGCAGTTCTCGTACATGGACGGCGACTACTTCGTCTTCATGGACATGAAGGACTACGACCAGCTGATGATCGACCGGAAGGCCGTCGGCGACGCCGCGAACTTCCTCATCGAGGGCTTCGAGGCCACGGTCGCCACCCACGAGGGCGAGGTGCTCTACGTCGAGCTCCCGGCCGCCGTCGAGCTGACCATCGAGCACACCGACCCGGGCGTCCAGGGTGACCGCTCCACCGGTGGCACCAAGCCGGCGAAGCTCGAGACGGGCTACGAGATCCAGGTCCCGCTGTTCGTCTCGACCGGCGAGAAGATCAAGGTCGACACGCGCACCGGCGATTACCTCGGCCGGGTGAACAGCTAACCGTGTCCGCCCGCAGCAAGGCCCGTAAGCGCGCCTTCCAGATCCTCTTCGAGGCGGACCAGCGCGGCTCGTCCGTGGAGTCGGTCCTCGCGGACTGGATCCGGCATGCCCGGACCGACGACAGGCAGCCGCCGGTCAACCCGTACACGATCCAGCTGGTCGAGGGCTACGCCGAGCGCGCCGCCCGGATCGACGAACTGATCGCCACCTACGCGATCGACTGGGACCTGGACCGCATGCCGGCCGCGGACCGCGGCATCGTGCGGCTCGGCGCGTACGAGCTGATCTGGGAGGACGAGACCCCGGACGCCGTGGCGATCGACGAGGCGGTGCAGCTCGCCAAGGAGTTCTCCACCGACGACTCGCCCGCGTTCGTCAATGGTCTCCTCGGTCGTTTCAAGGAGCTCAAGCCGAGTCTCCGTCGCGACGCCCACTGAGACAGAAAACCGCCGTGGGGCGGGAAACCGGATGGTTTCCCGCCCCACGGCGGTTTTGTCGTCAAGAAGGGTGGACGTTACGCGTCCTCGTGCTGAACGGCGCGACGGGCGTCCGCGTCGAGCACGCCCCAGCTGATCAGCTGCTCGGTGAGCACCGAGGGCGACTGGTCGTAGATCACGGCAAGGGTGCGCAGATCGTCCTGGCGGATCGAGAGGACCTTGCCGTTGTAGTCACCACGCTGGCTCTGGATGGTGGCCGCGTAACGCTGGAGCGGGCCCGCCTTCTCGGCCGGGACGTGGGCGAGGCGCTCCAGGTCCAGGACCAGCTTCGGCGGGGGCTCGGCCGCGCCGCCGGGCGTCGTGCCGGGCAGCAGCTCCTGCACGGGCACGCCGTAGAAGTCGGCCAGCTCGGCCAGGCGCTGTACGGTCACGGCACGGTCGCCGCGCTCGTAAGAACCCACGACAACGGCCTTCCAGCGGCCCTGGGACTTCTCCTCGACACCATGGAGGGAGAGGCCCTGCTGGGTGCGGATGGCGCGGAGCTTGGCCCCGAGCTGTTTGGCGTATTCGCTGGACATAAAGCTCCCCGGACACTGTATCGATCGCGCGGCCGCACCGCGCGACTGGTAACTCACTGTGAGGTTACGCAGCGTAATCTCGGTTCGTCAAGCCGAATGGGCACCCCCCTGGGCCGTCAGTGGCTGTGGCTGGAGTTCGTCGTGGGTCCTGGTACGGTGAATCCTGTAAATCCGACGTCCTTTAATGTCCGTCCCGTGAGGCGGAGAAGGAGGTCCGTTTCGTATGGACGCAATTCCCAGCGCGCGTCCCGTGCTCGAAGCACCGGACATCGCACGGGTCCTCACCCGTATCGCGCACGAGATCGTCGAACGCGCCAAGGGCGCCGACGACGTCGTACTCCTCGGCATTCCCACCCGCGGTGTCTTCCTCGCCCGCCGGCTGGCCGCCAAGCTCGAGAGCATCACCGGCTGCAAGACCCCGGTCGGCTCCCTCGACATCACCATGTACCGCGACGATCTGCGGCTCCGCCCGGCCCGTGCGCTCGCCCGTACCGAGATCCCCGGTGAGGGCATCGACGGCAGGCTCGTCATCCTCGTCGACGACGTGCTCTTCTCCGGCCGCACCATCCGCGCCGCCCTCGACGCGATGAACGACCTGGGGCGCCCCCGCGCCGTCCAGCTCGCCGTCCTCGTCGACCGCGGCCACCGCGAGCTGCCGATCCGCGCCGACTACGTCGGCAAGAACCTCCCCACGTCGCTGCGGGAGACGGTCAAGGTCCACCTGACCGAGGAGGACGGGCGCGACAGCGTGCTCCTCGGCGCGGGCACGACCACTCCGGCCGACGCGCAGTAGCGAGCCCCCACGGACCCGCGGGGCGGGTCCGTGCGCCGCCGCATGCCCGGCCACCGCCTTCGCACACCTCCACACTCACGGAGCACCCCCGGATGAAGCGCCACCTCATCTCGGCCGCCGACCTCACCCGCGACGACGCCGTCCTGATCCTCGACACCGCCGAGGAGATGGCCCGGGTCGCGGACCGGCCGATCAAGAAGCTGCCCACCCTGCGCGGCCGCACCGTCGTCAACCTCTTCTTCGAGGACTCGACGCGGACCCGCATCTCCTTCGAGGCCGCCGCCAAGCGGCTCTCCGCGGACGTCATCAACTTCTCCGCCAAGGGCTCCTCGGTCTCCAAGGGCGAGTCCCTCAAGGACACCGCGCTGACCCTGGAGGCCATGGGCGCCGACGCCGTCGTCATCCGCCACCACGCCTCCGGCGCCCCCTACCGGCTGGCCAACTCCGGCTGGATCGACGGGGCCGTCGTCAACGCCGGCGACGGCACCCACGAGCACCCCACCCAGGCCCTGCTGGACGCCTTCACCATGCGCCGCCGCCTGGTCGGCCGGGACGCCGGCCTCGGCAAGGACCTGTCCGGCCGCCGGATCACGATCGTCGGCGACGTGCTCCACAGCCGGGTGGCCCGCTCCAACGTCCTGCTGCTGCACACGCTCGGCGCCGAGGTCACCCTGGTCGCCCCGCCCACGCTGGTGCCCGTCGGCGTCGGCAGCTGGCCCTGCGAGGTCTCCTACGACCTCGACGCGGTGCTGCCGAAGTCCGACGCCGTGATGATGCTGCGGGTGCAGCGCGAGCGCATGAACGCCGCGTTCTTCCCGACCGAGCGCGAGTACTCGCGCCGCTACGGCCTGGACGGCGACCGCATGGCGAAGATGCCCGAGCACGCCATCGTGATGCACCCCGGCCCGATGAACCGCGGCATGGAGATCACCGCCGAGGTCGCCGACTCCGACCGCTGCACCGCCGTCGAGCAGGTCGCCAACGGCGTCAGCACCCGGATGGCCGTCCTCTACCTGCTCCTGGGCGGCTCCGAGCCCGCCGTCACCACGAACAACGCCCGCACCGAGGAGAACAAGTAATGTCCAAGATCCTGATCCGCGGTGCGAAGGTCCTGGGCGGCGAGCCGCAGGACGTCCTGATCGACGGCGAGACCATCGCCGAGGTGGGAAGCGGTCTGAGCGCCGAGGGCGCCACGGTGATCGAGGCCGACGGCCAGGTCCTGCTGCCCGGCCTGGTCGACCTCCACACCCACCTGCGCGAGCCCGGCCGCGAGGACTCCGAGACCGTCCTGACCGGCACCCGCGCCGCCGCGAGCGGCGGCTACACCGCCGTCTTCGCCATGGCGAACACCTTCCCGGTCGCCGACACCGCCGGCGTCGTCGAGCAGGTCTGGCGCCTCGGCAAGGAGTCCGGCTACTGCGACGTCCAGCCCATCGGTGCCGTCACCGTGGGCCTCGCGGGCAAGCAGCTCTCCGAGCTCGGCGCCATGCACGACTCCGCCGCCGGCGTCACCGTCTTCTCCGACGACGGCAAGTGCGTCGACGACGCCGTGATCATGCGCCGCGCGCTGGAGTACGTGAAGGCCTTCGGCGGCGTCATCGCCCAGCACGCCCAGGAGCCCCGGCTCACCGAGGGCGCCCAGATGAACGAGGGCGTCGTCTCCGCCGAGCTGGGCCTGGGCGGCTGGCCGGCCGTCGCCGAGGAGTCGGTCATCGCCCGCGACGTCCTCCTCGCCGAGCACGTCGGCTCCCGGGTGCACATCTGCCACCTGTCCACCGCCGGCTCCGTGGAGATCGTCCGCTGGGCCAAGTCGCGCGGCATCGACGTCACCGCCGAGGTCACCCCCCACCACCTGCTTCTCACCGACGAGCTGGTCCGCTCGTACAACCCGGTCTACAAGGTCAACCCGCCGCTGCGCACCGAGCGCGACGTGATGGCGCTGCGCGAGGCCCTGGCCGACGGGACGATCGACATCGTCGCCACCGACCACGCGCCGCACCCCCACGAGGACAAGGACTGCGAGTGGGCCGCGGCCGCCATGGGCATGGTGGGCCTGGAGACCGCCCTGTCGGTCGTCCAGCACACCATGGTGGAGACCGGGCTGCTGGACTGGGCCGGGGTCGCCGAGCGGATGTCCTTCAAGCCCGCGCGGATCGGCAGCCTCGCCGGTCACGGCCGCCCCATCGCCGCGGGTGAGCCCGCCAACCTCACGCTGGTGGATTCCGCTTACCGTGGTGTCGTGGACCCCGCGGGCTTCGCCTCCCGCAGCCGCAACACCCCCTACGAGGGCCGTGAGCTGCCGGGTCGCGTCACCCACACCTTCCTGCGGGGCCGGGCGACGGTCGTGGACGGGAAACTCGCGTGACACCTGTACGAATCATCACTCTGGCGGCGGAGCAGAAGTCGGCCGACGTCACTCACTGGGCCGCGCGCGCGGGCTGGGTCGTGGGGCTGCTGCTCTTCGTCGCCCTGCTCTACTGGCTGATGCGCGAGGGCTGGAAGTGGCGCGGCACCCTCCAGGGCGACCTGCCCGAGCTGCCCACCGCCCCCGACGGGCCGGGTGAGCCCGGTGAGCCCACGCTCACGATGACCGGCCGCTACCACGGCTCCACCACCTCCGGGCAGTGGCTCGACCGGATCGTGGCCCACGGCCTGGGCACGCGCAGCAAGGCCGAGCTCACCCTGACGGAGCAGGGCGTCGACGTCGTACGGCCCGGCGCCCGGGACTTCTTCATCCCCGCCGCCGCCCTGCGCGGCGCCCGCCTGGAGTCGGGCATCGCGGGCAAGGTCCTCCCCGAGGGCCTGCTCGTGATCACCTGGCAGCACGGCGACAAGACCATCGACTCGGGTTTTCGCGCGGACCGGGCGGCGGAGCACACCGCCTGGGTCGAGGCGATCAGCACCATGAACAGCACTACGGAAGGCGCACGATGACGACCTCCAGCAGGGGAAGCAAGGTCCCCGCCGTACTCGTCCTGGAGGACGGTCGTACGTTCCGCGGCCGCGCCTACGGGGCGATCGGGACGACCTTCGGCGAGGCCGTGTTCTCCACCGGCATGACCGGCTACCAGGAGACCCTGACCGACCCCTCGTACCACCGCCAGGTCGTCGTGATGACGGCCCCGCACGTCGGCAACACCGGCGTCAACGACGAGGACCCCGAGTCCCGCCGGATCTGGGTCGCCGGCTACGTCGTCCGCGACCCCGCCCGGATCCCCTCCAACTGGCGCTCCCGCCGCTCCCTGGACGAGGAGCTGGCCGCACAGGGCGTCGTCGGCATCAGCGGCATCGACACCCGCGCGCTCACCCGCCACCTGCGCGAGCGCGGCGCGATGCGCGTCGGCATCTTCTCCGGCAGCGCGCTGCCCGACGAGGGCACGATGCTCGCCGAGGTGCGCCAGGCCCCCGAGATGAAGGGCGCCGACCTCTCCGCCGAGGTCGCCACCAAGGAGACCTACGTCGTCCCCGCGATCGGCGAGAAGAAGTTCACCGTCGCCGCGATCGACCTGGGCATCAAGGGCATGACCCCGCACCGGATGGCCGAGCGGGGCATCGAGGTGCACGTCCTGCCCGCCACCGCCACCGCCGAGGACGTCTTCGCGGTCAACCCGGACGGCGTGTTCTTCTCCAACGGCCCGGGCGACCCGTCCACCGCCGACCACCCCGTCTCCGTGATGCGTGAGGTCCTCTCCCGGAAGACCCCGCTGTTCGGCATCTGCTTCGGCAACCAGATCCTCGGCCGCGCGCTCGGCTTCGGCACCTACAAGCTGAAGTACGGCCACCGGGGCATCAACCAGCCCGTCCAGGACCGCACGACCGGCAAGGTCGAGGTCACCGCCCACAACCACGGCTTCGCCGTCGACGCCCCGCTCGAGGGCGCGACCGACACGCCGTACGGCCGCGTCGAGGTCTCCCACGTCTGTCTCAACGACAACGTGGTCGAGGGTCTCCAGCTCCTCGACCAGCCGGCATTCAGCGTCCAGTACCACCCCGAAGCAGCAGCGGGCCCGCACGACGCCGCGTACCTGTTCGACCGCTTCGTGACCCTGATGGAGGGCCAGCGTGCCTAAGCGCACCGACATCCAGTCCGTTCTGGTCATCGGCTCCGGCCCGATCGTCATCGGCCAGGCCGCGGAGTTCGACTACTCCGGCACCCAGGCCTGCCGCGTCCTGAAGTCCGAGGGCCTGCGGGTCATCCTCGTCAACTCCAACCCGGCCACGATCATGACCGACCCGGAGATCGCCGACGCCACCTACGTCGAGCCGATCACCCCGGAGTTCGTCGAGAAGATCATCGCCAAGGAGCGCCCCGACGCCCTCCTGCCCACCCTCGGCGGCCAGACCGCGCTGAACACCGCCATCTCCATGCACGAGAACGGCGTGCTGGAGAAGTACGGCGTCGAGCTGATCGGCGCCAACGTCGAGGCCATCCACAAGGGCGAGGACCGCGACCTGTTCAAGGGCGTCGTCGAGGCCGTCAACGCCAAGATCGGTCACGGCGAGTCCGCCCGCTCGGTCATCTGCCACACCATGGACGAGGTCATCGCGGGCGTCGACACGCTCGGCGGCTACCCGGTCGTCGTCCGCCCCTCCTTCACCATGGGCGGCGCCGGCTCCGGCTTCGCCCACGACGAGGAGGAGCTGCGCCGCATCGCCGGCCAGGGCCTCACGCTCTCCCCGACCACCGAGGTGCTCCTGGAGGAGTCCATCCTCGGCTGGAAGGAGTACGAGCTGGAGCTGATGCGCGACAAGCACGACAACGTCGTGGTCGTCTGCTCCATCGAGAACTTCGACCCCATGGGCGTCCACACCGGTGACTCCATCACCGTCGCCCCGGCGATGACGCTCACCGACCGCGAGTACCAGACCCTCCGGGACATCGGCATCGCGATCATCCGCGAGGTCGGCGTCGACACCGGCGGCTGCAACATCCAGTTCGCGGTCAACCCCGAGGACGGCCGGGTCATCGTCATCGAGATGAACCCCCGCGTCTCGCGCTCCTCCGCGCTCGCCTCCAAGGCCACCGGCTTCCCGATCGCGAAGATCGCCGCCCGGCTCGCCGTGGGCTACACGCTGGACGAGATCCCCAACGACATCACCGAGAAGACCCCGGCGTCCTTCGAGCCCACGCTCGACTATGTCGTGGTCAAGGCCCCCCGTTTCGCGTTCGAGAAGTTCCCGGCCGCCGACGCCACCCTCACCACGACCATGAAGTCGGTCGGCGAGGCCATGGCCATCGGCCGCAACTTCACCGAGGCGCTGCAGAAGGCCCTGCGCTCGCTGGAGAAGAAGGGCTCGCAGTTCGACTTCGTCTCCGCCCCCGGCGACAAGACGGAGCTGCTGGAGAAGGCGGTCCGCCCGACCGACGGCCGGATCAACACCGTCATGGCCGCCATCCGCGCCGGCGCCACGCCGGAGGAGGTCTTCGACGCGACGAAGATCGACCCCTGGTTCGTCGACCAGCTCTTCCTGATCAAGGAGGTCGCCGACGAGCTGGCCGCCGCCGACAAGCTGGAGCCGGAGCTGCTCGCCGAGGCCAAGCGCCACGGCTTCTCCGACGCCCAGATCGGCGCGATCCGGGGCCTGCGCGAGGACGTCGTCCGTGAGGTCCGGCACGCGCTGGGCGTCCGCCCGGTCTACAAGACCGTCGACACCTGCGCCGCCGAGTTCGCCGCGAAGACCCCGTACTTCTACTCGTCCTACGACGAGGAGACCGAGGTCGCGCCCCGCGAGAAGCCCGCGGTGATCATCCTGGGCTCCGGCCCGAACCGCATCGGCCAGGGCATCGAGTTCGACTACTCCTGCGTCCACGCCTCCTTCGCGCTCAGCGACGCGGGCTACGAGACCGTGATGGTCAACTGCAACCCCGAGACCGTCTCCACCGACTACGACACCTCCGACCGGCTCTACTTCGAGCCGCTCACCCTGGAGGACGTCCTGGAGATCGTCCACGCCGAGCAGCAGGCCGGCCCCGTCGCGGGCGTCGTCGTCCAGCTCGGCGGCCAGACCCCGCTGGGCCTCGCCCAGGCGCTCAAGGACAACGGCGTGCCGATCGTCGGCACCTCCCCGGAGGCCATCGACCTCGCCGAGGAGCGCGGCGCCTTCGGCCGCGTCCTCACCGAGGCCGGGCTGCCCGCGCCCAAGTACGGCACCGCCTACTCCTTCGAGGAGGCCAAGGGCATCGCCGCCGGCATCGGCTACCCGGTCATGGTCCGCCCGTCCTACGTCCTCGGCGGCCGCGGCATGGAGATCGTCTACGACGAGCCCTCCCTCGCCGGCTACCTGGAGCGGCACGCGGGCCTGATCTCCGAGCACCCGGTGCTCATCGACCGCTTCCTCGACGACGCCATCGAGATCGACGTCGACGCGCTCTACGACGGCGAGGAGCTCTACCTCGGCGGCGTCATGGAGCACATCGAGGAGGCCGGCATCCACTCCGGCGACTCCGCCTGCGCGCTGCCCCCGATCACCCTCGGCGGCTACGACATCAAGCGGCTGCGGGCCTCCACC
>NZ_JBTOLC010000070.1:0-22158 GCF_054551825.1 Streptomyces sp. L500
GCCATAAATGTCCAATTTGCCCCACTGTGGCGCAACGTCCGCCACTATCCCACTTCGTAGGTGAGCCAGGTCTCATGGCCGGGCTCACATCGCGGCCCCCTCGCCGTCACCGCACGTCATGCGGCATGCGCGTGGCGTGCGTGGAAGATGCCCCAGCGGAGCAGGCCGTCACGGCAGGCGTCCACCCACAGGGGCAGGTTCTCCAGGAGACCCGCCAGATAGCCGCCGCTGATGACGTCGCCGAGCTCCGTCGCCCGGTGCCGGGTCTCCTCGGTGAGCCGTGTGTAGTGGGTGAGCAGCTGCTCGCTCCGGTCGTCGAAGTCGACGCGCGCCAGCCCGAGCGACGTGAGCCCGCCGCGGTAGAACGAAGGGGTGGCCAGGGCGTCCACCTCCAGCCGCGCGATCGTCCGGCTCAGGGCCTCCGGAGGGGTGTCCTCGGCCGCCATCAGGTCGGTGAAGACCAGGTCGCCCTGGGGCGTCAGCACGCGGACCGCCTCGCGCAGCAGCCCCCGGCGATCGCCGCTGTGGCAGAACGCCTCCTGGGACCACACCACGTCGAAGTGCCCGTCCGGGAAGGGGATGTCCTGGAACGAACCCGTGACGACCTCGATGAGGCCGTCCAGCCCGCGCTCGGCGTTGACCCTGCGGTGGTGCTCGTTCTGGTTCTCGCTGATGTTGAGGGCGACGACGCGGCAGCCGAAGCGTTCGGCAAGGTAGCGGGTGGGCCCGCCGTAGCCGGAGCCCAGGTCGAGGATCCGGCACTCCGGGCCGAGCCGGGCGAGGCGTGCCGCGATCTTGTCGGCCGCCCGCTCGATCGTCCGGCGGGAGGCGGCCGCGACGGGCTCCCGCTCATGGGCGTAGATCCCGGTGTGGATGTCCTCGCCGCCCCAGATCCGGGCGTAGAAGGCGTCGACGTCACCGGTGTCGTAGTAGCGTCGCGCCGCGGCGACGGGGTCCGTGCTGTCGTGAGTCATGGTCGTGTCCTTGCGCGGTCGGTTCGTTTCGCGGGGTCGTGGATGCCCGGCTCATTCGCCGCCGGGGAGCAGCAGCCGCAGCAGTTCGCGGCAGGCGGCCGGCTCGTCCGACGCGGGGAAGCGCGCCGTCACGGCGTACTCCCCGCGTTCGAAGAGACCGGTCTCCCACATCCCGGCGCGCAGCCGCAGGAAGTGGAAGTCGGGGAGCGGCGCCGTGGGCTCGTGAACGCCCTCGACGGAGTAGAGGCGGTCGTTCACCCCCGCCGCGCGCAGCGCCGCGCACGCCCGCCGCCGGTCCAGCGGTTCGGTCATCCGGTCGTGGCGCTCGTGCCGGCGTGTGCGTCGGCGTTCGTGTCGGCGCGCTTGAGGTAGCCGTTGTCCACCAGCCACTTCACGCTGAGCTTCGGGGTGGGGGCGCCGGGTACCAGGGCCGGGTCGAGCTGGATCTGCCGTCCGCCGCCGGGCTGCTCGAACCACGCGGCGATGCCGCCCTGCCAGACCGTGAAGGACTTGGCGACGGTGTAGACGTGGTAGTTGCAGGGGTACTTGTCGTCGATGGTCTGGAGGCTGTCCGGCGGCAGGGCGCGCTGGGAGTACGGGGCGCCGGCGGGGGCGAGGAAGGAGCCGCCCTCGTGGCCGAAGCGGTCGAGCTTCTGGCCGGCCTTGAGCCGGGTCTTGTTCTTGTCGAGCTTGCCGCCGTGCTTGGCGAAGCCGTCGTCCGGCGGGTACTTCCAGGTGGGCTTGCCCGTCCAGTAGGCGCTCAGGAACGCGTCGGGCTTGAGGCCGCCGGTTCGGTCGTAGCCCTTGAGCAGTGGTCCGACGGGCTTGGTCGAGGGGCCGGGCAGGGTGTCGGCGGCGGGGCCGAGCTGGGGGTTCTTCGCGTCGAACGCGCCCGTGCACAGTTTGGCACGGAGATCGGCGGCCTTCGTACCGCCGCCCGCTCCCGTCTCCGCCGGAGCCGCGGTTGCCGGCCCGGCGAGCAGCGAGCCGGTCAGGGTCGCTCCGCAGACCGCCGCGAGTAAGCGTATTCGGGTGTTCATTCCTGCTTCTCCCCTTCACCTGGGCTGTCGTCCGCATACGAAGAGCACGGGAACCCCATGGGTCTCCGTGCTCCCGCATGTTCTCCCGGACCCCGGCCGCACAGGCAGACCAAGATCAGCCAGATGAAGAGGAGGGAAGAATTCCGGCCTTACCGGCTCAGCGTCCCGGGACGCTCGCCTTCTTGCCGGACCGGTCGAGGGCGACCGGGATCGTCTGCGTCTCGACACTGCGCTTCTGCCGGCCGTCGAGCGGCTTCTGGACGGCGTTGATGTTGAGGGACACGCCCTGGCCGCCGCTGAACTTGCCGCTCGCGAAGGCGCTCACGCCGTCCGCCGTGATCTCGTAGCCGGTCACGTCGACGATGCCGTGGTCCCGGCAGTCACGGAGGACCTGCTCGACGGGGACGAACCACAGCCAGTGGTTGTCGCCGTCGTGGTTGAGGTCGACCTTCTCGTTGAACCAGATGGCCACGCTTCCGCTGAGGTCGACGGTGGCGGTCCAGTCGATGTCGTACTTCTGGGTGCCGACCACGAGCGACGCCTCGACGACCGACTTCGCGGGGATCTTCAGCGGGAGGTCGACGCTCCAGTTCTGCGTCTCCTTGTGGGTGTACTCCTGCGTGGAGGAGAGGCTGGCCTCGATCGACGTGGTCTCGCTGACCTTGGCGACGGCGGGGATCTCCGCGGAGACCTCCATGGTCACGCCGATCTTCAGCGACTCGGTGACCGAGATCCGCAGGTCCTGCTCGGTGGTCTTGCTCTGCTTGTAGGTGACCTGCTGCTCGACGTCCGTGCCGTTGCGGTAGTTGGTGGCGACGGAGCTGACCTGACCCGGCACGGGGGAGGGGGCGTTGGGGTCGTAGACGATGCCGCTGTACTTCGCGGAGACCTGGTACTTGTGGTAGTCGCCGAGGGCGCTCTGCTTGCCGTACTCGGTGGACGCGGTGAAGCGGCAGCCGTTCGACTTGGGGAATCTCTCCCGGGCCAGCCACTTCCCCCACTCGTCCGTTATCTCCTGGAGCGAGCGGACGGCGCCCTTGCCCTTGGTGCTCGCCTGCGCGCGGGGAGCGGCGCCGGCCGCGCTCGCGGTCGCTACGGACAGGGGGACGGCGGCGGCGACTCCGACAGCGGGGGCGAGGGCGAGAACGCGTCGCCTGGAGACATAACTCATTGAATTCCGAACCTTCTTGGGGTTGGTGGCGGAGGAGCGAGTTGCTTGTCGATCATTGGATTCCGCTTACGCCGGTGCCGCCTAGGGACTTTGGTCCCGAAAACCCCGAGGGCGTCATTAAGTAACTTAAGAATCTCCCGACTTGGTCACGCCGTGCCGTCGCGTGGACGCGGACGGCCACGGACCGGTGAATTCACGGCTCAGCGGAGGGCGAAGCGCGCCGGGGGCGCACACCGGTCCTCGACGACGTCGGCCACGTACTCGCCCCACGCCGGCCCGTGTTTGAAACCGTGACCGGAGTCGCCGCCCACCAGCCACACGTCCCGGCGGCCCGGATGCCGGGCGAGCAGGAAGTGCTCGTCCGGTGTCAGCGCGTACGAGCAGACCTCGCGGCGCAGGACGGGGGAGTCGGCGAGGTGGGGGAGCCGGGCGCGGAGGTAGTCCCGCAGGGCACGGGGGATCTCCCCGGGGGACGGGTCCGTGGCGGCGCGCGGGTCGGTCTCCACGTCCGGTACGACCTTGACGCCGAGCTCCCCGACCGCGGGGATCCCGTAGCAGCCGTGCTCCCGGTCCAGCCAGGCCGGCCGGCCCCCGGCCGCAGCCTCGGGCCCGGCCCCAGCCCCGGACCCGGTCCCCGCCTCACCCCTCGCCCAGGGGCCCCGAGGCCGCACGTACCAGCAGTCCTGGCGGTACGGGCGGACGGAGGTCAGCCCGGGGAACAGCGCGGGCAGCACCGGTCCGACCGCCCAGACCGTCAGGTCGGCGCGCAGCGGCTCGCCGTCCACGACGGCCGTGCCGCCGTCGGGCACGGCGGCCCCGCGCAGCAGCTCCGCCCCCCGCTCCCGGGCGGAACCGGCGAGCGCGCGCGTCGCCGCCCGCGCCAGGAGCACGCCGGCCTCCGGCTCGAACAGGGCCGTGCCGGTCCCGCCGCCGGCGAAACCCGGGAAGCGGCGGGTCACGGCAGCGCCGGTCAGCGTCTCGACCGGCACGCCGAGGCGGCGCAGCGCTGCCGCGCTCGCCCGCTCCCAGTCGTCGCCGTCGCGGGGGCCCAGGGTGAGGACGCCGGTGGGCAGCAGGAGCCGACGGCGGGTCTCCCGTTCCAGCTCCCGCCACCCCGCGGCCGCCCGGTGGGCGAGGCCCGTGTACCAGTCGTCCGTGCCGTGGGAGAGCCGCAGGATGCGGGTCTCCGCGCTCGAAGCGCCCTCCGTGCCGGGTTCGTTGGGGTCGAGGACGCGTACCGACCAGCCGCGGAGGGCGAGCGCGCGGGCGGTGGCCAGGCCGAAGACCCCCGCCCCGACCACCAGGGCCGTACGGGTCACGACGCCATGACCCGCGCTTCGAGGTCGGCGGGCAGCGGCGTGAAGAAGCGGGTCGCGGTGTCGACGCGCACGCCGGCGGCGGGCGTCCGGACGCCGTCCCAGCGCGGCTCGCCGGTCTCGCCGAGGGCGGTCCACAGCCGGCTCGCGAAGTCCGGCATGACCGGGTGGGCGAGCTGGGCGAGCGTCCGCGCGGCGGCGGCCTCGGCGGCGAGCGCGGCGCCGGCCCGGCCGGAGCCCGTGCCCGAGTCCCGGGTGCGGCTCTGGGAGGCGGCGAAGTCCTGGGCGAGGCTGACCAGTTCGCGCAGCAGCCGGGTGGCGCGGCGGGGGGAGAAGTCCGCGGCAGAGTAGGCGTTCAGGCAGTCCTCGGCGAGGCGCTCCAGCAGCCGCAGGAACCGCTCCTGGGAGGGCAGGGGGTCGCCCGCCGGTATCGCGCCCCCGGCCTGCGTCTCGATCCGGGTGAACAGGTCGGTCAGCCAGGACTGCCAGCGCCCGGCCAGCTCGCCGTCGGCCAGCTCGTGGAAGCGCTCCCAGCCGAAGGAGGTCCGCTCGCTCTCGGGGCGGTCGTGGGAGAGGACGAAGCGGGCGGTGTCGGCGGGCACGGCGGCCAGCAGGTCGTTCGCCCAGACCGCGTGGCGGCGGCTGGTGGAGAACTTGGACGAGCCCAGCTGGTAGAACTCGTTGGTCACCAGCGCCCGGGGCAGCTGGAAGTCGGGATCGTAGGCCATCAGCAGCGCCGGCTGGAGCAGGGCGTGGAAGTAGCCGTTGTCGAAGCCGAAGAACTGGACGATCTCGGTCCGCGGGTCGTTCCACACCGAGCGCCACTCGTCCGCGTCCCGGCCCGACGCACGCAGGCCCTCGGCCAGCTCGGCGAAGTAGCCGGGCATCATCTCGGCCCAGACGTAGATCCGGTGGTCCTCGAAGCCGGGGACGGGCATCGGCAGGCCCCAGTCGGTGGGGTGGCCGACGGGGATGTCGGGCAGGCCCCGCTCGATCATGTCCGCGCACAGGGCCTCCAGCTGGGGGCTCATGGCGGTGGCCGCGTGGAAGGCGCGCAGCCGGTCGGCGTACTCGCTCAAGGGGAAGACCAGCCGCTCGACGGGCCGCTCCTCGGGCGTGCCGCCGCAGGCGTTGCAGACGGGCGCGACGACATCGGTGACCCGGTTGGGCAGCGCGCAGTTCTCGCAGGAGTTGCCGTCGCTGGCGCTGCCGCAGTGCGGGCACTTGCCGGTGAGGTGGGCCTCGAAGAGGTAGCGCTCGCAGTCGCCGCAGAACAGGGCCTGCTCGGTGCGGACGCGCAGCGCCCCCCGGTCGTGCAGCCGGGCGAAGAACTCGCCGACGATGCTCCGGTGGAGCTCCGAGCGCCAGGGCCGGACGTAGGCGTCGGGCGTGAAGCGGGCGGAGTCGAAGATCCGGGCGATCTCGTCGGCGAAGCCTTCCGCCATCTCCAGGGGGTCGGTGCCGTCCCGGCGGGCCTTGGTGGGCACATAGCTCTGGTGGAGGTCGGAGCCGGTCACGAACAGGCCGTCGGCGCCGAGCAGGCGGTGGGCGCGGATCCGGATGTCGGCGCCCGAGTAGGGGCCCGACAGATGGCCGAGGTGGAGGTCGCCGTTGGGGGTGGGCGGTGCGGCGGTGACCAGGGTGAAGGAGGGCATGGCGGGGCTCCGGGTCGGAAGTCTCGGCGGAGAGGGTGTGCGGACGGCGGCGGGACTCAGAGGCCGATGGGACTCAGAGGTCGATGGGGCCGTGGTCCGTGGGCCAGTAGACGGAGAGGAAGACCAGCCGCTCGGTGTCGCTGGTGTTGCGCACGTGGTGGAGGCTGCCGGCCGGGAGCAGCGCGGTGACCTCGGGGCCGACCTCGCACTCCTCGCCGTCGACGGTCAGGACGCCGTGGCCGGAGAGGAACACGAACATCTCGTGGTCCTCGTGGTGGTGCGGATCGGTGGCTCCGCCCGGTTCGACCACGGCGCGGCCCACGCCCCAGGGAGCGAGCTCCTCACCGCCGTTGGGGTAGATCTGCTGGAAACGGATGCCGTAGGCGTCGACCAGCTGGTCTTCGCCCGTCTTCCTGATCAGCATGGCTGCTCCGGAGGGTTGGGAAGCGGGAAGCGGAACGGGGGATCAGCGGTGGGCGGCCGAGCCGGCCGGGTCGCCCGCGCCGTCGGCGGACCGTCCGGCGCGCGGGATCCCGAAGGTGGTGAACGCGGTGCGCGAGGGCAGCGGGTGGACCTCACGGCCCGTCAGCGTGTTGAGGATGACGGCCGAGCGCCAGGCGGCGAGCCCCAGGTCGGGTGCGCCGACGCCGTGGGTGTGCCGTTCCGCGTTCTGGACGAAGACGGAGCCGGTGACCGGCCCGTCGAGGGCCAGCCGGTAGTCGGCGCCGACCACCGGGCGTCCGGACGCGTCGCGGACGAGGTAGGGGGCGAGACCGCTCAGCAGGCCGTCGCTGGGGCGCTCGGCGTAGCCGGTGGCGAGGACGACCGCGTCGGTCGTCACCGTCTCGCGGCCGCCCTCCTGGACGTGCTCCAGCTCCAGCTCGATCCGCCCCTCACGGGTCCGTCCGCCGCGGACGGCGGTGGCGGGGCGCAGGACGGCGTCGGGCCAGCCGCCGGTCAGGGTGCGCCGGTAGAGCTCGTCGTGGATGTCGCCGATGGTCTCGCCGCTGATGCCCTTGTACAGCTGCCACTGCTGCGGCAGCAGCCGGTCGCGGGTCTCCTGGGGGAGTCGGCGGAAGAAGCGGGTGTAGTCCGGGGTGAACTGCTCCAGGCCCAGCTTCGAGTACTCCATGGGGGCGAAGGAGGGGGATCGGCTGATCCACTGGAGGCCCTCGGCGCCGTCGGGCCGGGCGCGCAGCAGGTCCAGGAAGACCTCGGCGCCGGACTGGCCGGATCCGATCACGGTGACATGGCGCTTGGTGAGCAGCTCCGCGCGGCGGGAGAGGTAGTCGGCGGAGTGGAAGGCCGGGACGGCCGGGTCGTCCGTCAACGGCCGCAGCACCGACGGAACAGCGGGTTCCGTGCCGATGCCGAGCACCAGGTTGCGGGTGTGGCCCCGGCCGGCCAGGACCCCGTCGCCGTTCTCGTAGGTGTAGTCGACGGTGAACACCTGATGCCGCTCGTCCCATGTGACGGCGTCGACCTGGTGGCCGAAACGGCACTGGGTCAGCTCCTCGCTCACCCAGCGGCAGTACGCGTCGTACTCGGCGCGGTGGATGTGCAATTGCTCGGAGAAGTAGAACGGGAAGAGCCGCCCGATCGCCTTGAGGTAGCCGAGGAAGGACCAGGGGCTCGTCGGGTCGACCAGGCTCACCAGGTCGGCCAGGAACGGGACTTGGAGCGTCGTGCCGTCGATCATCAGCCCCGGATGCCAGCGGAATTCCTGCGTCCGCTCCAGGAAGGCGGTCCGCAGACCGGGCACGCCGTCGGCCATCGCGGCGAGCGACAGGTTGAACGGGCCGATTCCCACGCCCAGAAGATCGAGCGGCTCCGCCGGGGAGTGCATGTCTGTCGTCATTCCCACTCTTTCGTGCCAGGGGTTCCAGGATCCGGAGGCGGAGGTTCGTCACAGGACGGACCGCTCGAACACCTTTGCCCACGTGGCAGCGAAAGGCAAGTAATCCTTTGGTATTTGCGTTGCTCACGATGGATTCGGCGCGACCGTGGCCTCCGGGGCAAGAGATCTCTTGCCAAAAGCCCGCAGGACGGGCAGGCTGACGCATCGTGTTCGAACATGATCCAGATCAGGCCACCGAACCGTCCGACACCCTCGCCGTGACCGAACGCACCCGCCACCGCCGCCTGCGCGAGCAGGGCGGCACGAGCCGGGCCGAACTCGACGCCATCCTCCGGGCCGGATTCCTGTGCCACCTGGGGGTGATGGTGGACGGCGCACCCATGGTCGTCCCCACCGTCTACGGCGCGGACGGCACCACGGTCTACTTCCACGGCTCCGTCGCCAGCCGCAGCCTCGTCGCCTCGCCCGAGGCCACCGTCTGTCTGACGGTCACTCACGTCGACGGGCTGGTCCTGGCCCGTTCCGTCTTCGAGCACGGCGTCAACTACCGCAGCGCCATGATCTACGGCGTGCCGAGGGCCGTGACCGACCCGGAGGAGAAGCTCGCCGGGCTGCGCTGCCTCACCGAGCACGTCACCCCCGGCCAGTGGGACTACGCCCGCCGGCCCAGCCGCAAGGAACTCGCCGCGACCGCCCTGCTCGCGCTGTCGCTGGACGAGGCCTCGGTGAAGGTCCGCACCGGCCCGCCCGACGACGGCGACGGCCCCGACGCCGAACTGGGCGTCTGGGCGGGCGTCCTGCCGCTGCGGCAGACCTGGGGAGCCCTCGAGGCCGACCCCGCGCTGGCCGAGGGTATAGCCGCCCCCGCCCACCTCGCCGACCGCGTCGACCGCCCGCTCGGCTGACCCCTCCCCGCTCCCGCCCGGCTCCCACGACCGCTCCGCGAGCGTCGGGCCCCACGTCTGCCCGGATCCACAGGAGTTACCCGATGACCCTCGCCACCGGCAACGCCCTCGACGCCAAGGACGCCGTCCTGCGGCGGCAGCACAGCCGCGAGTCCTCCGCCCGCACCTACGCCCGTACCTTCCCGATCGTGCCGGTGCGCGCCGAGGGCATGACGGTGGAGGGCGCGGACGGACGGCGCTACCTGGACTGCCTCTCCGGCGCGGGCACCCTCGCGCTGGGCCACAACCACCCGGTCGTCCTGGAGGCGATCCGGCGGACCCTCGACAGCGGCGCCCCGCTGCACATGCTCGACCTCGCCACCGCGGACAAGGACGAGTTCACCAGCGCCCTCTTCGAGAGCCTGCCCAAGGGCTTCGCCGACCGCGCCCGCGTCCACTTCTGCGGCCCCGCCGGCACCGACGCCGTCGAGGCGGCCCTGAAGCTGATGCAGACCGCGACCGGACGGCGGGGCCTGCTCGCCTTCACCGGCGCCTACCACGGGATGACCGCCGGCGCGCTGGCCGTGACCGGCAACGTCGGCGTGAAGGAGCCGCTGCCCAGTGGCGGCGAGGTGACCCGCCTGCCCTACCCGTACGGCTACCGCTGCCCCTTCGGCGTGGGCGGCGAGCGCGGCGCGGAACTCTCCGCCGCCTACGTCGAGCGCCTCCTCGACGACCCGGCGGGCGGGGTGCTCCCGCCCGCCGCGATGATCCTGGAGGCCGTCCAGGGCGAGGGCGGCGTCGTCCCGGCCCCCGACGCCTGGATGCGCGAGATGCGGCGGATCACCGCCGAGCGCGGCATCCCGCTCGTCGTCGACGAGGTGCAGACCGGCGCCGGGCGCACGGGCGCGATGTGGGCCGTCGAGCACAGCGGGATCCTGCCCGACGCGATGGTCCTCTCCAAGGCCATCGGCGGCAGCCTGCCGCTGGCCGTGGTCGTCTACCGCGAGGACTACGACGGCTGGCGGCCCGGCGCCCACACCGGCACGTTCCGCGGCAACACCCTCGCCATGGCCGCCGGCGCGGCCACCCTGCGCCACATAGCCGCCGAGGGCCTCGCCGAGCGCGCCGCGCTCGTCGGCGCGAGGATGACGGCCCGCCTGGAGAGCCTGCGCGCCGCGCTGCCGGTCATCGGCGACGTCCGGGGACGCGGCCTGATGCTCGGCGTCGAACTCGTCGACCCCGCCGCCGAGCCCGACACCTGCGGCGCCCGCCCGGCCGACCCCCACCTCGCCGCACGCGTCCGCGCCGCCTGCCTCAGCCGCGGCCTGATCGTCGAACTCGGCGGCCGGCACGACGCCGTGCTGCGCCTGCTGCCGCCGCTGACCATCACGGACGAGCAGGCCGAAGCGGTGCTCGACCGGCTGGCCGACGCCATCGAGGAAGCGGCGACGGGCACGGACATCGCGGGGGGCCGGGCGTGACACGCGAAATCCCCACGCCCGGGGACACCCCTCTCGGGGACAGCGCCGACGCGGAACGCGTCACGAACCTGCCGACCACGCGCGCGGCAGCGGACGACACGGCAGCGCCCGGCACGACGGGGGCGCCCGGCGTCCCGGGGGACGTCGCGTCGTCCGCCCTGCCCGGCGGGGCGGCCGTGTCCGGTACGTCCGGGACGGCTGGCGCGTCCGAGGCGGCGCCCGGCGTCCCGGAGGGCGTCGCGTCGTTTGCCCCGCCCGGCGGCACGGCCGCGCTCGGCGTGCCCGGAGTGCCGGCAGGCGCCGCCCTGTCCGGTGGTGTCGCCGGGCCCGACGCCCTGCGGCCGCTCCTCGACGCCGTGCTGGCCGGCCTCGCCGACGGCGCGGCGCTTCGCGGCGGGCCGCTGCCCGCCGGTGGCCCCGCCGGGGTCGCCGCCTTCGTCACGGCGGCCCTCACCGACGGGGGCCACACGGCCCGAGGCCGCGCCGGCGAACCCGCCGCGTCCGGCGAGGACGTCCTCCGCCGGCTCACCGCCCTGCTCACCCGGGGCAGCGCCGACCCCGCCGACCCCGCCTGCGCGGCCCATCTCCACTGCCCGCCGCTCGCCCTCGCGGTCGCCGCCGACCTCGCCGTCAGCGCCCTCAACCCCTCCCAGGACTCCTGGGACCAGGCACCCGCCTCGACCGAGCTCGAGACCGCCCTGGTGCGCGACCTCGCCGCCCTCGTCGGCTACGACCCGGCGACGGCCGCCGGCGTGATCACCTCCGGTGGCACCGAGTCCAACCTCATGGGCCTGATGCTCTCCCGCGACCACGCCCTCGGCCGGGCCGGCGGACACGCCACCGAACTCGGCGGACTGCCCAGGGACCTGAGCCCCCGGATCTTCGCCTCGGAGGCCGCCCACTTCTCCGTCCAGCGCGCCGCCGCCGTCCTCGGCCTGGGGGAACGGGCCGTGACCGCCGTGCCCGTCGACCGCGACCTGCGCATGGACCCCGCCGTCCTGGACGTGCTCCTCAAGGAGGCCGTCGGCCGGGGCGAGACGCCGGTGGCGGTCGTGGCCACCGCCGGCACCACCGACACCGGCGGCATCGACCCCCTGCCGCAGATCGCCGACATCGCCGAACGGTACGGCGTCTGGCTCCACGTGGACGCCGCCTACGGCGGCGGGGCGCTGCTCTCCGACCGGCTCGCCCCCCTCCTGGCGGGCGTCGAACGCGCCGACTCCCTCTCCCTCGACTGGCACAAGCTGGGCTGGCAGCCCGCCCCCGCCGGGGTCTTCCTGGTCCGGCGCGCCGAGACCTACGCCCCCCTGGCCCGCCGCGCCGTCTACCTCAACCCGGCCGACGACGAGGAAGCGGGCTACCCCAGCCTCCTGGGCCTCTCCCTGCGCACCACACGCCGCCCCGACGCCTTCAAGATCGCCGCGACCCTGGCGGCCCTGGGCCGCACCGGACTGGGCCGGCTCGTGGACACCTGCCACGACCTCGCCCACCACGCCGCGGCCACGGTCCGGGCCCACCCGCTGCTGGAGCTCCACACCACGCCGGTGCTCACCACCGCCGTCTTCCGCTACCGGCCCGCCTCCGGCCTCCCCGCCGACGCGGACCGCGTCAACGCGGCGCTGCGCCGCCGCCTGCTGACGGAGGGCCGGGCGGTCGTCGGCCGCACCGAACTCCCCGGCCGGGGCCCGGGCCGGGTACGGCTCAAGCTCACCTTGCTCAACCCGCACACCACGCCCGCCCAGGTGGACGCCCTGCTGTCCGCCGTCGTGGCCGCCGGGCAGGCGGAGGAGCGCGACGAGGCCGAACGCGCCGGGGAACCGGAGGAGGTCCTGGAGGGGGTACCGGCCTAGGACCCGAGAGATGTGACGCCTCCGCGTGCCGAACGGCGCGCGGAGCGCGTTCACGCCCGCGCGTGCCCGTAGCGCGCGCTGAGCGTCGCGAGATCCGGTTCGCCGAACCGGGCGCGGAGATCGTTGAAGACGCCGACCTTGTCCTCGCCGAACCGCCGTACGTGGACGGCGTAGGAATCGGCGGAGAGGAACTTCGGCGGCGTGCTCTTCGTATGGAATTTGTCCGCGTACATCACCAACTGCTCCTCGCCCGTCTCGGCCAGATAGTCGGCGACGGGCAGATCGAGTTTCTGGCGATGGACGTCCTCCCGGGAGATCCCCACCCCGGTATGGCACGAACAGAACCGGCACAGCCGCTCCGGGAACCCCTCACCCCGCAGGATCTCGTGACCGAGGACGCCGTGCCGGACGTAGTCGCGCGTATCGAGCCGCCCCGACGCGTCGAAGAGCCGGTAGACACCGATGTCGTGCAACAGCGCCCCGGCGCGCACGAGATCGGCGTCCAGCCGGGGACCGGTACGCGGGAGCAACTGTTCCGCGATATGGCCGACGATCTCGCAGTGGGTGTGGACGAGTTCCAGCGCGGCCGGCGTCGGCGCGTACTTCTCATGCAGCGCGCGTATCTCCCGCGCCGTGGGAACGATCATCCGGGCAGCCTAACAATTCAGTGGTTCGCGTTCTTGCGGAGGAACTCGACCAGCCGTGCGTAACTGTCGCCGCCGTGACCGGCCGCGATCGCGCGGCTCGTCAATCGCTGGAGGAATTCCGGCAGACCCGGCTCCACGCCGCGGAGCTCGCTCGCGTGGGCGAGGAGGTTCATCATCGAAAGGTGGAGGGTCAGGGGGAATTCACCCCCCGGATAGCGGCCCGCGTCGATCTGCGGGGCATAGCTGTTCATCAGGGCGCCGACGCTCTTCATCCAGTGGTTGACCACGTCCGTGAAGTCCGTCGCCGTCACCCCGCCACCGGGACCCTCGGCGCCGATGAGCGCCACGCCGTGCAGCCAGCCCGTCAGCGTGGACCACAGCAGGCCCAGCAGTGCGCTGTCGTAGACGGACGGCAGGGCGGGGTCGGTGCCCAGGTGCACCGGGTGGCCCAGCGCGGCGAGCGTCTCGCGGTGCTGGTCGAAGGCGGCGCGCGGACCGCTGTAGAGCTGGAGGAAGTCCGGATCGCCGATGCCCGACGGCGTCGACATGAGCGCGCCGTCGAGATAGGCGATGCCGTGCCGCTCCGCCCAGGCGGCCGTTTCCCGCGCCTGCGGCGGCGAGCCGGAGGTGAGGTTGACGAGCGTGGAGCCCGCGAGGCCGGCGGCCAGCGGGCCGAGGACGTCGTGGGCCGCGTCGTACGCCGTCACGCAGATCACGACCAGGGGACTCGCCGCCACGGCCCGGGCGGCCGACGGCGCCTCGACCGCGCCGCGCTCCATCAGGGCGCCGGCCCTGCCCGCGGTCCGGTTCCAGACGGTCGTCCGGTGGCCGGCCGCCGTGAAGGCCCCGGCCAGTGTCGCGCCCATCGCCCCCAGCCCGAGGACGGTCACTTTCGAACCCACGATTCCCCCCTATTTCGTGAAGTCAAATAAAAATGGATAAACCTTCCCTTGTGTAAGCATCTTCACCGATTCTCCCCGCGGCGCGATCCGTCTATCCATGCGGAATGACATGACGTGACGAAACCGGACGACGCCGGACGGCACACCAGCACCCTCCGGTTCGCCCGGCCCCGCCTGGCTCAGGATTTTCCGTGGGAATTCCTGGACGCCACGTACGCCCCCATGTAATCCGTCCAGATCCGGGCCGGGAAGACGCTTCCACGCCGTGAATCCGCACCGCCCACATCCGACATGGGCAGCAACTGGGGCTCGTCCGGCTTCGTACGGAACATGGTCACCGCCGTGGACAGCTCCTCCGTGGAGCCGACGAACCACGCCGATCTGAGCCGGTCCTGGTCCCCGGTCCGGCCCGCCGCGAACGGGCCGACGGCCCGGGCGGTGCGCTCGTCGACGCCCTGCGCGTCCCCGACGCTCCGCTCCCCGGCCTCGCGCAGGGAGGCCGCGACCTCGGTCGCCACGCCCTCGGGCAGCGCCCGGCTCGCCTTCGCCCTGCTCTCGAAGCCGCCGACGGACCGGCCGTCCTTCACCAGCTTGGTCACCGAGTACGGGTCGTTCTGCAGCCCGCGGTTGACGAAGGTGCCGTAGCCGGCCGCCACGCGGATCGCGCTGGGAGTGGAGGTGCCGATGGGGAAGGTGTCGTCCAGCGGGGCCAAGCTGCCCCTCAGTAGTCCGGCGGCGACGGCGGTGTCCCGCACCCGCTCCAGCCCCACGTCCCGGCCGAGCCGTGCGTAGGTGGCGTTGCCCCCGGTGGCCAGGGCCTGGCGGAGCGTGGGGTGGGCGTCGTCGGGCCCGAGGGCGTCACCGGACGGCTGGACGAGCTTGCCGTCGTCCCCGTAGCGGCTGGTGGACGTCACCTCCTGCCGCTCGCCGTCCCGCGAGGCACGCGCGCCGTGCCGCAGGGCGGCGGCGAGGACGAACGGCTTGAAGGCGGAGCCGGTCGGAACGCCGGCGGTGTCGGCGTTGTTGACGAACCGCTTGGTGGCGTCCGGGCCCCCGTACAGCGCGAGCAGCGCACCGTCCGAGGGCCGTACCGAGGCGGCGCCGACCTGGACGTGCGCGTCGGTTTCGCGTTTCTTCGGGTCGATGTCCCGCTCCAGCACGTTCTCCACCGCCTTCGTCAGCTGACGCGTCCGGTCCTTGTCGAACGTGGTGTGGATCCGGTAGCCGCCGTGGGCGAGGTCCTGGTCGGTGAGGAGGGCGCGCTGTTTGATGTATTTGTTGACGATGTCCACGAGATAGCCGGTCTGCCCGCCCAGGCTGGTCGACGTGGACTTCTTGAGCGGCTCGGGGAACGTCCGGTACCGCTCCCGTTCCTCGCGCGACATCCGGCCGGTCGCGACCTGCCGGTCGAGGATCCACGCCCAGCGCTCCCGCGCCCGCTCGTGGTTCTTCGGCCCCGTGGAGGGGTCGTACAGCTCGGCGCCCTTCAGCAGCGCGGCCAGCAAGGCACTCTGACTGGGGTTCAGCTGTTTCGCGGGAATGCCGTAATAGGCCTGGGCGGCCGCGTCGATCCCATAGGCGCCGCGCCCGAACCAACTGGTGTTGAGATAGCCCTGAAGAATCTCCTGTTTGCTCTTCGACCGGTCCACCTTCAGCGCGATGACGAACTCCTTGGCCTTGCGGGAGACGGTCTGCTCCTGCGAGAGGTAGGTGTTCTTCACATACTGCTGGGTGATGGTCGAGCCGCCCTGGGTCTCCTGCCCCTGGACCGTACTGACCACGGCCCGCGCCAAGCCCTTGAAGGACACGCCGGAGTCACGGTAGAAGCTCTCGTTCTCGGCGGCGATCACCGCGTTCTGGGCGGAACCCGGCACGTCCGACAGCCGGATGATGGTCCGGTTCAGGGCACCGGTGCTCACCATCTGCGTACCGTCGGACCAATAGTAGATATTGGCCTCCTGACGGGCCGCCGCGTTCTCGTCGGGGATGTCGACGCTCGCGTACACAGAGGCGAACAGCCCGGCCGTCCCGCCCGCGCCGAGGACGAACACGGCCGAAGTCAGCCGCCACGACGGCAACCACCGCCGCACGCCGCGTCTGCCCCGGCGCGGATAGTCGACGAACCGCCGCCCGGCCGCCGCTCCTTCCTTCCCTCGGCTGCGGCTGCGACTGCGCGGACGTGACGTGTGCCGGTGTTTGCTCAAGGGCCGGTCACTCCTCGAAGAGATGGTTCGTGCTGACGTCGGTGCGATCGTTTGTGATCACTGAGATGACGTCGAGCGATACCGGGTTGACCAGCACTTCATGAGCATTGTGTGACAGGAGGGACGGGCGGTCCCTACTGGCGTTGGCCGCACGTGGGGCAGAACGTCACGCCGTCCGGCAGCGTGGCCCGGCAGGACGAGCACGACGCCTGCCGCGCGAGTTCGTAGCCGCAGCCGGGACAGAACCGGCCCCCGTGGCACTCGGCGCGGCACCGGGGGCAGACGAGCTGGCGCGCCGTCTGCCCGTCCTGCGCCTTGCCCTGCCGCTGCCCCTCGTCGTACGCCTGCTGCGTCACCATGTCGTTGACGCCCCGCTGCCGGGCCGCCATCATCTCGCCCGCGCTGTCCGGGGCGCAGGTGAAGCAGAGGCCCTGCTCCGGGTGCCAGCAGCGGCCGCACACATACGTGGCGCAGCGCGCGCAGCGGTTGAAGTGGCCCTGGGCCGCGCCGATCGCCCGCTGGAACGCCGCGTCGCGCGCGTTCCCCCAGCCCGAGCCGGCCAGCCCCTCGGCGGCGCTGGTGACGCCCCACCACGCTCTGCCGAGCAGCCCCGGCGCCGTCCCGATGCCCCGGTTGAGCCACCCGGCGAGCCGCCCGCCCCGGTAGGGCTCGAAGGGGGAGCGCCAGGTGTCGTGGCAGCGCCAGCAGTAGAACTCGAACTGGAAACCCGACGCCGTGCCGTGCTGCTCGCACAGATCCCGGTAGTTGTTCGCGAAGTAGATCTCCGTGCTCACCCCGTGCTCCCCCATGGACTGGACGGTGGCTCTTATAGCCCCACGACGCCGGTCATGGCGTCCCCGGTTCTACCGACCGGGGCCGCTTGACGGGGGAATTGCCGTTCGAGGTGGTCAACACGGCCGGGCGGCCCGAGGGGCCCGGCCCCGGGTTACGCCCGGAACGCCGCCGGCCGCTCCGGCGATGCCTCGGCGAGTGCCTTGGTGACGGCCTCGACGCCCGCGCGCAGCCCGTAGACGGGGGTGTCGGGCTGCTGGCGCCAGGAGTCGTCGATCCCGCCCGCGTCGACCGTGTCGAAGCCCAGCTCGCCGATGAGCGCGCGGACCGTGCGCTTGGCCGCCTCGTCGTCCCCGGCCACCGGGAGCGCGAGCCGCTCCGGGTCGCCCTCGGGGCGCGGCGCGTCGAGGATGTCCTGGGCGTACGTGCCGTTGAACGCTTTGATCACCGGGTGGCCCAGCTGCCGCTCGACCCAGCGGCTCTCGGTGAGGCCGTCCTCGACGGCGGCGATGAGGCCGTCGCGCTCCTTGGGGTAGTAGTTGTTGGTGTCGATGACCGCGAAGCCTTCCGCGGCCCCGTCGAAGAGGCCGGCCGGCAGGTCCGGGACGGCCTTCAGCGGGACGGTGACCACCACGACCTCCGCGCCGCGCGCGGCCTCGGTCACGGTGACGGGCGTGGCGCCCGTCTCCTCGGCGAGTTCCGTGAGGGTGTGCGGGCCGCGCGAGTTGGCCACGGAGACCTCGTGGCCGAGAGCGGTGAGACGCCGCGTCAGATTGCCGCCGATGTTGCCGGCGCCGATGATGCCGATCTTCATGGAGCGTCCTTCCGGAAGGGGCGACCGTGTGTCGCGTCAATGGACAACCTCCTGAGCAGGGGGTCCATTCCGTCCCGTGTGTCAGTGATGTTTCACCGGTGTGAAACCGGTGGCGACACCCGCGGCCGGGAGCGCGCGCCGTGCGCCCGCCGGGTGCTGGGGTGCGCCGTCCGCGCCTCCTGGCGACCCGGACGACCGCCGGGGTTGCCTGGGGGCGTCACGTGTCTTCGTGACGTCCCTTCGTGCGCGGTGAGATCCGGCGCAGAGAGCGAAGAGAAAGGAAGGGGAGACGCGCTCGTGATCCATGTCAGCGAAACACTGATCACCCACTCGGTGGAGGAGTTCCTGACCGCCGAGGAGATCGCCCGGCTCAACAAGCTCGTGGACGCCCACCTCGACGAGGTGCCGTGGACGGTCGCGCGGGCGGCGCGCTACGAGGAGCTGTTCCCGGTGCCCGAGGTCCAGGACGTCCTGGCCGAGGCGGCCCGGCGCGCGCTGCCGGCCGTCCGCCGGGTCGCGCCGTCCCTGGCGGGCTGCACCCCGTGGGGGATGTACCAGGGGGCCGTGGGCGACAGCGTCCCGCCCCATCTCCACGGCCTGGACCGGCACGCCTTCGACGGACCGCGCCGGGTCGCCCGGCTCGCCGTGGTCGTCCGCGCGGCGGAGCTGGGCGGTGACTTCTTCATCGACACCACCAGCTCCGGGAGCGTGTGGTGCGGCGGCGAGGCCGAGCCGCAGGAGACCGACTTCGCCATGGGGATGCACTTCACCCGCCGCCCGGGGCCGGGGCACGGCCTGCAGGAGGCCGACTGGCTCGCCGGCACGCCACGGGCCCGCTGGACGGTCGACGCGCCCGTCGGTACCGCCGTGGTCTACGGGGCGCAGCTCGTCCACGGCGTGACCCCGGTCGTCCGGGGCACCCTGCGCAAGTTCGTCACCAGCCTGACCGAGCCGGCCGGCCACGGTTGACCCGGCTCCCGCCGGCCGCCCGGCCCGCGAGGCCGGGCGCGCCGCCGGGGCGACGCCGTGGGCGGCGAAGGACCGTACGTCGCGCGCGGCCGAAGCGTTCCGCCCCGCTACCAGGTGACCGGGAGACCCACCGGCCCCCGGATGACGACGTCGGTCTGCCAGCGCACCTCCTCCGCCGGAACCGCCAGCCGCAGCCGGGGGAAGCGGGTGACCAGGTTCGACAGCAGGAGCTCCGCTTCCATCCGGGCCAGCAGCGGCGCCACGCAGTAGTGCGGGCCGTGCCCGAAGGCCACGTGCTGCGGTCCCCGGCGCTCGAAGTCGATCCGGTCCGGGTCGTCGTACACCCGCTCGTCGCGGTTGGCGGCGACGTAGGAGACGTAGACGAACTCGCCCGCCCGGATGAGGACTCCGCCGACCTCCACGTCCTCGGTGGCGACGCGTGGCTGCCCGATCGCGTGCTTGTGGGGCACCCATCGCAGGAGTTCCTCGACTGCCTGGGGGACGAGCGACGGCCGCTCGCGCAGCCGGTCGGCCAGCTCCTCGTGGGTGAGCAGGGCGTACACCATGTTGGCGGCGTTGTTGCGGACCGCGTGCCAGCCGTTGAGCTGGAGGAGGGTGGCGAGGGCGAGGAGTTCGTCCTCGTCGATGCGGCCGGCGGTGACGGCGGCCGCCATCGCGCTCATCAGGTCGTCGCGGGGCGCGACCCGGCGCAGGGCCGCGAGCGCGCGGAAGTAGTCGCGCGCGGACTCCTTGACCCGCTCGACCCGTGCCGCGGCGGCCTCGTCGTGGACCCGGGTGAAGATCACCTGCGTCCACTCGCGCCAGAGCGGCCGGTCCGCGGCGGGCACTCCGATCACCTCGCCGATGATCTCCAGCGGGAACGGCGAGACGACGTGGTGGACGAGGTCGGCGGGCGGGCCCGCGCCCTCCAGGTCGTGGATCAGCCGGTCGAGCAGCGTCCGCGCCGGGCCCCGCAGCCGGTCGACGGCGCGCTGGCTGAACGCCGGGGCGACGACGGCCCGTACGCGCGCGTGCTCCGGGGGGTCCGCGTAGCTGACGGCGCGGTCCAGGGGGATGGTGTGCCGGGTCATCTTTGGGGCGGAGCGGCCCAGGATGTCGCGGCTGAAGCGGGGGTCCGAGGTGACGAACCGGACGTCGTCGTACCGGGTCACCAGCCAGCAGTCGCCGTCCCCGTGCGGCACCCGGATGCGCGAGACCGGTGCCCGCGAGAGGGACTCGCGGAGGAAGGGATCGAAGTCGAGCGCCGGTACGTCGGCGCAGTCGTAGATCCGGGAGCGGGAGCTGTCGGGGTCGGCCACGACGGTCTCCTTGCGAGGAGCAGCTTGTGTCAAAGCTACGCACGTAGGGGTGAAGGGCAAGAGAGCCGACAAAAGGATGATTTTAGGAACGCAGCGACCCTGGTTTACTTGACAATTTTAAATGTTGGCTTTTACATCTAAGTGGTTGCTTGAGGACATCAAGCAACGGCCGGACCGCCCCCGCATCCGAGATCGAGGCACCATGCACCAGCCCGCCGCCCCCGAGCCGCCCGCCGACGCCGTCGCCCGGCTCCGCGCCACCTTCCGCACCGGCCGCACCAAGCCCATGAGCTGGCGCGTCGCCCAGCTCCGCGGCCTTCGAGCCATGCTCACCGACCACCCCGCGGACTTCGTCGAAGCGCTCCACGCGGACCTGGGCAAGAGCTCCTACGAGGCGTTCCGCACCGAGATCGACTTCACCATCCGCGAGATCGACCACACCCTCGACCACCTCGCCGCCTGGCTGCGCCCCGAGCCGGCGCCGGTCCCGCCGCACCTCGCGGGCGCGACGGCGTGGACGCAGTACGACCCGCTGGGCGTCGTCCTGGTCATCGCCCCCTGGAACTACCCGGCCCAGCTGCTGCTGACCCCGATGGTGGGCGCGCTGGCCGCGGGCAACGCCGTCGTCGCCAAGCCCAGCGAGCTGGCCCCGGCCACCTCCGCCGTCCTCGCCCGGCTGCTGCCGCGCCACGTCGACCCGGACGCGGTCGCCGTCGTCGAGGGCGGGATCCCCGAGACCACGGCGCTGCTGGCCGAACGCTTCGACCACATCTTCTACACCGGCAACGGCGCCGTCGGCCGCATCGTCATGACCGCCGCGGCCCGGCACCTCACCCCGGTCACCCTCGAGCTCGGCGGCAAGTCGCCCGTGTTCATCGACCGCGACACCGACCTGGAGGCGGTCGCGGCGCGCCTCGCGTCCGGCAAGTTCCTCAACGCGGGCCAGACCTGCGTCGCGCCCGACTACGTCCTCACCGACCCGGACACGGCTCGCGCGCTCGAACCCGCCCTCACCAGGGCCGTCGAGGCGCTGTACGGCACCGACCCGGCCACGTCCGAGCGGTACGGGCGCATAGTCAACGAGCGCCACTTCGACCGTCTGACCGCTCTGCTCGACTCGGGTCGCGTGGTGACCGGCGGCGACGCCGACCGCGCCACGAAGTACCTGGCGCCGACGGTCCTGGCCGACGTCGACCCCGGCTCCCCGGTCATGAGCGAGGAGATCTTCGGTCCTGTCCTCCCCGTCGTCACGGTCTCCGGCCTGGACGAGGCCATCGCCTTCATCAACGACCGCGACAAGCCGCTGGCGCTGTACGCCTTCACCGAGTCCGACGAGACCCGGCGCCGTCTGGCGTCCGAGACCTCCTCCGGCGGCCTCGGCTTCGGCCTGCCCGTCGCGCACCTCACGGTCTCGGACCTGCCGTTCGGCGGCGTGGGCGCGAGCGGTATGGGCAACTACCACGGCCGCTACTCGATCGAGACGTTCAGCCACCGGAAAGCGGTGCTGGAGAAGCCGCTCGGCTGAGGAAAACGCCGGCGGTACGCCCGCGCCCGCTGACCTCGGCGAGCGCGGGCGGAAGCGCCCGCGGCGTCAACCGGGCGGAGAGTTCTCGCGCCGGACGACGCACAGGCCCCAGATGACAAAGGCGCAAATGGCGATCACCACGATCGACCACAGCGGGTAGTAGGGGATGGACAGGAAATTGGCGATGATGAGCAGTGCCGCCACGGCGATGCCGAGGATCCTGGCCCAGAGCGAGACCTTGAACAGGCCGACGCCCACCATGATGGCGAGAAGTCCCAGGAGCAGATGAATCCAGCCCCAGCTCGTCGTATTGAATTTGAAGACGTAGTGGGGCGTGGAGACGAAGACGCTGTCATGGACGATGCCCATGAGGCCCCGGAAGAAGTCCAGGAATCCCACGATCAGCATCATCACGGCCGCGAAGAGAGTCAGCCCTTCGGCCGCTGCCTGGGAGCTGTCGGTACGGGGGTCGAGGGGGGATGACATGGGCCCACCTCCTTCTTCTCTCCATCCTGGGCCGGGTGCGGAGGGACCGCTACGCGGGGCGGGAAAGCCCGCTCACATACCGTGCGAAGACGATCGCGGTGGGTGGGGAAAAATGGGCGCGGCGTGTGAGCCCGGCCATGAGAGCCGGCTCACATACGAAGCGGGGTAGTGGCGGACGCTGCGCCACGGTGGGGCAAATTGGACATTTATGGCTGGTCTGAACCTGGTTTTCTTGGGTGTGGCGTAGTAGGTCACACCTTTGCCAGCA
>NZ_JBTOLC010000071.1:0-22025 GCF_054551825.1 Streptomyces sp. L500
GCGCAGCTCGTCGAACCGCTCGCGGATGCCCTCCTTGACGACATCCTTCAGGTGCACCAGGCCCAGCACCCGCGCGCCGTCCGCGTCCCGGACCGCGACCACCAGCGGGGTACCGCCGCTCTGCGAGACGCGTTCGACGGCCTCATGCACGTCCTGGCCGACCGTGCCACCGGCCTCGTCGACCCAGGTGCCGACCGCGGCCGCAGCGCCCTTGCGGATGCGGCGGCCGTCCACGTCCACTCCGCTCATCCGGGTCTGCGCGGTGAACGGCACGAACGCGGCATGCGCGAGTTCACCCTCCGTACGGGCACGCAACGCGTGTCGCTGCTTGGCGAGGACGACGATCGAGCGGCCCTCCGGCGTCTCGTCGGCCAGCGAGGAGAGCTGGGCGGCGTCCGCGAGTTCGTCCGCTCCGGTGCCGCCGACCGGCAGGAACTCGGCGGCCTGACGGTTTCCCAGCGTGATGGTGCCCGTCTTGTCGAGCAGGAGCGTGTTGACGTCCCCGGCGGCCTCGACGGCACGCCCCGACATGGCCAGCACGTTGCGCTGCACCAGGCGGTCCATGCCCGCGATGCCGATGGCCGAGAGCAGCGCGCCGATCGTGGTCGGAATGAGGGCCACGACGAGCGCGACGAGGACGACGATGCTCTGTTCGGCGCCCGCGTAGATCGCGAAGGGCTGGAGGGTGACGACGGCGAGCAGGAAGACGATGGTGAGCGAGGCCAGCAGGATGTTGAGCGCGATCTCGTTCGGCGTCTTTTGCCGCGCCGCGCCCTCGACAAGAGCGATCATCCGGTCGATGAAGGTCTCGCCCGGTTTTGAAGTGATCTCGACGACGATGCGGTCCGACAGTACCTTCGTGCCGCCTGTAACAGCCGAGCGGTCGCCGCCGGACTCCCGGATGACCGGAGCGGACTCACCGGTGATCGCCGATTCGTCCACACTGGCGACGCCCTCGACCACGTCGCCGTCACCGGGGATGATTTGCCCCGCCTCCACGACGACGTGGTCGCCGAGGAGCAGGTCCGCGGCGGACACCTCCTCTTCCACGGGGGCCGGCGCTCCCGGCCGCCAGTCGGTGAGGCGGCGCGCGGTCGTTTGGGTACGGGTCCGGCGCAGCGTCTCCGCCTGGGCCTTGCCCCGTCCTTCGGCCACCGCCTCGGCGAGATTGGCGAAGACGACGGTGAGCCAGAGCCACACCGTGATGACCCAGGGGAAGACGCCCGGGTCCTCGGCGGCCGACAGGGTGGTGAGGACGGCTCCGACGCCGACGACGAACATGACCGGGTTGTGGACCATCAGCCTGGGGTCGAGCTTGCGCACGGCGTCGGGGAAGGAGGAGACGAGCTGCCGGGGGTCCAGCAGACCGCCCGAGACCCGGTGCGGTTGGTGCGCCTGGTGTGGTGCCGACGAGGTGGACATCAGTGGAGTCCTTCCGCGAGGGGGCCCAGCGCCAGCGCGGGGAAGAAGGTCAGACCGACGACGATGAGGATCACGCCGGTGAGCAGGCCGACGAACAGCGGCCGGTGGGTGGGCAGCGTGCCCGTGGTCACCGGCACGGGACGCTGCCCGGCCAGGGCGCCGGCGAGTGCCAGGACGAACACCATCGGCAGGAAGCGGCCGAAGATCATGGCGAGGCCGAGTGCGGTGTTGTACCAGACGGTGTCGGCCTGCAGGCCGGCGAAGGCGGAGCCGTTGTTGTTGGCCGCCGAAGTGAAGGCGTAGAGCACCTCGGAGAATCCGTGCGCGCCGGGGTTCGCCATCGCGGCCCGCTCGCCGGGCAGCGCCATGGCGATGCCCGAGCCGACCAGGACGAGGGCGGGGGTGGTGAGGATGTAGAGGGAGGCGAACTTCATCTCCCGGCTGCGGATCTTCTTGCCCAGGAACTCGGGGGTCCGGCCCACCATCAGGCCGGCCACGAAGACGGCGACGATCGCCAGGATGAGGATCCCGTAGAGGCCGGAGCCCGTGCCGCCGGGGGCGATCTCGCCCAGCATCATGTTGAAGATCAGCAGACCGCCGCCACCGGGCGTGAACGAGTCGTGGAACGAGTCGACCGCGCCGCAGGAGGTGAGGGTGGTCGGCACGGCGAAGAGAGCGGAGGCCCAGACCCCGAATCGCTGCTCCTTGCCCTCCATCATGCCGTCTGCGGCATGTCCGGCCGAACTGCTCACGCCGTGCAGCTCGTTGGCGGTCACGACGGCCACCGAAGCCGCCCAGATGATGCCCATGACGGCGAGGACGGCATACCCCTGCCGCCGGTCACCGACCATCGTGCCGAAGGTCCGGGGGAGGGAGAAGGGGATCACCAGCAGCAGGTAGATCTCCAGGAGGTTGGTGAAGGCGGTGGGGTTCTCGAAGGGGTGGGCGGAGTTGGCGTTGTAGAAGCCGCCGCCGTTGGTCCCCAGCTCCTTGATGGCCTCCTGGGAGGCCACCGGCCCGCCGGTGATGCTCTGGTGGTTCCCGGCGATGGTCGTCACCGACTGGACGCCGTGGAAGTTCTGGATCACTCCTGCGGCGAGCAGCGCGATCGCGAAGACGAACGCGAGCGGCAGCAGCACACGCAGGACGATCCGGGTGAGGTCGGTCCAGAAATTGCCGACCCGGTCGGTCTGCTCACGGGTGAATCCGCGGATGAGGGCGGCGACGACCGCGATACCGACCGCCGCGGAGACGGTGTTCTGCACCGCGAGGCCGGTCATCTGCACCAGATGGCCCATCGTCGACTCACCCGAGTACGACTGCCAGTTGGTATTGGTGACGAACGAGGCCGCGGTGTTGAACGCCTGGTCCGCCGGGACGGGCTTCATGCCCAGCGACAGCAGCAAGTGGTTCTGGAGCCGCTGGAAGCCGTAGAGGAACAGCATCGACACCAGCGAGAACGCCAGGACGCCGCGCAGATAGGCCGCCCATGTCTGGTCGGCGTCCGGGTTCACCCCGCCCGCCCGGTACGCGACGCGCTCGGCGCGCAGGTGCCGGGAGGTGGTCAGACAACGGGCGAGATGGTCGCCGAGCGGACGACAGGACAGGGCGAGGGCGGCCACCAGGGCGAGGATCTGCAGCCAGCCCGCGAGGGTGTCGTTCATCAGAACCTCTCCGGAAAGAGCAGGCAGCACACCAGATAGACCAGCAGGGCCACGGCTGTGACCAGCCCTACGACGTTCTCCGCACTCACAGCCGCTCGACCCCCTTCACGATGAGGTGGAGAACGACGAAGGAGACGAGGACGAGAGCGATGAAAGCCAGATCTGCCATAGGCAGTACACCCCGTTGATTCGACAGGAGCGGTGACAGGAGCGGTGAATGGACGGGAACCGTCAGTGCGCGTGGGGACAGCGGTGACGCGGCGAACGTGACGCGACAGACCGATCTGTTTGAGCCATCACGAGCGAAGCGCCGAAGATCCGAGCGTGACCAGTCCTCTTATCGCACTTTTAACGCTCGCGGCCGCTTTATTGACGGAGTGTTTATTGCACTCGATGATTTGTTCTGGCCTTTTCCGGCGGCTGGGCCGTGCTGTTGGGGAGGTGGAGACACGGGCAAAAACGGTAATAGCGGGCGCTGTCGGTGAGGCCGAGGAACACGCCAGCCGAATGCTGTGGCCGGTTCGGGGCTACCGGGGGAGGGGCCAGCGAGCACTTCAGCGCTCTCTCCTCCGCAGGAGGTGCGGGAGCCACCAGTTGGCGTTCCCCAGCAGGTGCATGGCGGCCGGTACGAGGAGCAGGCGCATGAGCGTGGCGTCGATGATCACGCTGGCGCCCAGGCCCAGGGCGATCATTTTGATGACGACGTCGGTGCTGAGCAGAAAGGCGAGGAAGACGCTGGTCATGATGGCCGCGGCGCTCGTGATGACGCGAGCGGTGGCCGCGAGGCCGGTGGCGACGCTCTCGTGGTTGTCCCCGGTGCGCAGCCAGGTCTCACGGACGCGGACGATCAGGAAGATCTCGTAGTCCATGGACAGCCCGAAGACGATGGCGAGCACCAGGACCGGTACGTAGGGCTCGATGGGGACGGGCTCGGTGACACCGACGAGGGAGCCGCCCCAGCCCTTCTGGAAGACGGCGACGACCACTCCGAGCGCCGCGCCGATGGAGAACAGGTTGAGGAAGGCGGCTTTCGCCGCGACGAGCAGGCCGCGAAAGGTGACGAGAAGCAGGAGGAAGGCCGTGCCGGTCACGAAGGCGGCGATCGCGGGCAGGTTCCCGAGCAGCATGTCGGCGAAGGCGAGCCGGGCGGCGGTGACGCCGGTGACGTAGCCGCGAGCCCCGGTGCCCGCGAGGGCTTCGGGCAGGACGGTGCGGTCGAGACGGTGGAGCAGGTCGGCGGTTCGGCGGTCCTGGGGGCCGTGCTCGGGAATGACGGTCGTGATGAGGAGGGCCCGGTCGGCGGTGGGCGTCGGCGTGCCGACCGCCGCGACACCCGGGGTCCGCGCCAGGGCCGTGGAGAGGGAGTCGGCCGACGGGCCCGGTTCCGCGCCGGTCCGGGCGGGGCGGAGGTCGACGACGACGGTGAACGGGCCGTTGGCGCCCGGGCCGAAGTTCTTCGCGATGAGCTCGTAGGCGCGCCTGTCGGTGGAGCGCCCCGGCGTGGAGCCGGCGTCGAGGTGACCCAGGCGCACGGACGCCAGCGGGATGCTCAGCGTCCCCACCACGAGAACACCGATGGCGAGGAAACGGCACGGGTGCCGACCGAGGGCGCGGGACCAGCGGTACCACAGGTCCGCGGTGCCGGTGGCCTCGTCGACGGGACGGCCGAGGTGGTAGCGGTCGATGTTCCGGCCGAGCAGCCCGAACAGGGCTGGGGCGAGGGTGAGCGAGGCGGCGGCGGCCACCAGCACGGTGATTCCGGCGGCGGCCGCGAGCGTGGCGATGAAGCCGGTGCCGGAGAGGCAGAGTCCGGTCAGCGCCAGGACCACGGCGGCGACGGCGACCAGTACGGCACGGCCGCCGGTGGCCATCGCGGCCCCGGCGGCTTCGACCGGGTCACCGGTCTCCCGCAGTACGCGGCGGTGGCGGGTGGTCAGGAAGAGCGTGTAGTCCAGCCCGGCACCGAGGCCCATCATGGTGGCCACCGTCGGGGAGGGCGTGGCGAAGGTGAACGCGTCGGCCAGCAGACCGAGCAGGCTGAGCCCGACGAGCAGCGCCACCAATGAGGTGACGAGAGGAAACGCTGCCGCCGCGACACTACCGAAGCTCAGGATCAGCACGGCCACCGCGGTCACGAGACCGATCAGCTCCGACAGCCGGTCGTCCCCCGGGGGACGCGCCAGCTCCCCGAGCGGACTTCCGTACTTGACGGTGACGCCGTCGGCACGCAGCGGCTCCACCGCCTCGTCGACGCGCGTGAGGTAGGACGTGCCGTACGCGCTCGGGAAGTCCGCGAGCCGGACCGTGAAATACCCGGTCCGCCCGTCCCGCGAGAGTGCTCCCGGGGTGGTGAGCGGAGTCGCCACGGACAGCACGTGGGGGAGACGCGACAGGGCGGCTCCCGCGGCGTCGAGCGCCTGCCGACGCTCCGTCAGCTTCCCCGTCCGGGCCTGGACGACGAGCTCCGAGCCGACACCGCGCAGGTCGCCGTCCGCGGTGGCCGTGATCAGGTCGGCCCCGCGTTGAACGGACGTCCCGGGCAAGGCGTAGTCGTCCCGGTACGTTCCACCCAGGAAGGCGTTGAACGTGACCAGTGTGCCGAGCGCCAGCAGCCATGAGACGATCACGCGCCAGGGGTGCCGGGCACACCAGCGTCCCCCGTCACCGAGCCGCCGCCCCCGTGGCGCGGCTGTCATGCCGCGCGGAAGGCCAGCACCGCGTTCTGGCCTCCGAATCCGAAGGAATCGCTGACCACGGCACCCACCGCTGTACGTCGGGGCGCCGCGGTGACCACGTCGAGGTCGATGGCCGGGTCCAGGGCGACGAGATTGGGGGTGGGCGGGATGACCTGGTGCCGCAGGACGAAGGCCGCGCACACCGCCTGGATGCCGCCCGAGCCGCCGGCCGCGTGCCCCAGGGCCGCCTTCAACGCGGTGACCGGAGGGGTCTTGCCGCCGAAGACCGCTCTCAACGCCCGGTACTCGGCGAGATCGTTGGCCCTGGTCGAGGTGCCGTGAGCGTTCACATGGCCGATGTCGGCCGGGGCGAGACCGGCGTCGGCCAGGGCACGGCGCAGCGCCTCGGCCGCGCCGCGACCGCCGGGGTGGGGCGCCGTCATGTGGTGGGCGTCGCACGAGGCGCCGTACCCGGCGAGGTACGCGTACGGGGGGACGCCCCGGGCGCGGGCGTGTTCCGTCCGTTCGAGCACGAGCACCCCGGCGCCCTCTCCGAGGACGAAGCCGTCGCGCCCGGCGTCGAAGGGCCGTGACGCGGCACCCGGATCGGACCGGCGGGTGGACAGCGCCCTCATCTGGTGGAAGCACACGGCAGCGCTGCGCGTGCGCATCGACTCGCTGCCGCCGACGATCGCGATGTCACAGGCACCGGACCGCACGAGATCGCGGCCCAGGCCGACCGCCGTGGCTCCGGAGGCACAGGCGGTCGAGACGGACAGGTTCGGCCCGCGAGCACCGAGGTCGATGCCGATCTCCCCGGCCGACATGTTGGGCATGCTGCGCATCAACGCCATCGGCGACACCTTCTCCGGCGTGCCGGCGGCCATCAACGCGTAGACCTGCTCGTGGTGCTCGGTGCTCGCACTGGCCGTGCCCATGACGACGGCGACGCGGGAGGAGTCCCATTGGGACGTGTCCAGCCGCGCGTTGGCGACGGCCTCGCGGGCCGCGCTCACCGCCATGCCCGTATAGCGGTCGAGCCGGGCGGCGAGGCGCGGCCCCAGACGTGCGGAGACGTCGAAGGGAGCCGGGCAGGAGAAGTCGACGGCCAGCCCGGCGAGCAGCGGATCGGGCACCGCGCGCGGGATTCCGGAGAGGAGTCCGGCCCACGTCTCCGGCGCCGTCGGACCGGCCGGAGTCACCGCTCCGAGCCCGGTGACGGCCACGTCCGTGCCGTCCGAGGTCCGCCTCACCGGATGTCTCCGGCCTCCTCCGGCGCGGGGGCGGACGGGAGGGCACCGGTGTGCGACGCGGCGCCGATGATCCGAGCCGCTTCGCCGAGGGACGTGTTCAGGGTGAAGTCCTCCAACGTGACGGTGCCGGGCACGTGTTCGGCGAGGACCAGGGAGACCTCCAGCATGGAGACGGAGTCGAGCCCGAGCTCGGCGAAGGTACGGCCCGGCCCGAGCTCCTGGGGAACGCAGCCGATCCTCTCCACGAGGGCCTGGACGAGAAGGGCGTAGACGCGGTCGTGACGGTCTTGGCTGTGGGGCATGGACGGGATTCCTCGGGCGGTCGAGGTCCGGGCGGACCGGGGGGCGGGGGTGGGGGCTGAACAGGAGCACGGGTGGGCGGGAAAACGGGTGAGCAGGAATACGGGTGAGCGGAAATAGGGGTGGGCGGGAATACGGGTGAGCGGGACCAGGGAAACAGGAACGCGGGTGAACAGGGGCCACAGGCGATGGGCCTCACCCGTCACCCGTGGCCACGAGAGCGGCCGGCCGGCACAGGATGCCGGGCTTCCGGAGCCGGGGCACCTCCGGTATGGCACGGTCCACCGCTCGTTCGGCGGCCCGTGCCAGGGACCGCCGGTCGGACCCCGCGCGGACCGGCAGGGGCGCGAGCCGCTCGACCTCGACGACCAGGTCACGCTGGGCGACGATCAGGATCACCGATTCCACCACGGACATGGGACCGACCAGAGCGGCCGCCGTCGTGGCACGGCCGGCCGACCGGTACCGCAGCACCACCGGCAGAACGGGCACACCCGCGTCCAGGGCGGCCTGGAAGAACGCCGGCCGGTACGGCCCGCCGGCCACGCCGCACCACGTCGTCGCCTCGGGACAGACGAACACCCGGTCACCGGCGCGCAGCGCCCGGGTGACCCCGGCCACGGCGCCGGGCAGCGCCGACAGCCGTTCACGGTCGATGTACAGAGTGCGGCCGAGCGCGGCGGCCCATCCGATGACCGGCCATCGCCGTACGTCCGCCTTGCTCAGCGGCCGGGCGGGGTCGTGGCCGACGAGAACGAGGTCGTCGAGCAGCGAGGTGTGGTTGATCACCAGCAGGCCGGGCGCGGTGTCCCGTGAGCCGGCCGGGGACGGCGTGACGCGCACCCGCACGCCCATGGCCCGGACGACCAGCCGGACCCACCAGCGGAAGACCCACAGCCGCCGCCGGCGGCCCGCCACGGAGGACAGCGCGGGAACGACGATCAGCGAGCAGGCCAGCAGCACCGCCGTCAACCGCAGGAGTCGACGCAGGGGCCCCACCCGGTCCTGCCGCGCCGGGCCGGGCAGGCACGAGCGGCCGCACGGCGACGTGGGCCGCCATGGATCGGCGGGCACCTGCACGTCGGTGGCAGCGGTGGCACCGCTGCCACCGGGCGCATCGGCCGCGTCAGTTGAATAGATTGAATCGGTTGAATCGTTCATGAGGCCACTGCCCGTAGCGGGTCGAGTCGGCCGGCCGGCACCCGGTCCACTGCCAACAGCGTGAACAGATCCGCCGTACGGAAGTCGCTGTCCAGCGCCGGCGGCCCGCAGACCCATGCACCGAGCATGAGGTAGCCGCGCAGCAGCGACGGCATCGCGGCGGGCGGGCACGGGCCGGAATCCCGCGGAATCCAGGGGGTCCGGGGGCGCACCCGGTACGCGGCCGGCGCGTAATGCCGGGCGCGGACGGTCTGCCAGGCGGCGGAAGCCTGGGCCCCGCCGTCGGCCAGGGACATCGAGGCGCATCCGCCGAGCCACCGGAACCGGCGGTCCGTCATGTAGCGCAGGATGCCCGCCCACAGGCACAGCACCACCAGGCCGTTGCGGTGCCCCTGATGCACGCACGCTCTCCCGATCTCGACGAGTCCCCCGTGGAGGGAGGTGATGGCATCGAGCTCGAACTCCTCCCCGGAAAGCAGCTGTTCGGATCTTCCCGGGGGCAGCAGGCGGTATGCCCCCACCACTTCCGCGGTCGTCTCGTCCCGGACCAGAAGGTGATCGCAGACGCGGTCGAACCCGTCGACGTCCAGCCCGTCGGCGGCGGAGGGCAGCAGGGCACCTTGCTCCACCGCGAACACCTGGTACCGCAGCCGCTGGGCGCCGCGCACCTCGTCCTCGTCCCGGGCCAGGACGGCCTGGTAGGCGCCGCCGCCAGCCCCGGGACCGCCCGGCGGTCGGGCGACACGGGCCAGAACACGGGATACCGCCACGGCGACCCACCCCCAACGCGACGCGCATGACAGACCACCCACCCTCGGTCTTTCTGCCCAACACCACGCACACCATGCGGAGAGGGTGGATCTCCACCCCAAAGGCTGAACTTGCCCACGCTCAAGGGCGGTTACCGGACGGCGCATGGTGTGATATTTCCGTACCGCCATGGGTCGACGGGGGACACGTCTATGGGGTTCGCGAGCAGACTGTCGACGCGCCTCCTGCGCCGTCGGCTCCGCCTCGGGAGCCGGCGCGGGTACGACGCCCTCGCCCCGCACCTGCTGCCCGAGCCGATCCTGGATCTGTTCCGACGCGACGGCCTGGAGCCTCTCGCGCGTCCCCCGGGGCGCCCTGCCCAAAGGATGACCCGGGTGCCCCTGCTCTTCGGGACGAGCGTCTGGCTGGTGAGCGGCCCGGCGGAAGTGCGGCAAGTCCTCTCGGCCAAAGAGGCGTTCAGCAACGACCCGACCGGGCTCCGGCGCATATCGCCCGCTCTGCCCGATCAAGCGCTGGGCGGACTGGGGATGTGCGATCCGCCCCTGCACACCAGGATGCGGCAGATGCTCGCTCCCGAGTTCACGGCACGCGGTCTGCGACGCCTCGAACCCGCGATCCGGGACATCGTCGCCGAACAGCTCGACCTCATGGCAGCCGCACCACAGCCCGTGGACCTCGTGCAGACCTTCGCGTGGCCCGTCCCAGCACGGACCATCTGCGAACTGCTCGGAGTTCCCGCCGCGGACCTCGACACGTTCCGGCGACTCAGCACCCGGCGCTTCGACATCGTGGCGGGGCTGGACGCGCAGCTCGGCGCCGTCTCGTCCGCACAGCTCCGCCTGGAACGCCTGATCGCCGACGAACGCCGGAAGCCCGGAAGCGGTCTGCTGGGCACACTGGTGACCCGCGGAGCGGACCTCGACGACCGGACACTGGCGGGCCTGGCGGACGGCGTGCTCACCGGGGGCCTGGAGACCAGCGCCGGCATGATCACACTCGGCACGCTCCTCCTGCTCCGCGACCCCACGGCCCGCGAACGCGCCACCGACGGCCGCACGGTCGGCGCTCTGACGGAGGAACTCCTGCGGGACCTTTCCGTCGTGCAGGTGGCCTTCCCCCGCTACGCCCTCACAGACGTGGAGATCGGCAGCCACCAGGTCTCCAAGGGCGATGTGGTGCTGTGCTCCCTGCTGCGCGCCAATCGCCGAACCGACACCGAGGCCGGGGCGGCCGGCACCGGCGCCGAAGCCAGGCCGGCCGAAACCGGTGCCGACGGCCCTCGCGGCGATCGGCGTCATATGGCCTTCGGTCACGGAGTCCACCGCTGTCTCGGCGCGGAACTGGCGCGCATGGAACTGCGGATCGCCTACCAGGCCCTGCTCGAGCGCTATCCCCGGATGCGGCTCGCCATCGACGAGCGCGAGCTTCCCTTTCACGGTCTGGCGATGGTCTACGGACTCCAGCGACTCCCAGTGGACCTGGGCCTGTGCGGCTCCTGACATATCCGCACCGACTGCGCCACCCCCACCGGTGCCGATCGTCACGCAGGGCTGGGCGGCGCCGGCGGCCCCAGGCGGTGACCGCCCGGGCGAAGGCGACGGCGGAGGAGGGCGACATCCGGTAGACGTGCGTGCCGCCCCCCGTCCGCTACCGGTCGCCCCGCGATGGGGGCCCGACGGCGAGTGACGTCAGGCGGGCCGGCTGACGTCGTCGTAGTCGGTGGAGGCCGACAGCTCGGCCCATGCCCGCATGTCGCGTTCGAAGGCGTCGCGTCCGGCCTGGACGAGCCGAAGCGCGTCGGTGCCGAGCAGCAGGCGCGTCGGCGGCTGGTCGGCCGCCACGATGCGCAGCACCGCGGCCGCGGCCTTGTCCGGGTCGCCCGGCTGCTGCCCGCGACCGTGGACGCGCCGGGCGCGCAGCGGCTCGAACAGCTCGTCGTAGTCGGCGATCGCACGGGGTGCCCGGATCATCGAGCGGCCGGACCAGTCGGTCCGGAAGCTGCCCGGCTCGACGGCGGTGACATGGATGCCGAAACCGGCGACTTCCTTGCCGAGCGTTTCAAGGATGCCCTCCACCGCGAACTTGCTGCCGTGGTAGAAGCTGAGGCCCGGCATGGTGACCAGCCCGCCCATCGAGGTGACGGCGATGATGTGGCCCGAACGGCGCTCCCGCATGTGCGGCAGCACGGCCTTGATCACCGCCACGGTTCCGAAGACGTTCACCTCGAACTGACGGCGAAGGTCGTCCATCGACGACTCCTCGAAGAGGCCCTCATGGCCGTATCCGGCGTTGGCGACGAGTACGTCGACCGGGCCCAGGTCGCGCTCGGTCCCGGCCACGACGGCCTCCACCGCGTCATGGTCGGTCACGTCCACGACGCGGGCGTGCGCGTCGCCGGCGAGCGCCTCAAAAGCCCGGGCGTCGGCGGGCGCGCGCACCGTGCCCACCACCCGGTGGCCCGCGGCCAGCGCCGCGCACGCGAACGCGCGGCCCAGGCCGGTGCTGACGCCGGTGATCAGGAATGTCTTGGTGTCCGACACAGGAGTTCCTTCGAACGATGCGAACAGATGCGAAACAGATGCGAATAGACGTGAATGGAGGCCGCCCGGGGCGGTTGGGCCCCGGCCGGTCTCGACACGTTCCACTTCAGCACCGGAATCGGCCGCTGATCGGCTTCCGGGGGGCCCGCTTCGCCCCGGGGACAGCCGGACCGGGGGACTGCCAGTCCCCCCTTCGCCGGCCGCCGGGGCGATCTTGCGTCCTATCCTCAAAGGCATGGACCGCAACACAGCTCTCGGTGAATTCCTCCGCTCGCGGCGGGCACGGATCACCCCGCGCCAGGCGGGCCTGTCCGACGACGGCGGCTCCCGGCGAGTGCCAGGACTGCGCCGCGAAGAGGTCGCGCGACTGGCGGGCGTGAGTGTCGACTACTACGTACGCCTGGAACGCGGACGCCGACTGAACGTCTCCGAGACCGTGCTGGACGCCATCTCCCGCGCGCTACGCCTCGATCCCGTCGAACGCACCCATCTGTTCCAGCTCGCCAAGCCCGCCACGGGCAGGCCCCGCCGCACGGCGACGCGTCCGCAGCCGGTCCGCCCGGGGCTGCGCGACCTGCTCCGGATCCTCGAGGACACCCCCGCCCTCGTGCTGGGTCGGCGACTGGACGTACTCGCGTCCAACCACATGGCACGTGCGCTGCTCACCGACTTCGACGCGCTGCCGCACCGCGAGCGGAACCTGGTGCGGTTCATGTTCTGCGACGAGACCGCCCGCTCGCTGTACACCCACTGGGACACCCATGCCCAGGACATTGTCGCCTCGCTCCGTCGCGACGCCGGACGCCATCCCCACGATCCGCTGCTGGCCGAACTCGTCGGCGAACTCTCCATCAGGGACGAGGACTTCCGCCGCTGGTGGGCCGACCAGAACGTGCACCGGCACACGCACGGCACGAAACACTTCCACCACCCGATCGCCGGCCCGCTCACCCTCAATTACGAGTCCCTCACCCTGCCCGCCGACCCGGACCAGCGGCTGAGCGTCTACACCGCCGAGGCGGGCTCCAGCTCCGAAGAGGCGCTTCGGCTACTGGCCGCGTGGATACGGCAGCCCGAGTGACGTCTGCTGTTCCGAGCTGACCGGCGACGCGTACGAGGTGACCGGCTTCCTCACGCCGGACCACCCCGACGGCGCATGGGTGCTGAACGCCATGTACGAGCACGAGCTCGGCCCCGGCGGCCTCTCCCACGACGAGTTGCGCCGCATCGGTGAGCAAGCCCGCGGAGACACGGGCCCCGTCGTCATCGGTGGGCACGACCTGAGCTTCCTCCGGGTGCGGGGCGTCGCCACCGGCGGTGGCTTGGGGCGCGCCGAGCACCCGGGGCCGGGGTACCGCCGGCTTCGCTGGGCGGAGCTCGCCCGGCGCACGGGCGGACCGGTGGTCCGGGACGGATACCTTTCCTCGTACCGCAGCGCGCCGAACGGGCGGCTGCCGGACGGCAGCTGGCCCGTGGGCATCGAGCCGCCCACCGAAGGAGCCCTCGACCGGCCGACCTGGAACCGGCTGATCGAGCTCCTCGTCGACCACAGCCCGGCAGGCCCGGACACCGTGTGCTTCGCCTTCTACAATCCGCTGCTCACCGAGGAATACGACTTCGACGACCACCGGGTGCTTCGGGGCCGGCTGGGCGATGCGTGGCGCCTTTAGGATCACCCGGACTACGCATCGACCCCGTCCAGCCTCTGGCCGGAGGACCGGTCGTGGGTGACCTGCACGGACTGGGATCTGTGGGGCACGAAGATCTCGGGCCCGGCCGGGCTGATCGAGGCGCTGCTCGGCGACGACGAGATCGAGGCGGTACGGCTCCCCTGGGACTCCTGAGAGGGGCATGCCGCCCTCAGCGTGTACCCGGGCCGATCGCGTCCGCCGTTTCCTCCAGCTGAGCGTTGAGACGGGCGGCGTCGTGGTCGGCGTGCCGGGGGCGGCGCGGTTCGCGGGCGATGTGCCGGCGTCGCCGGGCAGGTTCAGGCCCGTTGCCGTGCGCGTGAGCACGGCGTGGGTCGGCGATGAGCCGGCACCGCGTCGGCGGGATGTCGGCCCTCCGGCGGGACTGTCGGTGATCCATGGGCGGGGTGTCGGTGGCCGCTGGAACCGTGGGTGTCGAGTTGCCCCAAGGGAACAGCCGCCGCCTTCAACAGCAAGGGAGCCGCCTCGTCATGGTGTCCATATCCTCCGCCCCGCCTTGGAACGTCCAACGACTACCCCGTGCCGATGGCCGCGTCTTCCTGGTCACCGGCGGCAACGCCGGCATCGGGTACTTCGTCGCGGAGCAGTTGTCGGCAACCGGGGCCACCGTCGTGCTCGGCAGCCGGAATCCCGCCAAGGCCGAAGCCGCCATGGCGTCGATCCGTGCGCGTGTCCCCGGTTCGCGGGTGCGGGCCGTTCAGCTGGACCTCGCCGACCTCTCGTCGCTCTCGACAGCGGTGGAATCGCTGGAGGTGGAGCGCCTTGACGCGGTGGTCCACAACGCCGGCGTCGCGCTCGACGACCCGCCGCGCGAGGAGACCGGGGACGGTCACGAGCTCATGTTCGGCACGAACCACCTCGGGCACTTCGCCTTGACCCAGTGGCTGATGCCGCTGCTGTCGGCCGCTCCGGCGGCCCGTGTTGTGACCATGGGCAGCTTCGCGGCGAAGTCCGAGCGGCTCGACCTGGACGACCTGCAGTCCCGGAGGGACTACCGGCCCAAGCGCGTCTACGGCCGTTCCAAGTTGGCGCAGATGTACTTCGGCGTCGAACTCGACCGCCGCCTGCGCGCCGCCGGCAGCACAGTGGCCAGCGTGGTGGTCCATCCCGGCGGCGCGTTGGACTCCCTCACCCCGTCACGGCCGCCGATCCATGTGCGAACCGCCGGCGCACGGCTGAGCGCGGCACCCGCGGCCCTCCTCGTCCAGGGCAAGCACGCCGGCGCATGGCCCGCGGTCCGAGCGGTGCTCGACCCGGCCGTGCGTGGCGGCCAGCTGTGGGGACCGCGCGTCTTCGGGCTGCGCGGCGAGCCCCGACGCGAACCGGTGTGGAATCACCTCGCCGATCCCTCCATCGCGGCGCGGTTGTGGGACGCGAGCTGCGACCTGACCGGCGCCGACCTCAGCACCATCTCCGGATAGCTCGGGCACGCGCGCGTTGGTCGACAGTGCGGACGGGGTGTGGATGCCAGTCGGCGAGGCCGAGAACGTCGCGGGCGGCTGCTGGGGCCGTGCAGACGATCGCGGACGTCCGGCTGGCGAGCTCGGCCAGCTGTCGGCACATGCCTCGTGATGCGCTCAGGGAGGTCGGTGATGAGGTCAGTCGCAGCAGCCGCAGGTGTCCGGCTACTGGAGGGCCTGCGACGTCAATCCGGAGCGGCGCCGTCCCGACCGGCTGGTGCCGCTAATGGCTGGTACCGCCGCGATCGGGTGCCGGCGTGCCCGCCAGATTGGCATGCAGCGAGCTGCCTGGTGGGCACGGGTGGGTAGCCGCTCCGGCCGGTGGGGGGACGGGACCGGCGCCAGTAGTGGCCGCGTGGGTATCACTGGGGTGTCGGTGGAGCTTCCATGGGCGCACTGTCTCAAAGGGGTTGACCATGCGTGTCCTGATCGTCGGTGCCGGGCTGTCAGGTCCGTGCCTCGCTCACGGCCTGCGCCGACACGGCCATGACGTACGGCTCTTCGAGCGGGACCCCGCCATCGATGCCCGTGCGCAGGGTTACCGGATCCACATCAACGACGATGGCGATGCGGCGCTGCGCACGTGGCTGCCCGCGGAGGCGTACGAGCAGGCCGTCGCCACGTCCTGCGTGCCCGGTCGCGGAGTGAGCATGGCCGGGCCCGATCTGCGGGACGTCACCGAGATCGAACTTCCCCCGGGCGTCGCGGGCATCACCGTCGACCGGCTCACCCTGCGTCGGATCATGCTGAGGGATGTGAGGGACTCGACCCGTTTCGGCGCCGGGTTCTCCCGTTACGAGCTGCTGGACGACGGAACCATACGGGTCTTCCTCACCGACGGCTCCACCGCCGAAGGCGACCTGCTGGTCGCCACCGACGGGGCCGGCTCCGCCGTCCGGCGGCAACTGCTGCCGGACTTTCGGCTGACCGTGCTGGACAGTCGGCTGGTCTACGGCCGTACGCCGCTGACCTCCCGGGCACGGGAGTTGACACCGCCGTCGGCGCTCGAAGGGTTTCTGGGCGTCATGGGCCCGGACGGCCGCCGCCTCGCGCTGGCCGCGCAACGGTTCCGCCGCGACCCGGCCCACTTCGGGCTGCCGACGGCCGACGACTACGTCATGTGGGCGGTGACGGCACCGTCCCGAATGTGCGGTCCGGGGTTCTTCGGGCTCGGTGCCGCGGACCTGCTGGAGTTGGCGGCAGCAACCGTGGCGGACTGGCATCCCTCGCTGAAGGCACTGATCCGGTTGGGAGACCCCAGGTACGTCGTACCCGCGAGCATCCAGATCTCCGAACGCCCCGAACTGTGGTCACCGGTGCCGGTGACCCTGGTCGGTGACGCGGCGCATCCGATGGCCCCTGCCGGCATCAGCGCGGGGGTCGCGATCCACGACGCGGGCCGGCTCGCTTCCCACCTGGTCTCGGGCGCGCCTCTGCTCGGCGCCGTCCGGTCGTACGAGACGGGCATGCTCGACTACGGCTTCGCCGCGGTCGCCGCTGCCACCCGCAACCATGGAGGGTGACTCCTGAGCCGGCGGGCCCGCGTTCCGGCACCCAACCCCCGAACGCCGGGACCAGCGTGCCAACCGTCAGCGGCGTACCAGTCGAACCAAGTCGAGCGCACCGTCAACGCGCGCAAGGGCTTCCGCGTTGTAGCCACCCGACACGACGAGAGAGCGTAGGTATTGCACGGCACGGCACGGCACGGCACGGTCACGGCACGGTCACGGAGCGCGGGGCTCCTCAACGGTGCGCCCAGCATGTACGCTCCCCCCCGCTACCTCCTCGGGAGCCACACGATTCACACCGAGCTACCACGCGCTACCGCCTGGCGCCGCGCGCCTGCAACTGCGCCGCACGCTCGGTGGCCACTGCGGCGCCAACCCAATTCACCGGACACGTCTCAGTAGGCGCCGATCGACCAGAAGACGCCCACCTCGTCCTCGTTCACCGCGATCAGCCCCAGGTCGTCGAGCAGGTCGAGGCCGTTGAGGTATTCGCCGGTGAGAAAGCTATGGGAGCGACTTCCCGAGAGACCCGACGTGAGGAAGTCCGGGTCCGGGTCCGGGCCGGAAGCGGCGGCCATGGCGTTGGTCCAGTAACACGCTGTGGGACCGTACCGGCCGAGAAGTGTCCGGGCATCCGCCAGCACGGTGTCCCGGTCCGGACGCGAACGGACGGGTGCGGGTTCCGCCTGCCATTCCTCGGTCATGACGGCGAGCGCGGCGGTCGCCGCCTCCTCGTCCAGGCGGTGCAGGAGGTCGGGGAAGCGCGAGGCGGCCGGGGGATCGAAAGGGTAGGCGGGCATTGTGTGGCGGACGGTGTTGGTGCGGTCCCAGTCGAGCCGTATCCACCCGCGGGGATCGGGGGCCGACCGGCGCATGATGGCGAGTACGTCGTGCGCCCAGTCTTCGTGCCGACGAGGACCGGTGGCCACGAAGGTGTAGTTGTCGTCGAGCAGCCGCAATGCCGCTGCGTTCCAGGGGCTGCGGCGGCTGCGGAACTCCGCCAGCAGGTTGCCCACCTCGAGCCGGAAGGCGTCCTTCGGCTGGTGGGGGATGGTAGGGATGCTACGGAGCCGGCCGAGGGCCCAGGAGAGGAGTTCGCCGTCTTCTCCGGCGGCGCCTTCGCCGACGGGAACGAGGGGCTCCGGGATGGGGAGAAGAGCGTCCGTGCCGTCGCCGAGGGCGTCCCGGTGGGCATCCCAGAGGGCGTCCGAGAGAGCCTCAAGGTAGGTATCGAGCAGGTCGAGCGGTGACTGGGCGGCACGCAGGATCATGGCGTCACTCTAGACATCCGCACCTCCAGGTATCCGCAATGCGGGCGTCCTCACTCCGGGCATCCGCCATGCCCCGACCGCTCGCGGCCCGGGGAGCGGGTCGGCGGACAGCGGAGCCGGAACGAGGATCGGCCGAGCTTGCGTTTCGGGGCCCGGGAGTGCGACGCGCCTCGAGCCGGAGCGGAAGTCAGCTCTGGGCCGTGGGCCGGACGACGATCTCGTTCACGTCGACGGTCGCGGGCTGCTCGATGGCGAACGCGATGGCTTGGGCGATCGCCTCGGGCGGGATCGCGATCCGGTCCCGCATCTCCGTGATCCGTGCTCGGACCTGTGGGTTTGTCGATGCCTCGGCGAAGTCGGTCCCGACCGCGCCGGGCGAGACGGTGGTCACCCGCAGGGAGTCACCGGCCTCCTGACGCAAGCCCTCGCAGATGGCACGGACCGCGAACTTCGTCCCCGCGTAGACCGCCATGGCCGGCACGATGCGAAACGCCGCAGTCGAGGCGATGGTGATGAAGTGGCCCGTGCCCTGGGCCCGGAAGACCGGCAGCGCGGCGCCGATTCCGTGCAGTACGCCCTTGACGTTGACGTCGACCATCCGGTCCCACTCGTCGACCCGTAGATCGTCCAGAGGCGAGATCGTGCCGAGCCCGGCGTTGCTGACCAGCACGTCGAGTCGGCCGAATCGCTCGCCGGCCAGTGCGACCAGGTTGTGCAGGTCACCCCGTCGTGTGACGTCCGTGCGGGTCTGCACGGCCGTGCCACCCGCCTTCTCGATCCGCGCCACCAGTTCCGCGAGGCGCTCGGACCGGCGCGCACCCAGGACGAGCCGCGCGCCTCGCTCGGCCAGCAGCAGCGCGGCCGCCTCGCCTATGCCACTGCTGGCTCCGGTGATCGCAACGACCTTGCCGTCGATTCCCGACACGATGTCTTCCTCATTTTCTTTCCGGATTACCGGTAGCCGGTGACGGAGGTCATCGGTGAAAGGCCGAACCTCCCGGTCGGGAGCCAGTCTGTGCAATGTTTAGCCTGGTATCCAGAGCCTGTTTATTCTGGAACCAGGAGTGCCATCCAGTGCCATCCACCGTGCAGACGCAGCAGAATCGGCGCCGAGAGTTGGGCGCGTTCCTTCGCAGCCGCAGGGAGAGGATCACCCCGGACCGGGCCGGACTGCCGCAGACCGGCCGACGGCGGACACCGGGTCTGCGCCGGGAAGAGCTCGCGTTGCTCGCCGGGATCAGCGCCACCTGGTACACGTACCTTGAGCAGGGCCGGGACATCCGCGCCTCCGACCAGGTGCTCGACGCCCTCGCCTCGGCGCTCCGGCTGGACCGGCACGAGCGCGGTCATCTCTTTGAACTCGCCGGTCATACGGCCGCGGCCGAAACCGGAGAACCCGAGCAACTCGCCGCCGAGGTGGCAGCCGTACCGCTGCTGCTCCAGCCGCATCCGGCATACATCATCGACGGCAATTACGACGTACTCAGCCGCAATCAGGCGGCCGACGAGCTGTTCCCGCACCTCACCACGGCGGTGGACCGGCCGGCGAATCTCGCCCGCTGGGTGTTCCTCGAACCTGCCGCCCGGACCGTGCTGGTCGACTGGGAGATCGAGGCACGCGGCCTGCTCGCGCGACTGAGAACGCTGGCCGGACGGCACTCGGGCGACCCCCGGTACACCCGGCTGATCGACGAGCTGAACGCAGGCAGCCCTGAAGCGCGTGCCTGGTGGCCACAGTACGACGTGCAGGTCCGGCACGGCGGACGGAAACGGCTACGGCGCCCGGGACACGGGGTGACGGACTTCGCTTACACCGCCTTCCATCTGGCCGAACACCCGGAACAGACGCTGGTGGTCTACACCGCCACCGCCACCGATACCGATACCGACAACGGGAAATCGGCTGATTGGGCCACCGCCGGCCCAGCTTGATATGTACGGTGCTCCCCGACATCGCCCTGGTCGACGACATCACCTACCGGAGACAAGGTCGGCCAGGTGACGCAGCGAGTTGGTGAGATGCTCAGGGTCGAACGGCGGGAACTGGATGTACTCCCGAATGGACTGCGGCACTGCCGACCAGTCATAAGTGAGGGTGACCTCAGTTTCGGACGGACCGAGCGGCACAAGGTCGTAACGCCAGATCCAGCCGCCGAACTCCAGCTGACCGTCGTCCTTCTCCTGTCCCGTCAGCCAGCCAATGACGTGCGGCGGTTCGAGCACCTGAACCTTGTTGGCCACCTGGTAGTCACCGTTTGGGTGGTTGGCGTGGTACATGTTCATCCGGAAGATCTGCCCCACCTCGGTCAGCGGTGCCTGGTCGGCGGATTCCCGAACCCAGCCGGTGCCGTCGATCGCAGAATGGGTCGTCGGATCCGCCAGCACCGCGAACACCCCGGCGGCGGGCGCGGCGATGGCCAAGGTGGCGCTCACGTTCTCCTGGTCCACGGTGTGCTCCCTGTCGTCTCGTCTCGAGCCTCCTCCCGCCGAACGCGAAAGGGGATGTCCTAACAGACATCCCTAACAAGCCCCCGTAACAAACGTCCCTAACGTATGGACGACGCGGGCAGGTTCAAGGCGCGTGCGAGGGCTGCGGTGACCGAGGAGGCGTGGTCAGGCAGGTGCTGGGCGGCCCAGTCGGCAGCCAGCTGGAGGAAATCGGCCAGGTCGCGCTCCGCTGTGGCGAGCAGACGGCGCAGCTCCGAGACGGGGAGTTCGATCACGGGGCTGTCGTCCTGCTCGGCGTCGACGGTCAGCCGGACCGTGTCGCCGAGGCGTTCGGCGAGCGGGGAGGGGTCGTGGCCGAAGGAGGCCCAGCCGTCGCCGTCGAGGACCTCAAGCCAGTCACGCCACTCTTCCAGCCCGTTGCAGCAACCGGGCAGCAAGGTGGTGCCGGTGGTGGTGTCGGTGACCCGCAGGCCGCCGGCCGCGAAGAGGTCGTGCGTGGTGAGCAGTCCGTGCAAGAAGGACCCGAGCGGGTCGGCGGGCCGCGGCGGTCGGTCGTCCTCGGTCTCGATGTTGTTGCAGTCGGCGATGCGCATGATCGCCGTACCGAGCTCGGCCGGGCCGAGCGCGCCGCTGAGGGGCAAGAAGCCGTACGGCTCGAACTCGGCGACCGGCCAGAGGGCGAAGCCGTCGGGGGCGTAGATCTCCAGAACAGGTTGCAAAACAATCACCTGGCGAGTGTGCCGCAACCCTCATTCCCGGCGTCGAGTTCGCGGGCCCGCAGGACGGTCAGGGCGGCGTGGGCGGCCATGGCGAGGGTGATGTGGCGGTGCCAGCCGGGGTAGCGGCGGACCTGGTAGTCGTCCAGGCCGCACTCGCCCTTCGCGGTCTGGAAGCATTCCTCGACCGCCCAGCGGGCGCCGGCGATGCGGATCAGTTCGTCCAGGGAAGTGCCGACGGGGCAGTAGGCGATGTAGTAGGAGATCTCCTCGGGCCGGTGGATGCTGCGGCGGGCGATGACCCAGTGCTGCCGGTCCGGCCGGTGCCGGGGGCGGACCTGGACGCGGGCCCAGTCGTAGATCCGTGGGCCATGTGTCCCCTGGCCGCGCGAGCGGCGCTTCCACTTCTGCCGGGGCAGGCCGGGGAACAGATCATGAACGGGATGATCGAAGGACCAGCGGGTCACAACGGTGTCATGCCGGGTGGTGGCCGTGACGTGGAAGATGTCCGTCTGCTCGAGCTTGTATCGCCAGCCTTTGGAGAAGCCGTAGGCGGCATCCGCGGTCACCCACCTGAACGGGATCTTCTCCTCGATCGCTCGGCGGACCATCGCCTTGGCGATGGCGTCCTTGGTCGCGAAACCGGTGCTGTCCTCGATGCCGGCCCGGCGGCACCGGTCGCGGTCGTCGGTCCACGACGTGGGGCAGGTCGGAGCCGCGTGAAGGCGAACCCACGTAGACACCCGAACCGGTGAGCGGGTGCGCGCCGGCTCACCGGCTCACGGGCTCTGAAGCCACGGGGAGAGCGGCAGGGCGATCGGGAGATCTTCCTCGATCTTCCGCAGCCAGGCGAGCACGTCCTCATCGGCCATCACGGCCTTGCGCAGACGATGGGCGCTCACCCCCGCCCGGCGGGCCATCGGCTCCAGGCGCCGCAGCGCCTTCTTCAGAGGGCTCCGGTACGTGGGCATGCCCACATCGAAGTACACGAGGCCGGCAACCGGCAGAGCACAGCGGAAGTTGCCTGTCGCCGATTGCGTGATAGCGGCGTGCGAACGGGAGCGCGGTCTGCGGCCGTTGGGTAGGGTTCGCTTTTCGGTGTCCCTTTCCACGTGAGAGTGTCCTAA
>NZ_JBTOLC010000072.1:0-19455 GCF_054551825.1 Streptomyces sp. L500
GCACCAGCCGTACACGCCGGAGGAGGTCCGTGAGGCCCTCCAGATCGGCCCGGACGCGCCGATCATCACCACGGACGCCCGGCACCGCAACGAGGCGAAGAGCGCCCTCATCACGCTCGTCGAGCACGCGCTGATGGCGCGGCTCCGCTAGTTCGGATGCGAAGAGGTCCCCGCACTCCTTGAGGAGTGCGGGGACCTCTTCGCGTTCCCGGCGGTCCCTGTGACGCGACGAGGGCCCCTCACCGGTCGGTGAGGGGCCCTCGTCGCGTTGTGGCGCGTTCTTCGTCAGCCCTGCCAGCTGTGCGGCGCCCGGAAGCCGGAGCTGCGCTCCAGGCGGCGCCAGGGGGCCGTGGTGCGGCGGGGACGGACGGGGGCGGCGGTGTTGCCGGCGGCGGCGCGGGCGAGGAGGACGGCGGTGACGGCCGCCAGTTCCTCGGCGTCGGCCGTGCCCTTCTCGACGCGTACGAGCGTGTCGTTCATGTGAATGTCTCCGATTGCTTCAGTACGGGACGTCTTACTGGGGCGGGTTGCCGTGCTTGCGCGCCGGCAGGTCCGCGTGCTTGTTCGCGAGCATCGCCAGCGACCGGATCAGCACCGACCGGGTCTCGACGGGGTCGATCACGTCGTCGACCAGGCCGCGCTCGGCCGCGTAGTACGGGTGCATGAGCTCGGCCTTGTACTCCTTGACCATGCGCGAGCGCATGGCCTCGGGGTCGTCCGCCTCCGCGATCTGCTTGCGGAAGATGACGTTGGCCGCGCCCTCGGCGCCCATGACCGCGATCTCGTTGGTGGGCCAGGCGTAGGTGAGGTCCGCGCCGATCGACTGGGAGTCCATCACGATGTACGCACCGCCGTAGGCCTTGCGCAGGATCACCGAGATCCTGGGCACGGTGGCGTTGCAGTAGGCGTACAGCAGCTTCGCACCGTGCCGGATGATCCCACCGTGCTCCTGGTCCACGCCCGGAAGGAAACCGGGTACGTCCAAAAGAGTGATGATCGGGATGTTGAAGGCATCGCACATCTGGATGAACCGTGCGGCCTTCTCCGACGCCTCGATGTCGAGGACGCCCGCGAGGGACTGCGGCTGATTGGCGACGATGCCGACGACCCGGCCGTCCAGCCGGGACAGGGCGCAGATGATGTTGGTGGCCCAGCGCTCGTGGATCTCCAGGTACTCGCCGTCGTCGACGATCTCCTCGATGACCTTGCGCATGTCGTACGGGCGGTTGCCGTCGGCGGGGACCAGGTCCAGCAGGGCCTCGCCGAGCCGGTCGGCCGGGTCCTCGCTCTCCACGCGGGGCGGGTTCTCCCGGTTGTTCTGCGGGAGGAGCGAGAGGAGGTAGCGGACCTCCTCCAGGCAGGTCTCCTCGTCGTCGTAGGCGAAGTGGGCCACGCCGGAGGTCTCGGCGTGGACGTCCGCGCCGCCGAGGCCGTTCTGGGTGATCTCCTCGCCGGTGACCGCGCGCACGACGTCGGGGCCGGTGATGAACATCTGGGAGGTGTCGCGGACCATGAAGACGAAGTCCGTGAGCGCCGGGGAGTAGGCGGCGCCGCCCGCGCAGGGGCCGAGCATCACGCTTATCTGCGGGATGACGCCGGAGGCCTTGGTGTTGCGCTGGAAGATGCCGCCGTAGCCGGCCAGCGCCGAGACGCCCTCCTGGATACGGGCGCCGGCGCCGTCGTTCAGGGAGACCAGCGGGGCACCGGCCGCGATGGCCTTGTCCATGATCTTGTGGATCTTGGTGGCGTGGGCCTCGCCCAGCGCGCCGCCGAAGATCCGGAAGTCGTGCGCGTAGACGAACACCGTCCGCCCGTGCACGGTTCCCCACCCGGTGATCACACCATCGGTGTACGGGCGCTTGGCCTCCAGCCCGAAACCGCTGGCGCGGTGCCGCCGCAGCGGCTCCACCTCGGTGAAGGAGCCCTCGTCGAGGAGAAGTTCAATGCGCTCGCGAGCGGTCAGCTTTCCCTTGGCCTTCTGCGCCTGGGTCGCCCGCTCGCTCGGACCTCGCCGGACCTGCTCGCGGATGGCGTGCAGCTCGGCGACGCGCCCACGGACGTCACTCGCCTCTACGGGCGCACCTTCGAGATTGCTCATGGAAAGACGGTACGTGGCGGGCCGCCCGGAACATCATGTCGGTTCCACACAACGTCGCGCGTGTTTTCGTGGGCAGGCGGCACAGAACCGCGCAGGGGTCTTATCAGCCCCTTGGGCGCGGGGGCGGGTCCCACGCTGTGAACACTCCACAAATGTGGCCCGGCGCGGCGGTCATCCGTGTGTCTTGACCAGCGATCTCCGCGTGGGCCGGGGTGCGGCGCGGACGGCCAGCCGGCAGCCGTGCGGGGCGCAGGCGGTGCCCGGCCGGATCCGCAGCCGCACCAGGGATCCCGTTTCCAGCACCTCCACGGCGGGGTCATGGGATGTGACGTTCCTCACAGGGTAATGCCATATGAGCTCGATGGGATCACCGGTGCGCAGGGGGCCCGCGATGTGGAGGGTCGCGGTGGAGCCGTCGTGGCGCAGGAGTACGGAGGCGGGGGTGTCGGTGGTGAGGGGACCGGCGGTGGCGGGGGCCCAGAAGTTGGCGGCGGTCAGGCCGAGGGAGGGGACGTGGACGGCCTGGACGTCCCCGGTGTTGGCGAGGACGGTGAGCCAGCCGGGGTCGGCGGCGCGGTCGGCGAGGGCGCGGGGGCCGGCGCCGGGCATCAGGAGGTGGACGTGGCGGGCGTCCTCGGGGTCGATGCCGTGGGGGCGCAGGAGGGTGAGGTAGCGCCGGGTGAGGGGGGTGGGCGAGCCGTCGGCGTTGATGTCGCGCCAGGCTCCGGTGCGGGCCTCGCGCAGGGCGGTGAGCGGGGCGCCGCCGGGGAAGACGTAGCCGCCGTGCCCGGCGAGGTGGACCCAGCGGACGCGGTCGAAGGACTCGCTCCAGCCGTCGTGGCCGGGCTGGGGCTCGCCGTCCACGGTGAGGACGGGGGTGCCGGTGGCGCCGAGGTTGCGGTTGTCGACGACGGTCTCGACGTCGGTGCCGTCCCGGGCGGTGATCCCGGCGTCCAGGCAGATGACGGCGTCGTCCGCGCAGAACCAGGACTTGCGGGCCTCCAGGGTGGAGCCGAGCCCCTTGAGGTGCTGTCCGACGGCCGCGTACTCCCCGTCGGTGACGCCGCCGACCCAGCGAGCCGCCGGTCTGGGGGCGCCCCAGCCGCCGCCCTGGTTGTCGGCGAGGGGGACGGCGGAGACGGTGGTGCCGGGCAGCCGGTAGGGGTCGACGGTGGGCCAGAAGGCGTCGGTGTACTGGCCGCCGGTGCCGTGATCGCCGGTGTCCTGGCCGCCGGTGCCGTGGTCGCCGGTGCCCTGGTCGCCGCCGTGGCCGGCGCCCCACCAGGTGAGCATTCCGGCGCCGGTGTGCCAGCCGCGCGGGTTCTCGCCGTTGCCGTTCTCGTAGTGGGTGACGCGGTCGGAGGCCATGGCGATGGCGGCGGTCCAGCCGGGGCGGCGGTGGACGGCCCGGTCCATGGCCGGGAAGAGCCGGTGGCCCACGGGCTCCGGGGCGGCGGGCGCGGGCCCGGCGGCGATCGCGGCGAGCCGGGCGAGGTCGGCGACGCCGAACTGGGGGTCGGTGAGCACGGGGCTGGTGGTGTCCCGGGCGATCCAGCCCTTGACCATGCCGTGCCAGCGCTCCCGCTCGGCCGGGCTCGCGCCCGCCGCGAGCAGGGCGATGGCCGCGATGAGGGCGTGGCCGCGCTGGTGGTCGCTCTGGACGGGCCCGTCCGGCTCGGCCGCCCGGACGCCCCTGCTGATGGCACGGCCGGAGACGCAGTCCATCACCAGGCCGTCGTGGATCAGTGGCGCGAAGGCGTGCTCCACGCTGTCGTGAATGATCCGCCGGTTGGGGTCGGTGACCTCCCAGCGCGAGCCGCGCAGCAGGGCGAAGAGCCGGCCGAGCCCGTCGAGCAGCACACAGCCGTAGGTGCCGGTGTAGGCCACCCAGGTGTGCTGGATGAACGATCCGTCGGCGTAGAGCCCGTCGCCCTTGAGGACGTGGGGGAAGACCGGGGAGAGGGCGTCGCGGGCGAGGGCGACCTTGGCGGCGTCCTCGCCCAGGACGCCGCGCAGGGCCACGACCCGGCACAGGTCGACGCGGTTGGCGCCGGTGCTGGTGCCCGTGTAGGGGCCGATCGCCGAGTCGGGGACGAAGTGGTCGACGGCGGCCAGCAGCCGGGCGCGCCGGTCCGGGCCCACCGCGTCGTGGAGGAGGGCGGCCGTGTCCAGCAGCAGCCGGGGACTGCCGATCTGCCACTCCCACCAGTTCCCGTAGCGGACGGTCCCGGGGTGGTACACGCGCTCGTGGAGGTGGTCGAGCCCGGCGAGGACGTCGGCGGCGAGGCCGGCGTCCCCGGTGAGGCCGGTGCCGGGCTGGGCGTGGGCCTGGGCCATGGTGAACAGCCGGGCGTAGCTGCGGGTGATCCCGGCAGGCGGGTCGAAGGGCGTGTCCGGCCAGAGCGAGCCGGCGGCGGGGCGCATGCTCGCGCGATGGGCTCGGGCCTGCTCCCCGGTGCGGCGCAGGACGCCGGCGTAGGGCTCGGCGGCGGGGTCGAAGCCGGTGCCGAGCGTGAGCTCGCGCCAGCGGCGACGCGGCCCGGCGAAGTCGCCGTCCGGGCCGGCGAGGGCGGCTCCGGGCAGCGCGGCGCCCAGCCCGAGGGCACCGAGGGCGGAGGCGGCGAGAAAGCCGCGGCGGGTCCATGCGGGGGTGGACGACGGCACGGCGCACACGGTGGCACGGGGGCGCACGGGGCGCAATGACGCCTGCCAAATGACGCCTGCCGCGGGCTTCCGGCCGGACCCCCTCCGGAGTAGTTGAAGCTTGAACCAGATTGCGCTATCGTCAATCTCGTTGAAGGTTAAACAACCTTTCTCTACCCCCAGGAGCAGTCATGGGCCTCTTCACCCGCAAGCGGGACACCGCCGTCACCCCCACCGCCACCGCCGTCCTCGACACGGACCCGGCCCTCGCCGCGCTGACCGGCGACTACACCATCGACCCCGCCCACAGCAGCATCGGCTTCACCGTGCGCCACGCGATGGTCACCAACGTCAAGGGCTCCTTCCCCCAGCACGAGGGGACCCTCCGCCTCGACGGCTCCGACCCCGCCCGCTCCACCGCCGCCATCGACGTCAGGATCGACAGCGTCGACACCGGCATCAAGGACCGCGACGCCCACCTGCTGAGCGGCGACTTCTTCGACGCCGAGGCGTTCCCCCTGATGACCTTCCGCTCCACCGCCGCCGAGCGCGTGGGCGGCGACCGCTACCGCCTCACCGGCGACCTCACCATCAAGGACGTCACCCGCCCCCTCTCCATCGACCTGGAGTTCAACGGCTCGGCCACGGACGTCTACGGCAACGAGCGCGTCGGCTTCGAGGGAAGCGCCGAGATCCTGCGCTCCGACTGGGGCCTGACCTGGAACGCGGCCCTGGAGGCCGGCGGTGTGATGGTCAGCGACAAGGTGAAGCTGACCTTCGACATCTCCGCGGTGAAGACCGCCGCCCAGGCCTGACCCCGTGCGGATCAGTGACCGAGGCGCGCCAGCCGGTCCATGACCTCGGCGCCTCGGTCCGCCGCCACGCTCAGGGCTATGTGGTTGTCGGGCCGTACGAGCACGAGCCCGTCGCCCTCGATCCCGTACGCCCGTCGGACGTGCCCCTCGTGGTCGTCGACACGCAGCACGGTCAGCATCCCGTCGTACTTCTCCCCCGCATCCGCGAGGACCTCCGCCAGAGCCTTCGCGCTCGTCGGCCCTACGCCGAGGAGGGTGAAGCGCGGACCGGCGAAGACCTCGAAGAGCCGTATCCCCTTGCCGGTCACCGCGTCCCGGCAAGGCGCGTCGGGTGCCCGCTCCCCCGCCTTGGGGCCGCCCCACGCCAGCGAGCTCCAGCCGTAGCCGACGCCCAGCGTGGTGGTGTCGTCGGTGACCACCGCCTCGGTGCCGACGCCCGCCTCCCGGACGCCCTCCAGGACCGCGCGCAGCCGCTCGTTGGTGAGGTCGAGCGTCCACGCCGCGACCGGCAGCCGCTCCTCCTCATAGGTGTCCAGCAGCCCCGGACCGGCCAGCCCGCGCACCACGAAGGCCAGCTTCCAGCCCAGGTTGAAGGCGTCCTGGATGCCGGTGTTCATCCCCAGGCCGCCGGCGATCGAGTGGACGTGGGCCGCGTCCCCGGCGAGAAGGACCCGCCCGACACGGAAGCGGTCGGCCATCCGCACGTTGACGCGGTATATGGAGAACCAGGTGGGGTCGGTCAGCCGCACGTCCGGTATCCGGGCGCACCGCTCGAAGAGCCGCTGGAAGGACTCGAGCGACGGCGGCAGCGGCCGCCCGTCGGCGTCGCGCTCGGGCGAGCCCTGCAACTGCCAGTGCGCGCTGCCCGGGAAGGGACAGAGCATGAGGGCCGCGTCCTCGTCGAACCACTGGTGCCAGTAGGCCGGGTCGAGCCCGTCGGCGCGGACGTCGCCGACCACCATGCTCTCCTCGGCTTCGGTCTCCCCCTCGAAGGCCACGCCCAGCGCCTTGCGCACGGGGCTGTGGCCGCCGTCGCAGCCCACGAGATAGGACGCCGTGATCCGCCGGCCGTCGGCGAGCGTCGCCACGACGCCGTCCGCGTCCTGGGTGAACCCTGCCAGCTCACAGCCGAGTTCGACCTGGACGCCGTGGTCGGCGAGCCGCTCGCGCAGGATCTCCTCCGTGCGCCACTGGGGGATGAGCAGGCCGCTGGCATAGGGGGTGTCGGGGGTCGGGGACCGGTCGGCGAAGGCGACGTGGTCCGCCACGGCGACGCCGTCGCGGTATTTGCGCAAGGTGATGTGCTCGATGCCGGACGCCGCCGCCCGCTCCCCCACCCCGAGGTCGTCGAAGAGCTCGCGGCTGCGCTGGTTGAGGCCCTTGCCGCGCGAGCTCCGGTGGAACTCCGGCGACTTGTCGATGATGCGGACGGCCGCGCCGGCGCGGGCGAGCGAGCAGGCGAGGGTCAGGCCGGTGGGGCCCGCGCCCACGATCAGTACGTCGGTCGGCACGCCAGCCGACACGTCGGTCGGTACGTCTGTCGAAGTCATGTGTCCATGAAAGACCCACCCCGCCGAAAACGCAACTGGGTAACAAAAGATTCTGGGTAACGTCACCTGCTAGAGTGACCCCGTGACCGATGAGACGGGACTGCGGGAACGGAAGAAGCAGCGCACGCGCCAGGCGCTGTCCGACACGGCCATCGAGCTGTTCCTGAAGCACGGCTTCGACCAGGTGTCCGTCGCGGACGTCGCGGCGGCGGTCGAGGTGTCCAAGCCGACGCTCTTCCGCTACTTCCCGGCCAAGGAGGATCTGGCGCTGCATCGCATCGCCGACCACCAGGGCGAGGCGGCGCGCGTCGTCGCCGGCCGGGCGGCCGGCCAGTCGCCGCTGGGCGCGCTCCGCGCGCACTACCACGCGCGCCTGGACGCCCACGATCCCATCACGGGCCTCAACGACCACCCGGTCGTGCGGGCGTTCAACGACATGCTCTACGGGACGCCGAGCCTGCTCGCCCGCCTCGTCCGCTACGCCGAGCGGGATGAGGAGTTGCTGGCGGAGGCGCTACTGGAGACGGGGCGCGGTGACGCGCTGACCGCCGGGCTCGCGGCGGCGCAGGTCATCACCACGCATCACCGGTTGGCGCAGGAGAACTGGCGGAAGTTGGCGTCGGGGCGGGCGATCGGCGATGCGCTGGTCGAAGCGCATGCGGATGCGGATCGGGCGTTCGACTTGTTGGGGGCGGGGCTGGATGCCTCTTTCCCCTGACCCGCCCCTTCCCGAACCGGGGCTCCGCCCCGGACCCCGCTCCTCAAACGCCGGAGGGGCTGATACGGGCACTCACTCCTGCGGGTCCACGCCCGCCCGTCGCAGCCCGTACGCGTACGCGTCGTCCAGGGCCTGCCAGGACGCCGCGATGACGTTCTCCGCCACGCCCACCGTGGACCACTCGCCGCTCTCGTCGCTCGTGGAGACCAGGACGCGGGTCGTCGAGCCCGTGCCCAGGTTGCCCTCCAGGATGCGGACCTTGTAGTCGGTCAGCCGGATGCCCGCGAGCTGGGGGTAGATGCGCTCCAGCGCCACCCGCAGCGCCCGGTCGAGGGCGTCGACCGGGCCGTTGCCCTCGGCCGTGGCGACGATGCGCTCGCCCTTCGCCCACAGCTTCACGGTCGCCTCGTTGGCGTGGGTGCCGTCCGGGCGGTCCTCGGCGATGGCGCGCCAGGACTCCACGCGGTAGTAGCGCCGCGCCCGGCCCTCGATCTCCTCGCGGAGCAGCAGTTCGAAGGAGGCGTCGGCGGCCTCGTACGTATAGCCCGCCAGCTCCCGCTCCTTGACCCGCTGGACGACGCGCCCGATCAGCTCGCGGTCGCCGCCGAGGTCGACGCCGAGTTCCTTGCCCTTGAGCTCGATGGAGGCGCGGCCGGCCATGTCGGAGACGAGCATCCGCATGGTGTTGCCGACCCGCTCGGGGTCGATGTGCTGGTAGAGGTCCGGGTCCACCTTGATCGCCGAGGCGTGGAGCCCGGCCTTGTGGGCGAACGCGGAGACCCCCACGTACGGCTGATGCGTGGACGGCGTGAGGTTGACGACCTCGGCGATCGCGTGCGAGATCCGCGTCGTCTCGGCCAGCCTGCCCGGCGGCAGCACCCGCCGGTCGTACTTGATCTCCAGGGCGGCGACGACCGGGAAGAGGTTGGCGTTGCCGACGCGCTCGCCGTAGCCGTTGGCCGTGCACTGGACGTGGGTGGCGCCGGCGTCCACCGCGGCGAGGGTGTTGGCGACGGCGCAGCCGGTGTCGTCCTGGGCGTGGATGCCGAGGCGCGCGCCGGTGTCGCCCCGCACGGTGCGGACGACGGCGTCGATCTGGGCGGGCAGCATGCCGCCGTTGGTGTCGCACAGGACGACGACGTCGGCGCCGGCCTCGTGGGCGGCGCGCACGACCTGGGTGGCGTAGCCGGGGTTGGCGCGGTAGCCGTCGAAGAAGTGCTCGCAGTCGACGAAGACACGTCGGCCGTGCGAGCGCAGGTACGCGACCGTCTCGCGCACCATCGCGAGGTTCTCCTCCAGCGTGGTGCGCAGGGCGAGTTCCACATGCCGGTCGTGCGACTTGGCGACGAGGGTGATGACGGGGGCCCCGGACTCCAGGAGGGCGGCGACCTGCCGGTCGTCCTCGGCGCGCACGCCCGCCTTGCGGGTGGCGCCGAAGGCGACGAGCCGGGCGTGCCGGAAGGTGATCTCCGCGCGGGCGCGCTGGAAGAACTCGGTGTCGCGGGGGTTGGCGCCCGGCCAGCCGCCCTCGATGAAGCCGACGCCGAAGTCGTCCAGGTGGCGGGCGATCGTGAGCTTGTCCGCGACGGTGAGGTTGATGCCCTCACGCTGCGCGCCGTCGCGCAGGGTGGTGTCGAAGACGTGGAAGGCGTCGTCGACGGGGGCTTCGGGTTCGAGGGGCTCGCGGCCGTCGGTTGCGTCCGTCATTGCTGGTCTGACTCCTGTGAGGATGTCGGTCTGCCGGGATGACCGGTACCGCCGCCCCCGGTGGGCCCGCGCCCTGCGCCGTCCGGCGAGGTGGGCCGGAAACGCAAAAACCTCTCGCGGGTGCGAGAGGTCTGCGCGCGGGTCTGGGACGACGGTGTCCGCTTCGTACGGGTGGTACGGGAGCGGTCACTGCGGACCGGCGCGCCTGTTGCCCATAATGATGGCGAACGGGAGCATGGCGGCATACTGCCACAGGTCCGGTCCCCGATGCGGGTGGGTCTCAGGATGCGGGCACTGTGTCCGTCCCCGTCTCGGCGGAAGCCCGGGGTGCCGTGCCGACGTGCTTCAGGTCGGTGTCCCGGGTCTCGCGCATGGTGAGGTAGACGACGAGCGAGACCGCCGCGCAGCCCGCGACGTACCAGGAGAAGCCGGACTCCAGGCCCGCGTCCTTGAACCAGAGGGCCACGTACTCGGCCGTGCCGCCGAAGAGGGCGTTGGCGATGGCGTAGGGCAGGGCCACGCCCAGCGACCGGACGCCCGTGGGGAACAGCTCCGCCTTCACACAGGCGTTGATCGAGGTGTAGCCGGTGACGATCACCAGCGCCAGCAGCGACAGTCCGAGGGCCGGCCAGAAGGATCCCGCGTGCTTGAGCATCGCCATGATCGGCACGGTGAGGAAGGTCGAGCCCACGGCGAAGGTGATCAGCAGCGGCCGGCGGCCGATCCGGTCCGAGAGCGCGCCCGCCAGCGGCTGGAGGGCGGCGAAGACGATCAGCGCGCAGAAGCTGACGAGCGTCGCCGTCCGCTTGGGCAGGCCCGCGGTGTTGGACAGATACTTCGTCAGATACGTGGTGTACGTGTAGTAGGCGACCGTGCCGCCCATGGTCAGGGCGATGACGAGGAGCGCCTCGCGCTTGTGCCGCAGCAGCGCGCGGATCGTGCCCCGGTCGTCGGCTCCCGTACCGCTGTCCTCCGCGTACGTCTCCGTCTCCAGCATGTTGCGCCGCAGGTAGAAGATGACGGCGGCGCCGAGGGCGCCCACGACGAAGGGGATCCGCCAGCCCCAGCTGTGGAGCTCACCGCTGGTGAGGGTGTGCTGGAGGAGGATCAGCAGCCCCAGGCCCAGGATCTGGCCGGCGGTCATGGAGACGTACTGGAAGCTGGAGGCGAAGCCGCGGCGGCCGGGCGCGGAGGCCTCGGTGAGGTAGGTGGCGCTGGCCGCGTACTCGCCGCCGACGGACAGACCCTGGAGCAGCCGGGCGACGAGGAGGACGGCGGCGCCGCCGTAGCCGGCGACCCCGTAGGTCGGGGCGACGGCGATGAGCACGGCGGACGCCGACATCAGCGTGACCGTCAGGGTGAGGGCCGCCTTGCGGCCGCGCCGGTCGCCGACCCGGCCCAGCAGCCAGCCGCCGACGGGCCTCATGAAGAAGCCGACGGCGAAGATGCCGGCGGTGTTCATGAGCTTGGCGGTGTCGTTGCCCGCCGGGAAGAAGGAGCCCGCGAAGTAGGTGGCGAAGCTGGCGTAGACGAACCAGTCGAACCACTCGACCATGTTGCCGGCCGAGCCGACCCAGATCTTCTTCCAGTGCCGTGAATGTGCCTGTCCCATGAGGGATCACGGTGGCGGAACGGCCCGGATTCGGACAAGGGTCCGGCCGGCAACGATCACATGGACTTGCGTGCGTTATGTCCACCGCCCGCAAGGACGAACCGGTCTCAGCCCAGCGGGTGCATCCAGCCGTGGGCGTCCTCGGTGACGCCGGTCTGGACCGCCAGCAGCGCCTTGCGGAGGTTCATGGTGACCTCGCCGGGCTCGCCGTCGCCCTGGGTCCACTCGCCGCCCGTCGACTTCACATGCCCGACGGGGGTGATCACCGCGGCCGTGCCGCAGGCGAAGACCTCGGTGAGGGTGCCGTTCTCGGTGTCGCGCTTCCACTGATCGGTGGAGACGCGGCCCTCCTCGGACTCGTAGCCGAGGTCCTTGGCGATGGTCAGCAGCGAGTCACGGGTGACGCCGGCCAGCAGCGAACCGGTCAGCTCCGGCGTGACGATCCGGGGCTTCTCGCCGTCGCGGCCCCCGTACACGAAGTACAGGTTCATGCCGCCCATTTCCTCGACCCACTTGTGCTCCAGCGCGTCCAGCCAGACGACCTGGTCGCAGCCCTTCTCGGCCGCCTCGGCCTGGGCGAGGAGGGAGGCCGCGTAGTTGCCGCCGGTCTTGGCGAAGCCCATGCCGCCGGGGACGGCGCGGACGTAGTTCTCGGACAGCCACACGGAGACGGGCTTGACGCCACCGGGGAAGTACGGGCCGGCCGGGGAGGCGATCACGATGAAGAGGTACTCGTTGGCGGGCTTCACCCCGAGGCCGACCTCGGTCGCGATCATGAAGGGGCGCAGATAGAGGGAGGCCTCGCCGCCGTGCGCCGGGACCCATGCCTTGTCCTGGCGGACCAGGACGTCACAGGCCTCGATGAAGGTCTCGACCGGCAGCTCGGGCATGGCGAGCCGGCGGGCGGAGGCCTGGAAGCGCCGGGCGTTGGCGTCGGGGCGGAAGGTGGCGACCGAGCCGTCGGGGCGGCGGTAGGCCTTGAGACCCTCGAAGATCTCCTGCGCGTAGTGGAGGGTCATGTTGGCCGGGTCGATGGACAGCGGCGCGTACGGGGTGAGCTGGGCGTCGTGCCAGCCGCGGCCCTCGGTCCACTTGATGGTCACCATGTGGTCGGTGAAGTGGCGGCCGAATCCGGGGTTCGCCAGGATCCGCTCGCGCTCCGCGTCGGAGAGCGGGTGCGAGGAGGGCTTGAGCTCGATCGTGGGCGTCGTCATGAATGCGTGTCCTTCACCTTGGTAGTGGCGGACCGCGCTCACGTCGCCCCGAGGGCATCGGGACGTCCGAGCTTCTTCGCCTCAATCGCGGCCCCACGTTCGATTATCGCTCGTGAGGGGCCCGACGGAAAATGTGCGCGCGGCCGGTAATCGACGGTGATATCCGGTCGCGCGCGGAAACGCGGACCGGTATCAGCCGGTTTGTACGGATGCGAGTACGCGCGATACGAGCGCGTCGCCCACCTGGTCGGTGGTGCGCACCACGCTGCCGCGCCCGGCGATGTCCTCGGCGACGGCCGTCTCGACGCGCGCCGCCTCCGCCTCGTACCCGAGGTGGCGCAGCAGGAGCGCCACCGAGAGGACCGTGGCGGTGGGGTCGGCCTTGCCGGTGCCCGCGATGTCGGGCGCGGAGCCGTGGACCGGCTCGAACATCGAGGGGAAGGCCCCGGTGGGGTTGATGTTGCCGGAGGCGGCGAGCCCGATGCCGCCGGTGACGGCGGCGGCCAGGTCGGTGAGGATGTCGCCGAAGAGGTTGTCGGTGACGATGACGTCGAAGCGCTCCGGCTGGGTGACGAAGAAGATCGTCGCGGCGTCGACGTGCAGATAGTCGGTGGTGACCTCGGGGTACTCGCGGCCGACGCGGTCGAAGATCCTCTTCCAGAGGTGCCCGGCGTGTACGAGGACGTTGTTCTTGTGGACGAGGGTCAGCTTCCGGCGGGGGCGGGCCTGGGCGCGCTCGAAGGCGTCGCGGACCACGCGCTCCACGCCGTAGGCGGTGTTGACGCTGACCTCGGTGGCGACCTCGGCGGGGGTGCCGGTGCGCAGCGAGCCGCCGTTGCCGGTGTAGGGGCCCTCGGTGCCCTCGCGGACGACGACGAAGTCGATCTCGGGGCGGCCGGCGAGGGGGCTGACCGTATGGGGGAACAGCTTCGACGGACGCAGATTGACGTAGTGGTCGAAGGCGAAGCGCAGCTTCAGCAGCAGACCGCGCTCCAGGACGCCGGAGGGCACCGTCGGGTCGCCGATCGCGCCCAGCAGGATCGCGTCGTGCTGCTCGAGGGAGGCCAGCTCGGCGTCGGGGAGGGTCTCGCCGGTGGCGTGCCAGCGGCGGGCGCCGAGGTCGTACTCCCGGGTCTCCAGCTTGACGTCCGAAGGGAGCACGGAGTCAAGAACCTTGAGGCCCTGGGCCACGACCTCGGGGCCGATGCCGTCACCGGGGATCACTGCGAGACGAATGCTGCGAGACATACCGGGACCGTACTCCTGCGTCCCGCCTGATGACACACCCCGTCCGCGATATGGACACATTGCCAGCCGGACAGGCCACATTCACCGAAAGTACGTGTCCAGGCCGCCCACTCCTGGCACTTTTTCCGACATGGACACACCACGAGTAGGCATCCCCGACCGTCTCGCGCGCGACATGACGATGGCCGAGCAGCACGAGTACCTGCGCGGCAGGTTCACCCGGCGCGGGCTGCTGCGCGCGAGCGCCGTGACGGCCGGCGCGGTCGCGGGCACCGGGCTGCTGGGGGCGGGCGCCCCCGCCGCGTTCGCCGGGGGCGGCGGCACCGCGCGGCCCCTCTCGCCCACCCTGATCACCACTCCGGCGACCGCGAGAGTCGACGGCTCGCTCGTCGCGCCGTTCGGGCGGCACCTGGCCTTCGGGGCCGACCCGCGGACGCAGATGCGGATCTCCTGGCAGGTGCCGTTCGCGGTCAAGCGGCCGTTCGTCCGCGTCGGCCTGAAGCCCTGGGACCTCAGCCGGCGCATCCCCGCCGAGGTCCGCACGCTCCACACCCCGCCCCTGAGCAAGAAGCTCCCGGCCGTCGACCAGGTCTACCTCCACGCCGCCCTGGACGGTCTGGCCCCCGGCCAGACCTACTACTACGGCGTCGGCCACGACGGCTTCGACCCCGCCGACACCCGCCACTTCGCGACCGTCGGCACCTTCGCCACGGCGCCGGAGCGGTCCGAACGGTTCGTCTTCACGGCCTTCGGCGACCAGGGCGTCAGCTACCACGCCCTCGCCAACGACCAGCTGATCCTCGGTCAGAACCCCGTCTTCCACCTCCACGCGGGCGACATCTGCTACGCCGACGACAGCGGCTCCGGCAAGCCGACGGACGTCTACGACGCCCGCACGTGGGACCAGTTCCTCGCCCAGACCGAGACCGTGGCCTCGCGGGTGCCCTGGATGGTGACCACGGGCAACCACGACATGGAGGCCTGGTACTCCCCCAACGGCTACGGCGGCCAGAGCGCCCGCTGGACGCTGCCGGACAACGGCTTCGACGCCCGGAACTCGCCGGGCGTCTACTCCTTCGTCTACGGCAACGTGGGCGTCGTCGCGCTGGACGCCAACGACGTCTCGTACGAGATCACCGCCAACACCGGCTACAGCGACGGCCGGCAGACGCGCTGGCTCGACCGGCGGCTGCGGGAGCTGCGCGAGCGGCGCGACGTCGACTTCATCGTGGTCTTCTTCCACCACTGCGCCTTCTCCACGACCAACGGCCACGCCTCGGACGGCGGGGTGCGCGACCTGTGGGTACCGCTGTTCGAGAAGCACCAGGTGGATCTGGTGATCAACGGCCACAACCACGTCTACGAGCGCACCGACGCGATAAAGCGCGGCAAGGTGGCGAAGCGGGTGCCGATCGGCGAGTCCGTCGACTCCTCACGGGACGGCATCGTGTACGTCACCGCGGGCGGCGCCGGGAAGTCGCTCTACGACTTCCCGGTGCCCGACAGCTACGAGGGCCATGTGAAGGACGTGGACTCCGTGGCCAGCTACCACTGGGCCAAGGGCCGGGTGAAGGCCAAGGAGACGGTGGAGTGGTCGCGAGTGCGCTATACGGGCTACTCGTTCCTGGCGGTCGAGGCGGAGCCGGGCCGGCACCCCAGGCTGACGGTGACGGCGCTGGCGGAGAGCGGCGCCCGGGTGGACCGCTTCGAGGTGACGCGGAGCGGAGCCGAGAAGGAACAGCACAGCACCGTCACCCGCCCCGCGCGGGAGGACGAGGACGACCGGGGCCGGTGACTCAGTGACCGGTGACGCCGCCGTTGTCGCGGCGGTCGAGCGCGCGCTGGAGCGCGGCGGCGGCGTTGGCCCGGTCGGTCTGACGGGCGGCGCTGTCGGCCGCGCGGGCGGCGCGGCGGATCCGGCGGGCGGAACGGACGGCGGTCTCGGGCATGGTCACGTCTCCTCTGCTGGGCCCCGGGCGGGGGCGGGCGAGCGGGAAGCGAGAAGGAATCGAAAGCCGGGAGAAGGGCGGGGGCCGGGGTGCCGCAGGGGTCACCTGCGCGGGGCACCGGGCCGCGTCCGCCGTCGCTCGATGGAGCGGGACGTTCGGCTCCCTCCACGCTAGGTCAGGGCCCGGCGTGGTGTCTCCACTATTACTCGGACTTCCTACTATCTGAGACAACGACACCGCCCGCGACACGACGCCGCCCCCGCCCGGCTGGGGGGCCGGACGGGGGCGGGGCTCATGCGCGGGCCGTGGATCAGCCCATGTGCGGGTAGCGGTAGTCGGTCGGCGGGACCAGGGTCTCCTTGATCGACCGGGTGGACACCCAGCGCTGGAGGTTGCTCGCGGCACCGGCCTTGTCGTTGGTGCCGGAGGCGCGGCCGCCGCCGAAGGGCTGCTGGCCGACGACGGCGCCCGTCGACTTGTCGTTGATGTAGAAGTTGCCCGCGGCGAAGCGGAGCTTCTCCATCGCGTCGGCGGCCGCGGCGCGGTCACCGGCGATGATCGAGCCGGTCAGGGCGTAGGCCGAGACGGACTCCATCTGGGCGAGCATCGCGTCGAAGTCGGCGTCCTCGTAGACGTGGACGGCGAGGATCGGGCCGAAGTACTCGGTCGTGAAGACCTCGTTCTCCGGGTCGCTGCACTCGATGACGGTCGGGCGGACGAAGTAGCCCACCGAGTCGTCGTACGTGCCACCGGCGACGATCGTGCAGGTGGGGTCCTCCTTGGCGCGGTCGATGGCGGCCTTGTTCTTGGCGAAGGCACGCTCGTCGATGACGGCGCCGATGAAGTGCGACAGGTCGGTGACGTCACCCATGGTGATGCCGTCGACCTCGGCCGCGAACTCCTCCTTGAAGCCGTCCTCCCAGATGGAGCGCGGGATGTAGGCGCGGGAGGAGGCGGAGCACTTCTGGCCCTGGAACTCGAAGGAGCCGCGGGTCAGCGCGGTCTTCAGGATGGCGCGGTCGGCGCTCGGGTGGGCGACGACGAAGTCCTTGCCGCCGGTCTCGCCGACCAGGCGCGGGTAGGAGCGGTACTTCTCGATGTTGTTGCCGACCGTCTTCCACAGGTACTGGAAGGTCTTGGTCGAGCCGGTGAAGTGGATGCCGGCCAGCTCGGGGTGGTTCAGGGCCACCTCGGAGACGGCGATGCCGTCACCGGTCACCAGGTTGATGACGCCCTTGGGCAGGCCGGCCTCCTCCAGCAGCTTCATCAGCAGCACGGCGGAGTGGGTCTGCGTGGGGGACGGCTTCCAGACGACCACGTTGCCCATGAGGGCCGGGGCGGTCGGCAGGTTGCCGGCGATGGCGGTGAAGTTGAAGGGCGTGATCGCGTAGACGAAGCCCTCCAGCGGCCGGTGGTCGCTGCGGTTCCACACGCCGGCGGAGTTGGCGACCGGCTGCTCGGCGAGGATCTGGCGCGCGAAGTGGACGTTGAAGCGCCAGAAGTCGACGAGCTCGCAGGGCGTGTCGATCTCGGCCTGCTGCGCGGTCTTGGACTGGCCCAGCATGGTGGAGGCGGCCAGCGTCTCGCGCCAGGGGCCGGCCAGCAGCTCGGCGGCGCGCAGGATGATCGCGGCGCGGTCGTCGAAGGACATCGCGCGCCACGCCGGGGCGGCGGCCAGGGCGGCGTCGATCGCGTCCTGGGCGTCCTGCTCGGTGGCGTTGCGGTACGTGCCGATCACGGCGGCGTGGTTGTGCGGCTGGACGACCTTGAAGGCCTCGCCGCCGCCCATCCGCTTCTCACCGTTGATCGTCATCGGTAGATCGATGGGGTTGGCCGCCAGCTCCTTGAGCTTGGCCTCCAGCCGGGCGCGCTCGGGGGAACCGGGGGCGTAGGTGTGCACCGGCTCGTTGACCGGGGCGGGGACCTGGGTCACAGCGTCCATGAGTTCCGTGTCTCCTTCGGGGCTTGACGGGGGTGTCGGGGGGCTCAGCCCTTGGTGAGGATCGAGCGGGCGAAGAACAGCAGGTTGGCCGGCTTCTCGGCGAGGCGGCGCATGAAGTAGCCGTACCAGTCGGTGCCGTACGCGGTGTAGACACGCATGCGGTGGCCCTCGGCCGCCAGCCGGATGTGCTCTTCACTGCGGATGCCGTAGAGCATCTGGAATTCGTACTCGTCCGGATTGCGACCTGCCTGCCTGGCCAGCTCCTGCGTGATGGCGATCAGACGGGGGTCGTGCGAACCGATCATCGGGTAGCCCGAGCCCGCCATGAGGATCTTGACGATCCGCACGAACGCCTTGTCGATCTCGGCCTTGTCCTGGTACGCGACGGAGGCGGGCTCCTTGTACGCACCCTTCACGATACGCACCCGGCTGCCGGCCGCGGCGAGCCGGCGGGCGTCGTCCTCGGTGCGGAAGAGGTAGGCCTGGATGACGCAGCCGGTCTTCGGGAAGTCCTTCCGCAGCTCCTCGTGGATGGCGAACATGGAGTCGAGGGTCGTGTGGTCCTCGGCGTCCAGGGTGACCGTGGTGCCTATGGCGTCGGCGGCCTCGACGACCGGGCGGACGTTGGCGAGGGCCAGCTCGTGGCCGTTCTCCAGGGCCTGGCCGAACATGGAGAGCTTGACCGACATCTCGGCCTTCTCGCCGAGGCCGAGCTCCTTGAGCCGGTCGATGAGCTCCAGGTAGGCGTCGCGCGCCGCGTACGACTGCTCGACGGTGGTGATGTCCTCGCCCACCACGTCGAGGGTGACCTCGAGGCCCTTCGCCGCCGCGTCCTCCACGATCGGGATGACCTGGCCGACGGTCTCGCCGGCGATGAAGCGGTCGACGACCTGCTTGGTGCCCGGGGCGGCCGAGACGAAACGGCGCATCTTGTCGCTGCGGGACGCGGCGAGGATCACGGGACCCAGCATGGGCACCTCCACGATGAAGGCCGTCCCCACCTGGGGAGACGGCATAAGTGACTCATCGTGAAACGTAGAGTTCACGCCATCTCGCTGCCATCGACACCTGTCACGCATTCGTGGCCGGGATCTCAGACAGATGTATGACAATGATGGCCGACGAATACCCGAAAGGAGCGGGCCGCAGCATGCGTGGCGAGTATCAGCACCTCGTGGACGAGATCTCCGCGGCGCTCGGCGTCCCCGCGACGCTCGAGGACCGCGACTTCGGCCTGATCGCCTTCGGCGCCCACGGCGGGGACGACGACGCCGACCTGATGATGGACCCGGTGCGCACCCGCTCGATCCTCCAGCGCCGCTCCACGGCGGCGGTCCGGGCCTGGTTCGAGGCGTTCGGCATCGCCCGGGCGCAGGCGCCGCTGCGCATCCCGCCGGACCCGGCGGCGGGGGTGTTCACCGGCCGCATCTGCCTGCCGGTGCGCCACGGCGGGGTGGTGCACGGCTACGTCTGGCTGCTGGACGACGAGCACCTGGCGGGCCTGGACCTGGGCGTCCCGTTCGCCGACCCCCGGCTCGCCCAGGCGGTGGAGACGACCCACCGGATCGGCGCCCTGCTCGCGGCGGAGGCCCGGGCGGGCGCGGAGCTGGGCGAGCTGCTGCGGGATCTGCTGACCGCCCGGCCGGCGGCGGTGGAGGCGGCGCGCGGCGCGCTGCGGGAGGCCCTGGGCCCGGCGGCCGACGGGCCGCTGGCGCTCGTGGCGGTCGCCCCCTGGCAGACGGGTGACGGCGAGCCGAGCCCGGAGGGTTCGGGCTCGGCGCTGGCGGAACGGTCCGGGGTGGCCGCGATGTGCGCGGTGCCGGGTGCGCTGCCCGACGGCTCGGCGGCCCTCGCGGCCCTCGTCCGGCTGCGGGCCGGCTCCGCGCCGGCCCCCGCCCGGGCCGTCGCCGACCGGCTGCTGCGCTCGCCGCGCGCGGGCCGGCCCGCGCCGGACGGCGT
>NZ_JBTOLC010000073.1:0-16705 GCF_054551825.1 Streptomyces sp. L500
CCGCGTGCCGAGCAGCCCGGCCATGGCGCGCGTGGCCGCCGTCGCCGCCGGGTCCCGGGACCCGGCGGCCGCCAGCACCACGGCCGCGCCGGGCGCCCGGCCGCACCAGCCCGCCTCGCGCAGCCGCCCCGACAGGGCCTCGGCGAGCAGCGCGTCCGGGCCCAGCGCCGGCGCCGGCACGGCCCGGTGACCGGCGCCGACGGCGTCCAGCACGGCGGGGATGTCGACGCGGACGTGATAGCCGGGCCCGAGCAGCACGGGCACCACGACGACGGGCCCCGCCACCCGCTCCAGCACGTCCGGCAGCGAGGGCGCGGCCAGTCCCAGGAACCCGCACTCCACCCACAGCCCCGGCCGCAGGGCCCGCACCCGCTCCAGCAGCCGGTGCACGGTCCGCACCCCGGCCGGATCCCGTGTGCCGTGCGCGGCGGCGACGAGAACGGGGGCGGGCCCGGCCATCACGCCCCCGCCAGGGCGTAGCCCCGCTTCGGGACCGTGCGGACCAAGGCGGCGTGGCGGCCCAGGGCCCTGCGCAGCCGGGCGATGGACATGTCGACCGCGTGCCGGTCGGCGCGGCCGTCGGGCCAGGCGCGCACCAGCAGTTCGGTGCGGCTGAGCACCTGGCCGGGGCGCTCGGCGAGGGCGCGCAGCACCGCGGCCTGCAGGGGCGGCAGCCACACCGGGGCGCCGTCGCCGAGGAGCGCGTTGCCCTGGAGCACCAGGGGATCCGGCGCGGGGCTGAGGTCCCGGCGGCCGCGCCGGGACAGGACGTCCTCCAGCGTCCGGACGAGCGCCCCGAGCCGGCTCCGCTCCGGGCAGCGCACCGGCACGTCCGCCTCCCGCAGGGGGTGCGCGCACAGCTCGCCGACGCAGAACGCCGCCACGTCCTCGCGCAGCGCGGCCAGGAACCTCTCCCGCTGCCCGGCCGCCGCGGCCGCCTCCAGCAGGGCCACGGCGGCCGGGGCGCTGGTGAACGTCAGCGCCTGCACCTCGCCGCGCGTGGTGGCCTCCACGAGGCGGCGGACCGCGCCGGGATCCTCCGGAGGCCCCCACCGGTAGACCGGGACCTCGATCACCTCCGCGCCCCGCTCGCGCAGCGCGGCCGTGAAGTCCGGCAGCGGCGCCCCGTGTTCCTGGACGGCGACCCGGCGGCCGTCGAGGTCCCGGGCGAGCAGCCACGTCAGCACCTCGTGACTGGCCTCGGTCCCGGGCGCGAACGCCTCCGCCAAGCCGCAGGCCCGTACCGCGCCGGTGGCCTTCGGGCCCCGGCTGACGACCGTGGCGCCCCGGCACGCGCTCAGCAGCGCGTCGGCCGTCCCCCACCCCTCGGCGGCGCTCACCCAGCCGCGCCAGCCCACGCCCGTCGTGGCGACGACGTAGTCCAGCGGGGCTTCGAGGCAGCGCTCGGTGGCGCGGCGCAGCGCGGCGTCGTCACCGAGTGGCATGATGCGCAGGGCGGGGGCCTCGACGACACGGGCGCCCCGGCGCACGAGCAGCGCCACCAGCTCCTCGCGGCGGCGGTCCGCCGTCACCCCGATCGTGAAACCCGTCAGCGGTCCCACCGCCCCGGTGTCCCGGCCGGCGGTCGTGTTCCCCGTACTCATGGGCCCAGGCTCGCGGCGCTGTGTTACCGGCGAGTTGCCGCACTGTCATGGCGGCGTCAGTATGTGCGCGGCTCATGTTAAATGCGGATGCCACCCACATCACACGGCCGCCGCCGGGGCGTGAGGAATTCGTGCCGCGGCCGCAACATCTCGGACCCGGCCGTGTAACCGGCGGGACCCATGCTCGGTGTATGGCCCCGACCGACACCCACTGCCCGTACTGCGCGTTGCAGTGCGGCATGCGACTGCGGCCGCGACCCACCGGTCCCGGCGGCACGCCGCCTACCGCCCCGCCGGTCGACGTCGAGGAACGCCCCGGATTCCCCGTCAACCAGGGCGCGTTGTGCGGCAAGGGCCGCACCGCGCCCGCCCTCCTCGCCCGTGCCCTCCGCCTGACCGCGCCCCTGGTCCGCGACGCCGACGACGGGACCCTGCGCGAGGCGTCCTGGGACGAGGCCCTGGGCCGGACGGCCGACGGTCTCCGGCGGGCCGCCGAACGCCACGGAAACGCGGCCGTCGGCGTTTTCGGCGGGGGCGGGCTGACCAACGAAAAGGCCTATGCGCTCGGCAAGTTCGCCCGCGTGGTCCTGCGCACCCCGAACATCGACTACAACGGCCGCTTCTGCATGTCCTCGGCCGCCACCGCCCACCGCGCGGCCTTCGGCGTCGACCGCGGCCTGCCCTTTCCGCTGGAGGACATCGCCACGACCGGCTGCGTCGTTCTCGTCGGGGCCAACCCCGCCGAGACCATGCCGCCCGCGCTGCGCTACTTCACCCGCATGCGCGAGGCCGGCGGCCGGCTGATCGTCGTCGATCCCCGCCGGACGCGCACCGCCGAACAGGCGGACCTCCACCTGCGCCCGGTACCCGGCAGCGATCTGGCGCTCGCCCTGGGGATGTTGCACCTGGTGATCGCCGACGGCCATCTAGACGAGGACTTCATCGCCGCCCGCACCACCGGCTTCGAAGGGGCCCGGGCCACCGCCATGGCTCACTGGCCCGAGCGGGTGGAGCAGATCACCGGGGTGCCGGTGTCACGACTGCGCGAGGCGGTGCGCATGTTCGCCGGAGCCGGCACCGGCATGGTCCTCACCGCACGCGGCAGCGAACAGCACAGCAAGGGCACCGACACCGTCCGCGCCTGGATCAACCTCTGCCTGGCCACCGGCAAGGCCGGGCGCCCCGGCAGCGGCTACGGATGCCTGACCGGCCAGGGCAACGGACAGGGCGGCCGCGAGCACGGGCAGAAGGCCGACCAGCTCCCCGGCTACCGCTCCCTGACCGACCCCGCCGACCGCGCCCACGTCGCCGCCGTCTGGGGCGTGGACCCCGACTCCCTTCCCGGACCGGGCCCTTCCGCCTACGAGCTCCTCGACCGCGCCGGAACCCCCGACGGCATCCGGGCCCTGCTGGTCATGGGCTCCAACCCCGTCGTCTCCGCGCCCCGCGCCGCCCATGTCACCGAGCGGCTGCGGGCGCTGGACTTCCTCGCCGTCAGCGACGTCGTGCTCTCCGAGACCGCCGAACTGGCCGACGTGGTCCTGCCCGCCGCCCAGTGGGCCGAGGAGACCGGCACCACCACCAACCTCGAAGGCAGGGTCATCCTCCGCCAGGCGGCCGTTCCCCCGCCCCCCGGGGTCCGCACCGATCTCACCCTCCTCAAGGAGCTCGCCGCGCGCCTGGGCACCACCCGGGGCTTCCCCGACGACCCGCAGGAGGTCTTCGACGAGCTGCGCCGGGCCTCGGCGGGCGGCGCCGCCGACTACGCGGGCATCGACTACGCCCGCATCCGCGCCGAGAACGGCGTCTTCTGGCCCTGCCCCGACCCCGCGCACCCGGGGACGCCACGCCTGTTCCTCGACCGCTTCGCCACCCCCGACGGCCGGGCCCGGTTCGCCGGGGCCGGCCACCGCCCGCAGGCCGAGGAGCCCGACCCCGCCTATCCCCTGCACCTCACCACCGGCCGGGTCACCGCCCAGTACCAGAGCGGCGCCCAGACCCGCCGGATCGCCGAGCTCAACGCGGCCGCCCCCGGCCCGTTCGTAGAGCTCCACCCCCACCTCGCCGAGCGCCTCGGCGTCGGCGAGGGCGACGTCCTGGCCGTCACCAGCCGGCGCGGCCGCGCCGTCGCCCCCGCCAGGATCACCGCGGCCATCCGCCCCGACACCGTCTTCATGCCCTTCCACTGGGACGGACCCGGCCGCGCCAACACCCTCACCAACCCCGCCCTGGACCCCCAGTCGCGCATGCCCGAGTTCAAGGTCTGCGCGGTACGGGTGGAGAAGGCCGCCGAAGCCGAGGCCGGCGCGTGAACACGAGCGCCGGCACGCACACCCGCCGCGTCGCCGTCGTCGGCGCGGGCATGGCCGCCGCCCGCTTCGCCGAGCAACTCCTCGCCCGCACACCCCCCGGCGCGGTTCAGGTGACGCTGTACGGCGCGGAGCCGGACGCGCCCTACAACCGCGCCCTCCTCGCCGACGTCCTCGCCGGCCGCCACGACCCCGACGGCATCGGCCTGCCGCTGGGGGAGGGCGCCACCCTGCGCACCGGCACCCGCGTCACGGCCGTCGCCCCCGCCGTCCGCTCCCTCACCCTGGCCGACGGCACCACCGAGTCCTACGACACCCTCGTCCTCGCCACCGGAGCCGCCCCCGTCCTGCCGCCCCTGCGGGGCCTGCGCGACGGCGACCGGGAACCCGGCGGCGTCCACCTCCTGCGCACGCTCGCCCACTGCCGGGCCCTGGCCGACGCCGCCCGGCGCGCCACCCACGCCGTCGTGATCGGCGGCGGCGTGCTCGGCGTCAGTGCCGCCCGCGCCCTGGCCGCCCTCGGCACGCCCACCACGATCGTCCACCGGGGCGCGTGGCTGATGGAACGCCACCTCGACGGCCTGTCCGCGCGCATGGCGCGCGGACAGCTCGCCGCCCTCGGCATCACCACCCACCTCGCCGCCCGGCCCGTCACCCTCCACGGCACCGATCACGTCCAGGCCCTCGAACTCGCCGACGGCACCAAGCTGGAGACCGACCTCGTCCTGCTCGCCTGCGGCGTCCGGCCCCGCACCGCGCTGGCCCGGGCGGCGGGGCTGCGGGTACGCCACGGCGTCGTCGTCGACGACCGGCTGGCCGCCTCCGCCCCCGGCGTCCACGCCATCGGCGACTGCGCCGAGCACCGGGGCGCCGTCCACGGACTGACCGGGCCCGCCTGGGCCCAGGCCGACGCGCTCGCCGCCCACCTCTCGGGCACGGACCCCGGCGCCCGCCACACCGGCACCCGCCCCCTGACCCGGCTCTCCGCGGGCCCCCTCCAGCTCGCCGCGTTCGGCGACATGGCCGCCGCACACGCCCCCGGCCACGACGTGCTGCGCTACTCCGACACCACGCGCGGCACCTCCACCACGCTCGTCCTGCGCGGCGACCGGCTCGTCGCCGGCGTCCTCCTGGGCGACCTCGCCGCCACGGGCGACATCGCCCTCGCCTGGCAACGGGACGAACCGCTGCCCGCAGACCCCTCCTACCTGCTCATCCCCTAAGGAGCCCGCGCGTGACGTCCCCGCTCTCCACCCCGGCCCCGCGCCGGCTGGTCCTCGTCGGCCACGGCATGGTCGGCCAGCGCTTCCTGGAAGCCCTCCACGAGCGGACCGGCACGGCCGGGCGCTTCGCGGTGACCGTCCTCGCGGAGGAGCCCCGGCCCGCCTACGACCGCGTCCACCTCACCTCGGCCTTCAGCGGCACCACCGCCGAGGAACTGTCCCTGTGCCCGCCGGACTTCCTCACCACCCACGGCATCGACCTGCGCCCGGGCGACCCGGCCGTCGCCGTCGACCGCCCGGCCCGCACCGTCACCACCGCCTCCGGCGCCCGCGTCCCCTACGACACCCTCGTCCTCGCCACCGGCTCCTACCCCTTCGTGCCGCCCGTCCCCGGCCACGACGCCGACGGCTGCCACGTCTACCGCACCCTTGAGGACGTCGCCGCCATCCGCGCCGACGCCGCCCGGGCCCGCACCGGCGCCGTCATCGGCGGCGGGCTCCTCGGCCTGGAGGCCGCCGGAGCCCTGCGCGCCCTCGGGCTCGACACCCACGTCGTCGAATTCGCCCCACGGCTGATGGCCCTTCAGATAGACGACGCCGGCGGCGCGCTGCTCCGCCGCAAGATCGAGGACCTCGGCGTCGCCGTCCATACGGGCGCCGGCGCCCAGGCCGTCGAGACCGGCCCCGACGGACGCGTCAGCGCCCTGACGCTCTCCGACGGCACCGGCTTCCCCACCGACCTCGTCGTCTTCTCGGCGGGCGTCCGGCCCCGGGACCGGCTCGCCCGCGACTGCGGCCTGCCCGTCGGCGAACGCGGCGGCATCGTCGTCGACGCCCGCTGCCGCACCGCCGACCCGCACGTCTTCGCGATCGGCGAATGCGCCCTGGCCGTCGACGGCCGCGTCTACGGGCTCGTCGCCCCCGGCTACGCCATGGCCGAGACCGCCGCCCGCGCCATCACCGGCGACGCCTCAAGGGAGTTCACCGGCGCGGACACCTCCACCCGGCTCAAGCTCCTCGGCGTGGGCGTGGCCAGCTTCGGCGACGCCCACGGCACCACCGAGGGCGCCCTGGACATCACCTACGCCAACAGCCGGGCCGGCGTCTACAAGAAGCTGACCCTCGCCCCCGACGGCTCGCTGCTCGGCGGCATCCTCATCGGGGACACCGACGACTACGCCACGCTGCGCCCCCTCGCGGTCAACGGCGCCACCCTGCCCGTACCGGCCGAACAACTGCTCCTGCCCCGGCCCGCCGGATCGCCGGGCGGCGGCGGTGCCGGCGCCGCGGCACTGCCCGACGAGGCCGTCGTCTGCTCCTGCCACAACGTCACCAAGGGCACCATTCGCGCCGCCGTCGGCGAGCACCAGTGCACCACCGCGCCCGCCGTCAAGAAACGCACCAGGGCCGGCACCGGCTGCGGAAGCTGCGAGAAGCTCCTCACCTCGATCGTCACCGACGAACTCGCCACGACGGGCGCCCCGGTCAGCCGCGGCCTGTGCGAGCACTTCACCCACACCCGCGCCGAGCTCTACGAGATCATCCGCGTCAAGGGCATCACCTCCTTCGCCCGGCTCCTGGCCGAACACGGCACCGGCCGGGGCTGCGCCGTCTGCAAGCCGGCCGTCGCCTCCATCCTCGCCGGGCCCGGCGAGACCTCCCACATCCTCGACGGCGAACAGGCCGCACTCCAGGACACCAACGACCACTTCCTCGCCAACCTCCAGCGCAACGGCTCCTACTCCGTCGTCCCCCGCGTCCCCGGCGGCGAGATCACCCCCGACGGCCTGATCACCATCGGCGCCATCGCCCGGGACTTCGGCCTCTACACCAAGATCACCGGCGGGCAGCGCATCGACATGTTCGGCGCCACCGTCGACCAGCTCCCCGAGATCTGGCGCCGCCTCGTCGACGCGGGCTTCGAGTCCGGGCACGCCTACGGCAAGTCCCTGCGCACCGTGAAGTCCTGCGTCGGGCGGACCTGGTGCCGCTTCGGCGTCCAGGACTCCGTGGCCCTCGCCATCGAACTGGAGCTCCGCTACCGGGGCCTGCGCTCCCCCCACAAGATCAAGGCCGCCGTCTCCGGCTGCGCCCGCGAGTGCGCCGAGGCGCGGAGCAAGGACTTCGGCGTCATCGCCACCGCCCAGGGCTGGAACCTCTACGTCGGCGGCAACGGCGGCGCCACGCCCCGCCACGCGGACCTCCTCCTCCAGGACACCGACCGCGACACCCTCATCCGCACCATCGACCGCTTCCTGATGTTCTACATCCGCACCTCCGACCGCCTGGAGCGCACCGCCCCCTGGGTCGAACGCCTCGAAGGCGGCCTCGACCACCTGCGCGCCGTCGTCGTCGACGACGCGCTCGGCATCGCCGGGGAACTGGACGAGCTGATGGCCCGCCATATAGAGGGCTACGAGGACGAGTGGGCCGCCACCCTCGCCGACCCCGACCGGCTGCGGCGCTTCGTCTCCTTCGTCAACGCCCCGGGAACCCCCGACCCCTCCGTCCGCTTCGTCCCCGAGCGCGACCAGATCCGCCCGGCCCTCCCGGAAGAGGTAGGCACCCCATGAACGACCACTCCACCACCACCCTCGTCCACCCCGACGCGCGGGTGGAGATCGGCGGCACCGGCGAGGACACGGCCTGGACCGCCGTCTGCCGCTACGGCGACCTCACCCCGGGGCGCGGCGTCACCGCCCTCGTCTCCGGGGAACAGATCGCGGTCTTCCGCGACGAGGACGGAACGCTCTACGCGCTGGACAACCGCGACCCCGTCAGCGGCGCGTACGTCATCTCGCGCGGCCTCACCGGCAGCCTCGGCGGCGTGCCGGTGGTGACCTCGCCCATGTACAAGGAGACGTACGACCTGCGGACGGGCGAACGCGTCGACGAGGACGGCGGCGCGGAATCCCTGCGGACGTGGCCGGTCCGCGCGGTCGCCCCGCCGGTCCCGGCCGCACGCGGTCGTGCCCGGACCCGCACGCTCACCGACTGGCGGCCGGAAGAGCCCGAGTTCTGGGAGCGCACCGGCTCGCGCGTCGCCCGGCGCAATCTCCTGGTGTCCGTGTTCACCGAGCACATCGGCTTCTCGGTGTGGAGCATGTGGTCGGTGCTGGTGCTCTTCCTCGGCCCCGAGTACGGCATCGACCCGGCGGGCAAGTTCACGCTCACGGCCGTGCCTACCGTCGTCGGCGGCGTCCTGCGCCTGCCGTACACGTACGCGGTGGCCCGCTTCGGGGGCCGCGCCTGGACGGTCCTCAGCTCGCTCCTCCTGCTGGTGCCCACCCTCCTCATGGCCGCCGTGCTCAGGCCGGGAGTGTCCTTCACGACCCTGCTGCTCGTCGCCTCCGTGGCCGGCGTGGGCGGCGGCAACTTCGCCTCCTCCATGGCCAACATCAACGCCTTCTACCCCGGGCGCCTCAAGGGCCGGGCCCTGGGCGTCAACGCCGGCGTCGGCAACATCGGCGTCCCCGCCGTACAGCTCGCCGGCCTCCTCGTCCTCGCCACCGCCGGCGCCGGACACCCCGCCCTGCTCCCGCTCGCCTACGTCCCCCTGGTCGTCCTCGCCACCCTCGCGGCCCTGCGCTGGACGGACGACCTCCCGGCGGTGCGCGACACCCGGCCCGCGCTCCGCGAGATCACCGGCGACGGTCACACCTGGGGGATCTCGCTGCTCTACATCGGGACGTTCGGGTCGTTCATCGGCTTCTCGTTCGCCTTCGGGCTGGTGCTCCAGACGCAGTTCCACGACCAGTTCGACACGCCCGTGAAGGTCGCGGGCCTCACCTTCGCCGGGCCCCTGCTGGGCTCACTGGCCCGCCCGTACGGGGGCGCCCTGGCCGACCGCCTCGGCGGCGCCCGCGTCACCCTCGCCGTCTTCGCGGCCATGGCGGCGAGCAGCGCGCTCGTCCTCGCCGCCGCGCGGGCCCACTGGGTCACGGTCTTCTTCGCCGGCTTCATCGCCCTGTTCGTGCTCAGCGGCCTCGGCAACGGCTCGACCTACCGCATGATCCCGGCCGTCCACGGCACCCGGGTCGACCGCGCGACGACACTCATCGGCTTCGCCGGCGCCGTGGGGGCGCTGGGGGGAGTGCTGGTGAACGTCGCGTTCCGGCAGTCGTTCCAGAGCACGGGCAACGGCGAGTGGGCGTATGCGGGGTTCCTGGTCTTCTACGGGGTGTGCGCGGCGGTGACGTACGGGGTGTACGGGCGGCGCCGCTTGGGGTGAGGGGCCCCGGCCGCCCCGGGGCTACGCCCCGTGGCACGCCTCGATCAGCGCCCGCAGCACCGCACGCGGCGGATCCGGCCGCACGGCCAGGAACGTCCGCATCACCGGCGAGGGGTCGCGCAGCGGCCGGAACACCACCCCGGGCACCGGAAGTTGCTCCGCGTGCGGCGCGTAGAAGACCGTCCACGACGGCGTGCCGAAGCCGATCGTCGCCAGCGTGTCCTGCGCGGTGGTGAACTCCGGCCCCATGACCGGCTCGAAGCCGGCCTCCCGGCAGGAGGCGGTCACCAGCTCGTACAGGGCGGGGTTGCGCGACGGCGGGGACAGCCGCAGCGGCAGCCCGGCGAGGTCGGCGGTGTCGACGACCGCGCGGACGGCCAGGTCGTGACGGGCGGGCAGGGCGACCATGAGCGCGTCCTCCCACACGGGCAGGAACTCCAGCCCCGTGCCGGACCGCTCGCCCCGCAGCAGCGTCGCGTCGAGCTCCCCGGAGCGCACCGAGCGGAGCCGGGCGTCGGTGGCGCCCGTCACCAGTTCCAGGCGGGCGCCGGGGGCCAGCCGGGCGAACCCGTCGAGGACGGAGTCCAGGCGGGTGCCCAGCCCGGCGCTGGTGCCGAGCCGCAGGGTGGCCGCCTGTTCGGTGCGCAGCTCGTCGACCGCCGCCCGTCCCCGGACCTCCGCGGCCAGGACCTCCCTGGCGTGCGGCAACAGCCGCCGGCCCGCCTCGGTCAGGCTCACCGCCCGCGTGGTGCGGTCGAAGAGCTCGGCGCCCAGCTCGCGCTCGAGCCGGCGAACCTGCTGACTGACCGCCGACTGCACGATGTGCAGTCGCTCGGCGGCCCGCCCGAAATGCAATTCCTCCGCCACCGTCAGGAAGTAGCGCAACTGCCGGATCTCCACACCCACCCCATTGATCGGGTTTCGCGATGAGTGTAAGCGCGCTCCGGTGGTTGGCCGGCAGCCGGGTCCGCGATGGGATGAGGGCCACCACACCCCTCTGACCAGGAAAGACAGCCCCATCATGCCCAAGACGACCGTAGGCATCAGCGGCGGCGACGCCACCGTCGAGTACGACATCACCGGCACCGGACCGGGGGTGGTCCTGGTGCACGGCACCGCCGCCACCCGTGAGCAGTGGCAGCCCCTGACGGAGGCGGTCGCGGACCGGTTCACCGTCGTCGCCCCCGATCTGTCGGGCTCGGGCGGCACCACCGACCACGGCGGCCCCCTCACCCTGGCCGACCTGGCCGACGAGGTCATCGCCGCGGCCGACGCCGCCGGCCTGGACACCTTCCACCTGGCCGGCCACTCGCTCGGCTCGGCCGTGGCCACCCACCTCGCCGCCACCCGGCCCGAGCGCGTCCGCTCGCTCGCCCTCCACGCGGGCTGGGCGCACACCGACGTCCGTATGGACGCCGAGTTCCGCTACTGGCTGGAGCTGATGCGCGCCGACGCCGCGCACGGCACCGCCCTCTTCCCGCGCCTGCTGCCCCTCATGGCCTTCGGGCCGCGCTACTGGCAGCACACCGACGCGGCGGCCAACGAGGAGCTGATCCGCACCCTGATACCGATGATCACGCCCGGCGCGATCCGGCAGACCGAGGTCGACCGGCAGGTGGACCTGCGCCCGCTCCTGGGCCGGATCACCGCCCCGGCCCTCGTCCTCGCCAGCGCCCACGACCGCCTCATCGACGCCTCGCAGCAGCAGGCGCTCCTCGCCGGCATCCTCGGCGCCCGCTACGCCGAGATCGACGCGGGCCACGGCGCGCCCATTGAGGACCCGGCCGGATTCGCCGCGAAGCTGGCCGCCTTCCTGGACGAACAGCGGTGACGCGGCCCGCCCGCACGCACCATAATGCGGCGGGCGGGCACACGACGGCGACGCGGTGCGGCGGATCCGGGAGGTGGGTGTCATGGCGGTGTTCGTCCTGGTGGCGGGCGGCTGGCTGGGCGGCTGGGCCTGGCGGGACGTCGCGGCGGAACTGGAGCGCGCGGGGCACCGGGCGGTACCGGTCACCCTGACCGGCCTCGGGGACCGCGCCCACCTCGCCACGGCCGGCACCGGGGTGGGCACCCACGTCCAGGACGTCCTCAACGTCCTCGCGTACGAGGAGCTCTCCGACGTCGTCCTGGTCGGCCACAGCTACGGCATCTTCCCCGTCCTGGGCGCCGCCGACCGGTGCCCGGAACGCGTCGGCCGCGTCGTCTTCCTCGACGCCGCCGCGCCCCAGGACGGGCAGAGCGTCGTGAACACCTTCATGGACCCCCAACGGCGGGCGGCGTTCGAGGAGCGCGTCGCGACCGAGGGCGAGGGACTGCGCTTCCCCCTGCCGGGACGGGACGAACTCCCGGCGTGGGGCAGCCTCGACGGCCTGGACGACGCGGCCCTCGCCCGCATGCGCCGCCTCGCCGTCGGCCACCCCTACGGCGCGTTCACCGAACCCCTCCGCCTGACCGGAGCGGGCGACGGGCTGCCCGCCTCCGCCGTGTTCTGCACAGCCAACGGCAACACCCTCGCCATGATCGAGGCCCTCCACCGGGCCGGCGACCCACGCCTTGTGGCCGCGGCCGACAAGGACACCACCTTCTTCGAACTGCCCACCGGCCACTACCCGATGCTCTCCGTGCCCACGGCCACCGCCCACGTGCTGATCGACGCGGCGGAGGGCCGGGGACGACGCCTCGAACCGGGGCCGTGAAGCCCCGGCCCCGCGCGTGACCGTCGGCTCCCGCCGTCGTTACCCACGACGGGTGCACGTACCACCGCCGGGCCGCTGGGACATCGTCCTGGCGGCCCGGCGTTCGTGCGCCGCACCCCGGCCGCGTGATCCGGTGTGTCACATCCGTACGGTCTCCTTCGTCAAAGGGACGACGAACGCCGACGGAAGAAAGCGACCGATGAACAACGAGGAATTCCTGGCCGAGCGCTTCGAGGCCCACCGCACCCACCTGCGCGCGGTCGCCTACCGGATGCTCGGCTCGCTCAGCGAGGCCGACGACGCGGTGCAGGAGGCGTGGCTGCGGCTGGCCCGCACCGACACCGAGGGCGTGGCGAACCTGGGCGGGTGGCTGACGACCGTCGTCGGCCGGGTGTGCCTGGACATGCTGCGCTCGCGGACCACGCGCGGCGAGCAGTCCCTGGACGTCCACGTCCACGTGCCCGACCCGGTCGTCAGCGGCGTCGACGGGATCGACCCCGAGCACGAGGCGCTGCTGTCCGACTCCGTCGGCCTCGCGATGCTCGTCGTGCTGGAGTCGCTCGCTCCCGCCGAGCGCCTCGCGTTCGTCCTCCACGACATGTTCGCCGTGCCCTTCGACGAGATCGCCCCCATGGTCGGCCGTACCCCGGCGGCCGCCCGGCAGCTCGCCAGCCGGGCCCGCCGCCGGGTGCGGGGCACCGCGCCCGTGCCCGACGCCGACCTCGGCCGGCAGCGGGAGGTCGTCGACGCGTTCCTCGCCGCCGCGCGAGGCGGCGACTTCGACGCCCTGGTGACCCTGCTCGACCCGGACGTCGTCCTCCGCGCGGACACCGGCACGGGCCTCGCGGGCGCGTCGCGGGAGCTGCGCGGCCCCGCCGCGGTGGCCGGGCAGGCGCTCCTCTTCCAGCGCGCCGCCGGCTCGTCGCGGCCGGCGCTCGTCAACGGCGCCGCGGGCATCGTGTCGATCGTCGGCGGGGTGCCCACGGCCGTCCTGGGCTTCACCATCACGGACGGGCGGATCGTCGAGATCGACATCCTCGCCGACCCCGAGCGCCTGAGCGGCCTCGACCTGACGTCGCTCGACGGCTGAGCCGGCACGCCCGACGAGGCGACGCGGCCGATCGGCCGCTCCTGAACGCCCCCGGCCGACCGGCTACCGCCGGGGGCGGCACCCCGGTGGTAGGGATGGGAGCGATGACTGACGCACGGCTGCTCCTGGAGGTCCACGACGTCCACAAGGCATACGGCGGACACCGTGTGCTGCGCGGCGTCGACATGGAGCTGCGGGCGGGCCGCCTGGCCGGGGTCGTCGGCGAGAACGGCTCCGGAAAGTCGACCCTGCTGCGCATCCTCGCCGGGCGGCTCCGGCCCGACCGGGGCGTGGTCAAAGGCCCCGGCCGCATCGGCTACTGCCCCCAGGAGACCGTGCTCAACCCCGCCTTCACCGTCGAACAGCACCTCGAACTCTTCCGCGTCGCCTACGGCCTGCCCGGCCTCGACCGCGCCCATGAACTCCTGGAGGCCCTCCACTTCGCCGACTACCGGCGGCACCGGATCGGCACGCTCAGCGGCGGCACCCAGCAGAAGCTCAATCTCGTCCTCGCCCTGATGCACGACCCGCCCCTGCTGCTCCTGGACGAGCCCTACCAGGGCTTCGACTGGGAGGCCTACCAGCGGTTCTGGGAACTGGCCGGACAACTCCGGGCCGTGGGGCGGTCCTGCCTGGTCGTCACCCACATCGCCTACGACGCCGGCCGGTTCGACGACCTGTGGCGGCTCGACGCCGGACGGCTCGCCGACGACGCGCGCCGGGGCGGGTGAGGCGGCCGTGCGCCCCACCCCCACCCCCACCTCCGCCTGGACGTACTTCTCCACCGCCGCCCGCTACGCGCTGCTCGAACACTCCCGGAACCGGCTGGCGCTCGTCCTCGTCCTCTTCTACCTCCCGCTGTGGATCTCCCTCGGCCATGTGGTGATCACCTCCGCCGAGGTCCGGTTCCTGCTGCGCGCGACCGACGAGACGATCACCGCGCCCGGCAACAACCTCAGCAACATCTCCGGGGCCCTCAACGCCGTCACCCTGATCGTCGGCTTCATGATGTTCTCCGTCACCTTCACGGCGGGCCGGTTCGACCACCGGCTCGCCATGGCCGGCTTCCCCCGCCCCCAGCTGATCGCCGGCAAGCTCGTGGCACTGCTCCTCGCGGCCGTCCTGACCAGCGCCTACGCCACCGCCGTGGTCTGCCTCTACTGGCACCCCCGGCAGCCCTGGCTGCTCGGCCTCGCCCTCGTCACCGGCGCGCTGACCTACGGCGGCTTCGGGGTGATGCTCGGCGCGACGCTGCGCGGCGAACTGGCCGGAATGCTGCTCATCATCATGACCAGCATCATCGACACCGGCCTGCAGAGCCCCGTCGCCAATCCGGTCGCCGACAACGACTTCATCCGCTACCTGCCGTCCTACGGGGCCATGCAGGCCGCGGTCACGGCGGGCTTCCGGGACTCCTTCCCGTTCCCCTACCTGTTGCTGGGCCCGCTGTGGTTCCTCGGCGCCGTCGTCGTCGCCGGGATCGCCTTCCACCGGCACACCCGCGACCGCAGGCCGGCCTTCTTCGGCTGACGGCTCAAGCCCGCCGGAGGTAGGCGAGCGTCGCGGGCGCGTACCCGAACTCCACGGGCACGGCCACGCCGAGGGCACGGGCGACCGGGACCATCACCGCCAGGTGGTGGACGGCGTGGTGGGCGACGAACAGCAGCTCCCGCCCCACGGTGGAGCGCGTGCGGACGACCGTGCCCGCCGCGTCCACCACGCTGAGGACGTCCACGGGCCGGTCGAGATCCGCCGGTGTCACCGCGGCCACCCGGGCGGAGACATCGACCAGCCGGGCGAGCGCGGCACCCCGGTCGGTCTCCAGCACACCGCCGCGCTGCCGCCGGTCGTAGTCGACCGTGCCGCCGCCCGCGCCGGCCAGGATCGCCGTGTAGTGGTCCACGCAGTGCCGTACGTGCCCGGCGACGCAGCTGCCGGCCTCATGGGGCCGGCACACGTACTGCGCGTCGCTGAGCATGCCGAGCAACTCCCGGGTGTGCCCGAGCTGGGCGGTGGCGTATCCGACGACCCCGGCGGCCCGTTCCTCGTCCTCTTCCCATGGCGTCATCACCCCACTGTGCGGACGCCGCTCGGCACGCCACCGGGCCCCGGGAGCGGATTCACACGATCGGGGAGGGGAAGATCTCCCGGTGGCCGGCCTGCACGTAGGATCGAACGTTATGTCGGATGTGTGTGGTGTGAGCGAAGGGGTGGTCGGAGAATGAGGCTTCGTCAGAGGCGGGTCGCGGCGCTGGTGGTCGCCGTGTGCGCGGTGGGGGCCACCCTCGCCGGGTGCGGCGGCAAGTCCGGTGACGCGAGCGCGTCGTCCGGCTCCCCGTCGCGCCCGGCCGGTACGTCGGCACCGGCGTCCAAGGGGCCTGCGCCGTCGGGTGACGGGAAGAGCCGCGCGGGCGACCCGCTGCCGGGGCTCCCGACGGCGGGCGAGGCACGCAAGCAACTGGCCGCGCTGAAGACGGAGAAGCCGCACTCGATGTCCGGCTACAGCCGCGCCAAGTTCCCCCACTGGGCCCAGCAGGGCAACAAGTGCGACACCCGGGAGACGGTCCTGGAGCGGGACGGCCGGGGCGTGAAACGGGACGGCGAGTGCCGGGCCGTCGCGGGGACCTGGCACAGCCTCTACGACGACAAGACCGCCGACAAGGCCGGCCAGGTGGACATCGACCACATCGTGCCGCTGGCCAACGCCTGGCGTTCGGGCGCCGACAAGTGGGACGACGAGCGGCGCAAGGCGTTCGCCAACGACCTGACGCACCCGCAACTGCTCACGGTCTCCGCCGCCTCGAACCGCTCCAAGGGTGACCAGTCCCCGGACCAGTGGCAGCCCCCGGCGAAGAGCGCCTGGTGCTTCTACGGCCGGGGATGGACCTCGGTGAAGTCCACCTATGGCCTGAGCGTGACCGAGGAGGAGCGAGGCATGCTCACCAAGATGCTGGATACGTGTACGTCATGAACACAGGAGCGAGCCAGGAGCGCTACGAGGACAAGGTGACCGCCGGACCGGGTGGTGCGATGACCGACGACGTCGGGGTCGTCACCGGCGACCTCACCGTGGTCACGGCACGACGCCCCGACGGGCTGGCGGACGTCCGCGTGCAGTACACCGGCGCCGAGGAGTGGTACACGCTCACCGGCGGCCCCCGGGCCGTGCCGCCCGGGGGACTGCGGGCCTTCCACGAGGCCGTGCTGGCCGCGATCCGCGCCGGGGGCGCGGCCGAGGTGCCGCGCTGACGTGCCGCGGGGTCAGCGGCGCCGCGCGTAGGCCGAACGCGGCCGCAGCAGCGCCGCCGCCAGCACGGCCGGGGCCGTGACCAGCAGGGTGAGCGTGACCAGCGGGATGCCGTGCACCCGCTTCTTGTTCAGGGCCTTGAGGACGTCGTGGTGGACGGACCCCTGTGGGTAGCCCGGTCGCGGCCGAGGCCGAGGCGGTGGTGCCGGGGCGCGAGGGGTGGGCGCGGGCGGAGGCGCTGCGGGGGCCGCTCGCGGTGGGGTGTCGCCCACGGGCACGACGCCCGGCGCCCGCGAGTACCG
>NZ_JBTOLC010000074.1:0-15948 GCF_054551825.1 Streptomyces sp. L500
CGGGAGAGCAACAAGCACACGCTGCCCGACGTCCGGAAGTTCATCGAGACCTACGGCAAGGGCCCCGTCCACACCAACCTCAAGGTGATCGAGGGTGGTCGGCACGACGGGGCCACGTACGCCCCGAACCTGGGCGACGGCCCGCTCCAGTGGATCAGCGAGCAGATCGAGGGGCCGACGCCTTCCAGCTGATGCCTCCCAGCTGATGCCTTTCAGCTGACGCTTTCCAGCTGACGCCGGTCAGCGGGCGCCCGGGCCGAAGATGATCGTGTCGACGACCGCCTCCGCCATCGCCCGCTCGCCGCCCGCGTTCGGGTGGAAGGCCACGGCGGGGCGGCTCGGGCGGGGGTAGAGGCCCTCGACGAAACGCTCCTCGAACGGTTGGCACGCGTCGTGGTCGACGGTCGTGGCGTTGGTGTTGACGTAGAGGTCGCCCCGGTCGGTGGCCTGCTTGCGGAGCATGGCGTTGAGCCGGCGCAGCGTGCCGCGCAGATAGGGGACGTCGCCGTCGGCGATGCGCACCGACTTCCGGCAGCCCTCGATGTCGTCGCCGAGCAGCGCCGGGTAGCCGACGACGGCCACGCGCGCGTGCGGCGCGCGTTCGTGGACGGCCTTGAGGACGGCGGCGACCTTCGGCGCCGTCTCGTTGATGCGCTTGTCGAGCTCGTCGACGCCGTTCCGCGTGAAGTAGCGCTGGCAGGGGTTGTCGCGCGGGATGCTCTCCACGGGCCCCAGCGGGTGGATGCAGCGGCCGATGATGTCGCCGAATCCGATGTCGTTGCCGCCGATGCCGAGGGTGACCAGGGAGGTGTCCCGGCCGATGGCGTCCAGCTGCGGGTCGTTGCCGGTGGCGCCCTGCCGGTTCCACATGTGGTCGGTCGTGGCGCCGCCGCAACTGGCGTCCGTGAAGCTCGTACGGTCCGCGATGCCCAGCTCCTCGCGGACGATCGAGGGGTAGTTGGCGTCGGAGCGGCCGCACCGGGCGTTCACCTGGCGGGGGATGGACGGGCCGGAGGTGAAGGAGTCGCCGAGGGCGACGTAGCGCGGGACGCGCGGGCGCGGTTCCGCCGCCGTGGCGGGAGTCGCGGCGGTGCCTGCCGCGACCGCCGCCGCGGCGCCCAGCGCTGTCAGGGCGAGACGAAGTCTGCTGCGGGCCATGGGAGCCTCCTACGGGCGTACGGGCCTGGGTGTACGACGGGTGCGTACGGCTGGTGTGTACGGCTTGGGGGGCGGCGCCAGCCTCGGGGGTGGCGCACGGGGACGTCAATGGACCGGCCGGTCCGGCGGACACCTCTGACCGGATACCGGAGATCGCGCGTCCGGACCGGCGGGCTTGACTGGCGTGCCGCCGCCGTTTCGGCCGCGGCGCCTTCCGTCGCGGCGCCTTCCGTCACGACGCCTTTCGCCGGACCGGTGTGAGCAGCGTCAGGTGGGTGCCGGGCCGCAGCGGCCGTCCGTGGGCGGCGGCGGGACGGTGGCCGGGGGCGGCTCCGGCGGGGCGCCAGTGGTCGCCGCACCGCTTCGCCGCGTACATGGCCTCGTCGGCGGCGCGCAGCAGTTCCGAGAGCCCGGCGCCGGGACGATGGGCGGGGCGGCACAGTCCGATGGAGGCGCGCGGCGACAGCGTCACCCGGCCCGTGTCGAGCGGGGCCGAGAGCCGGGCGGCGAGACAGGTCATCTCCGCGTCCACGTCGGCCTCCGGCGCGAGGCGCACCAGCGCGGTGAACTCGTCGCCGCCCAGCCGCGCGGCGAAGCCGCCGCGCTCCCGGCACCAGAGCGCGAGCCGCCGTCCGACGGCCGCGATGACCTGGTCCCCGGCCTCGTGCCCATGGGTGTCGTTGATCTTCTTGAAGCCGTTGAGGTCGAGCAGCAGCACGGCCGTGTGCGGATGCCGGAAGGCCCGGGTGGCGCGCGCGGTGAACTCCTCGCGGCGCATGAGGCCGGTGAGCCGGTCGGTACGCGCGGTGCGGAGCCGGCGGGAGAGGAGGAGCGCGTGGGCGGCCCACCCGGCGGTCGGGACGGCGACGGGCAGGGCCTGGAGTATGAGGTTCATCGTGCACCTTCCTGTGGGACGGGTTGAGGTACGGGGTGGGCTCGGCGCGTGCGACTCCCGCCCTTGCCGCGGCTGTTGAGGGAAAATGTGAGCACCGTGTCTCATGTGCTGTATGTGCTTCATGAGGCTTGTGTGTGGCACGTGTCCCACGAGTGCGTTGCGCCGCAGGGGAATTCACGAGGGCGCCGACCGAGCCGTCATGCAGGACGTCCCCGTTTCCGGCGGAGACCCGATGGGCTTCACCGCGTGAAGGCGCCTGTCACTGTGTCGACTTATGGGCAATTCGGGGGAGATTCACGGTGGCTTGACGAAACGGTTCGCCACATGGGGCGCATGGGACTTGAGGGGGTCGAGAGGGCGTGGATGCGACGCTTTTCGCAATGATGTGGGTTTAAGTCGGACTCGTCATGCTTGCGAGGGAATGCGGACAGACTGGGGGTTCGGTGGAGATTCGGTGGGCAATTCTGGCGGTGCGACGTCGAACAAGCGCCGAGGCGGTCGGCCAACCTCCCGGCAAGATCGAGTAGTTCCGTTCCTTCAGGAGGAATCGACATGGCAAGCACCCGCACCGCCGCCCGTATCTTCGCCGCCCTCACGGCCCTGCCGATGGCGGCCTTCCTCTTCGCCGGCGTGGCCACGGCCGACGACGGCGGCCAGCTCGCCAACCGGGGCTCCAACGTCGCCGCCGCGGGCATCGTGGGGAGCGGCGTCGGGGGAAGCAATCACGGCAACAGCACCACGACCCTGGCGCAGGCCACCGGAAACGGGGCCACGAATCAGACCAACACCGCGAGCATCCTCAGTCCCGGACAGCACGGTCACAACTTCATCCAGCAGGAGAACGTGAGGATCACCTTCACGGAGCTGTGGCGCCACTGAGCGCGCGCCTGCCACCCGGGTGACACGGGTGATGTGACGGGAAAGTGGACTGGGTCGGTACGACACCGCGCGGCGGCACTCCGGTGCCGCCGCGCGGCGTTTCCGTATGCCTTGACACTGACGGATAGCTGACGGACAGTCAGAAGCTATGACCGTGGCCGACCTGTCCGCGCAGCTCACGGCGTACGAGGGGCGTCCCGCCGTCCTGGGAGGGCGGGGCCGGGACCCCGTCGACGCCGCGATGATCAGGCACTGGTGCGAGGCCATGGGCGTCCCGGGCCCGGACCCCGCCGGCCCCGGCATCAGCCCCGGTGTCGCGGAGGCGCCGCCCGCCATGCTCCAGGTGTGGATCATGAGCGGGCTCTCCGGTGCCGTCGGCCGTACCGCGGCGTACGAGGAGCTCGTCGCCCTCCTCGACCGCGCCGGCTGCACCGCCGTCGTCGCGACCGACTGCGAGCAGGAGTATCTACGGCCACTGCGGACCGGCGACGAGATCACCTTCGACGCGGTGATCGAGTCGGTCTCACCCCGCAAGACCACAGCCCTCGGCACCGGCCACTTCATCACCACGCGCACCGAGATCCGCGCCAACGGCGAGCTCGCCGGAATCCACCGCTTCCGGGTGCTGCGCTACGCGCCGGCTCCCACCAGGGCCGCCTCCCCCGCCGATCGCCCCCGCCCCGTGATCAACCGCGACAACGCCGGATTCTGGGAGGGCGTCGCCGGGCACCGATTGCTCATCCAGCGCTGCACAGCCTGCGGAAGACAGCGTTTTCCCTGGCTGCCGGGGTGTGGCGAGTGCGGATCCCCGCTGTGGGAAGCCGTCGAGGTCTCGGGGGAGGGCGTCGTCTTCTCGTACGTCGTCATGCATCACCCACCCGTGCCGGGCTTCGCGTCCCCGTACGCCGTCGGTCTGATCGAACTCGCCGAAGGCGTAAGGATGATCAGCAACCTCGTGGGCGTCGAACCGGGGCGGATCCGGATCGGGATGCCGGTGGCGCTGGAGTTCGTCCGGGCCGGCGATCAGGAGCTGCCCGTCTTCCGGGCGTACGAGGAGGGCCTGTGAAGCCCGGCGACGAACTCCCCGTCCTCAGCGTCCCCGTCACCCGCACCCTGATCGTCGCCGGGGCCCTCGCCACCAGGGATTTCGTGGACGTGCACCACGACCCCGAGGCGGCCCGCGCCAAGGGCGCGCCGGACGTCTTCATGAACATCCTCACCACCCAGGGCCTCGTCAGCCGCTTCCTCACCGAGCGGCTCGGCCCCGGCGCCCGGCTCCGGAAGCTGTCCATCCGGCTCGGGGTGCCCAACTACCCCGGGGACACCCTCCATCTGACCGGATCGATCACTTCCGTAAGTGAAGACGAACGCGCTGTCGAAGCCGGAGAAGCCGGAGAAGTCGAAGTCGAAATCGCCCTCATGGGTACCAACAGCCTCGGCCGTCACGTCACCGGTACGGCATTCGTGAACGTGCCGCCCGTACCGTCCAAGGAGGCCGGTTCATGACCGCCGCCGCGATCGCCGGCATCGGGGCCACCGCCTTCACCAAGGACTCCGGCCGCAGCGAACTCGCCCTGGCCGCCGAGGCCGTGCGCGCCGCCCTCGCGGACGCGGGCCTCGCGCCCGGCGACGTCGACGGCCTGGTGACCTTCACCATGGACACCAGCCCCGAGATCGCGGTCGCCCGCGCCACCGGCATCGGTGAGCTGGCCTTCTTCTCCCGCGTCCACTACGGCGGCGGCGCGGCCTGCGCCACCGTCCAGCAGGCGGCGCTCGCGGTGACGGCGGGGGTCGCCGACGTCGTCGTCTGCTACCGGGCCTTCAACGAGCGCTCCGGGCGGCGCTTCGGTGCCGGGGTGCGGGGGCGGGAGCCCTCCGCCGAGGGCGTGGCGCTGGGCTGGGGCCTGCCCTTCGGGCTGCTCACGCCCGCCTCCTGGGCGGCGATGCACGCCCGTCGATATCTCCATATGTACGGCCTGACGACAGAGGTTTTCGGCCATGTCGCCGTCACCGACCGGCGTTACGCGGCCCGCAACCCCGCCGCGTACTTCCACGGCCGTCCCCTCACGCTCGCCGAGCACGCCGCCTCGCGCTGGATCGCCGAGCCGCTGCGGCTGCTGGACTGCTGCCAGGAGACCGACGGCGGCCAGGCGCTCGTCGTGACCTCCCTGGCGAGGGCCCGTACGCTCCGCCGGCCGCCCGTCGTCATCGCCGCCGCCGCGCAGGGCGCGGCGCGCGGCCAGGAGCAGATGACGGGCTTCTACGAGGGCGATCTCGGCGGGCTGCCCGAGACGGGCGTGGTGGCGCGCCGGCTGTGGCGGGACAGCGGGCTGCGCCCGGCGGACGTCGACGTGGCCGTCCTCTACGACCACTTCACGCCCTACGTCCTCATGCAGCTGGAGGAGTTCGGCTTCTGCGGGCCCGGCGAAGGGGGCGGTCTCGTCGCCTCCGGAACGTTGCCGATCAACACCCACGGGGGCCAGTTGGGCGAGGCGTATCTCCACGGGATGAACGGGATCGCCGAGGGCGTGCGCCAGGTGCGCGGCACGTCCGTGAACCAGGTGCCCGGTGCCGGACGGGTGCTCGTCACCGCCGGAAGCGGTGTTCCCACGTCGGGGCTCATTCTTGCGGCAGACGGATGAACCGAGGGCGTGTCACCGCCGGGGCGTCGCGTCCGGGCCCCTTGACTCGCGGTTATGCCACGACCGAGAAAGATCATCGGATATCTCGTCGCCCTGATGGCGGCGCTGGCCCAGGTGGCCGCCCAGGCCGTGCCGGTCACGGCCGCCCCGGGCGAACGGCCCTCCGTCTACCGGGGCCGGGGCTTCGACAGCTGCCAGGCACCCCCGCTGACCACCCTCAACGCTTGGGGGGCGGCCACGTCGTACGGGGCCGTCGGCGTCTACTACGCCGGTCGCGGCCGCGCCTGCCCCCACCAGCGCTACCTCAGCCACCGCTGGCTCACCGGCGCCCGCGACCTGGGCTGGCGGGTGCTGCCCGTGTACGTCGGCTCGCAGTCGCCCTGCGTGCGCGCGGCCTCCAAGCGGGGCAACCCCATCGGCTACTACCCCTGGGACCAGGGCGAGGAGGAGGGCCTGGACGCCGTGCGCAGCGCCGACGACCTGGGCATCGCGGTCGGCAGCCCGCTGTACCTGGACATGGAGGCGTACGACTACGGGGACGAGGAGTGCGGCGGCACCACTCTCGACTTCGTCCGCTCGTGGAGCGGCACGGTCGCCCGCCACGGCTACATCCCCGGTTTCTACAGCAGCGCCGAGTCCGGGGTGCGCCACATGGAGCTGGCCCGGCGGGACGGGCTGAGCGACCTGCCGGAGGTGGTGTGGTTCGCCCGCTGGAAGGTTCCGGCCTCGACGGACAGCGAGCGCGTGCTGTCGGCGGCCTCCTGGCAGCCGCACCGGCGGATCCACCAGTACGCCGGTAATGTCACGGAAACGCACGGTGGCCGGAAACTGACCATCGACCGCAACGCCATCGACGCCCCCGTGGCGATCATCCACTGATCGTCCGCCGAGGACTACTAAGGCATTCCGTCTCTCCCCCTCCAGGAGGTGGGGACAACCCCACGCATACGACCTGAGGGGGAGCGGCCTTCGGCACCTCCGGCCGATCCGCCGGTGGTGTCCCCGCTCCTAGCGTTGAGGGCATGACAGTGACCTCGACGTCTGTGTGCACCAGCGCTTCCACCGCCGCCGTGTACCCGTCGTTCTCTTCGTACGTACGGGCCCGCGGGCAGGTGCTCCAGCGCACCGCCCGCTCGCTGACCTCGAACCCGTGCGACGCCGAGGATCTGCTTCAGACGGCCCTCACCAAGACCTACCTGGCCTGGGACCGCATCGAGGACCACCGGGCCCTCGACGGCTACGTCCGGCGGGCGCTGGTGAACACCCGCACCTCCCAGTGGCGCAAGCGCAGGGTCGACGAGTTCCCCTGCGAGGAGCTCCCCGAGCGCGAGTCGGCGCCCGTCGCCGACCCCGCCGAGCAGCAGGCCCTGCGCGACGCGATGTGGCGCGCGGTGCACCGGCTGCCCGACCGCCAGCGGGCCATGGTCGTCCTCAGGTATTACGAGGACATGACCGAGGTGCAGACCGCCGAGCTGCTAGGGGTGTCCGTCGGCACGGTCAAGAGCGCGGTGTCGCGTGCGCTCGGGAAGCTGCGGGAGGATCCGGAGCTCGCGCACGCGGCGTAGTCGCCGCGTTCTACGCGCGTCCGCGCACGCTGGCGATCAGCGCGCGGAAGCGGGGTGGGGTTGTGGTGACGACCACGGTCGGGGTGTCGCTTTCGCGGATGGCGATCGTGTGGGGGTGGGCGGATATCTCGACGCACTGTTCGCCGCCTCCGCCCGAGTAGGAGGACTTCTGCCATGCGATGTCAGATCTCATGATCGCTTCTCTCACAGTTCCTGCGCGATCTTGCCGATGAACGTGCGGGAATCGGCCGGACCGAGTGACGCTTGCTTCGCGGCGTCGAGGAGCATCCGGTACTTCTCGCGGTCCGCGACCGCGTCCAGGTAGCGGCCCCCGAAGGGCGTATCGAGCTGCACGGTGTCCAACTGCGGGACGACACCACCTGCATACAGCACGGTCTGGGTGACTTCAATGAAGTCCTCATGTGCGAAGGGAATGACCCGCAGGCTGGCGTACGGCCGCTCGGACATCTCCATGAGGTGGCCAAGCTGTTCACGTGCCACTTTCCGGCCGCCGACGCGCATCCGCAAGGCGGCTTCATGGACAAAGGCTTCGAACCGTGGTGGGTTCTCGCGCTCAAAGATGGCTCGCCGTTTCAGACGCTGCTCCACGCGCGCTTCCACCTCGCCGTCCGGCAGCTTGGGGAGCACGCCGGCGAACAAGGCACGTGCGTAGTCCTCGGTCTGGAGGACACCGGGAAAGTTCACAGGCTGCAGACAGCGGATGTACGCCGCATGGTGCTCCAGCTCCGCGATGTCCAGGAAACCGGGAGGAAGGATGTCGCGGTACGCGTCCCACCACCCCTGACCGCGATGCTCACGGCTGATCACGCACAAGGCGTCGATGAGGGCGCTGTCATCGCATGAGTAGAAGGCCGCGAGCCGGCGGATCCGTTCCTCGCTGACGCCTCGCCGCCCGGCCTCGATCATGCTGATCTTGGCCTGATCCGTCCCGACCGACTCGGCGGCCTCACGGGCGGTCTTGCGTGCGGCTTCGCGAAGCTTCCGCAGTTCGGCGCCCAGGCGGGCCTGTCGAACCGTTGGTCTGTCCCTCGGTGGCATTCCACCATCCTCATGCGACTCGGAGCCTGCCGTGCAGGTGTCCGACGGGTCCACTCGATCGCGTGAACCTTCGAGGGAACCTTCTCCCGGGGTATGTATGCCCCCGTAGTGTCCGACGCGTCGCGCGCCAGGCCGGGAAGATCCGAAGTGCAGTCGGCGGGCCGCCAGTTGGGGCGAGCTCGACGGCCGGGCCACGGACGGCGACCGCGTGCAGGTCAACGACGACCGCGTTGGGAGACCAAGCCATGACATCGGCAACGCTAGACAGCCAACTCCGCACCGCCACCTACCACCTGTCCGCCCCGGCGGACGCCACCACCCCCAGACTGGCCCGGAAGTTCGTGACCGGCGCGCTCGAAGCGACCCGTCACCCCGACCTCATCGAGAGTGCCCTCGTCTGCGTCTCCGACGTCGTGACGAACGTCGTCCAGCACGCCCGCGTGAACGGCCTCTCCGTGGACGTGACCGCCTACGACCGGCACGTCGTCATCGCCGTGTGCGACGCCAACGCCGCGCGGCGGCCCTACCGGCGGCAGGCCGCCGACGCCGACGACGAGCATGGCCGGGGGCTCATGCTCGTGGAAGCCCTCTCCCACGCCTCCGGCGTTTCCCTCGTCTGGGACGCCCTGAACGTGATCGGCAAGAGCGTCTGGTTCGAGCTGCGCGAGGGCGGGGGCCTAGGCGAAGACGAGGGCGGCGACGAACAGCACGACGAGAATGGCGATCGTCTCCCACCGGGCCGCGCGCCCGAGCGTGCTCAGCGATACGGGTTTCCCGGACCGCGAGGTCGCTGACGGGTTCGGGTTGTAGTCATCGGACGTGGAGTCGCTCATTCCGCCATGCTAGCCGCGCCGCAAACCGGTGCCCCCGGACACAAACGCGCCGGGGGCGCCGGGCGGCGGCGTCGCGTCAGCCGAGCGTCGTGACGATCAGCTCGCCGTCCGCGTACTGCTTGCGCAGCACCTTCTTGTCGAACTTCCCCACCGACGTCTTCGGCACCGACTGGAGCAGCGCCCAGCGCTCGGGCAGCTGCCAGCGGGCGACGCGCTCGCCGAGGAAGGCGCGCAGCCCCTCGTAGTCGACGGCCGCGCCGTCCCGCAGGACGACGGCTGCCAGCGGCCGCTCGCCCCACTTCTCGTCGGGGACGGCCACGACGGCCGCCTCCGCGATCTCGGGATGGGCCATCAGGTGGTTCTCCAGCTCGACCGAGGAGATCCACTCGCCGCCCGACTTGATCACGTCCTTGGCCCGGTCGGTGAGGTTGAGGAAGCCGTCCGGGGTGATCGTGCCGACGTCGCCCGTGCGCAGCCAGCCGTCGGGGCTGAACTTGTCCTCGGGACGGTACGGTTCGCCGTCCGCGCCGCCGTGGTAGGCGCCCGCGATCCACGGGCCGCGCACCTCCAGCTCACCGGCCGACTCGCCGTCCCACGGCAGCTCCTGGCCGCCGGGGCCGATCAGCCGGGCCTCGACCGACGCGGGCATCCGGCCCTGGGTGACGCGGTACGGCCACGCCTCCTCGGCGTCCAGCCCGGCGGGCGGGAAGGCGACGGAGCCCAGCGGCGACGTCTCCGTCATGCCCCACGCCTGGACGAGCGTCAGGCCGTGGCGCTCCTCGAACGCCTTCATCAGCGCGGGCGGGCAGGCGCTGCCGCCGCTGATCACGGTGCGCAGGGAGGACATGTCGCGGGGGCGGGCGTCGAGTTCGCCCAGCAGGCCCTGCCAGATCGTCGGGACGCCGGCCGACACGGTCGGGCGCTCCTTCTCGATCATCTCGGCGAGCGGCGCGGGCTGGAGGAAGCGGTCGGGCATCAGCAGCGAGGTGCCGGCCATGAACGCGGCGTGCGGCAGGCCCCAGGCGTTGACGTGGAACATCGGGACGACGGGGAGGCAGGTCTCGGCCGGGGTCAGCCCGAAGGAGGCGGCGGCGTTGACCTCCATGGCGTGGAGGTAGACCGAACGGTGGCTGTACACCACGCCCTTGGGCTCGCCGGTGGTGCCGGAGGTGTAGCAGAGGGCGGCGGCCTGCCGCTCGTCGATCTCGGGCCAGGGGTAGTGGTCGCCGGGCTGCCCGGCGATCAGCTCCTCGTAGAGGTGGACGCGGGGCTTCACGCCCTCCAGGACGGAGCGGTCGCCGGGGCCGGAGACGATCACGTGCTCGACGCTGTCGAGGTGCGGGAGGAGGGGCGCGAGCAGCGGCAGCAGGGAGCCGTTGACGATCACGACGCGGTCGGCGGCGTGCCGCACGATCCAGACGAGCTGCTCGGGGGGAAGCCGCAGGTTGAGGGTGTGGAGCACGGCGCCCATGGAGGGGATCGCGAGGTACGCCTCGACGTGGTCGCCGTTGTTCCACATCAGCGTCCCGACGGGCTCCCCCTCGGCGACGCCGAGCGCGCGCAGCGCGTGCGCGAGCCGGGTGGCGCGCGTCCCGATCTCGGCGAAGGTGCGCCGCTCGGGCTCGCCTTCTCCCGTCCACGTCGTGACGCGGGCGCTGCCGTGGATCCTCGCCCCGTGGGCCAGGATCCGAGTAACGGTCAGCGGTACGTCCTGCATCGTGCTCTGCACCGGGAGCCTCCCCATTCTGCGCGCGCGTCGTTACGCGAGGGTCGTTCCCGGCGATTCTGCTGGCGTATCCGCCGGTAAGTCACTACTCGGAGGAAACGAGTCCGCCACATTGGGCGGAGTGGCGCCGTGGACGGCCCTCTTACTTCTTCCGCGCGACCAGCGCTCCGCCGACCCAGCCCGCCGCGACCCACGCGGCCGCGATGGCGCAGACGCCCGGCCAGCCCCAGTGGTCGTGGGCCGGGCCCGCGAGGGCGGAGGCGGTGGCGCCGCCGATGAAGGCGGCGACGACGTAGGTGGTGTTGGCGGCGGCCGGCGTGGACGTCGCGCCCAGGGCGCGGGTCTGGTTGGCGACCTGGCCCGCCATGAGACCCGCGTGGATGAGGACCGCGCCCGCGCACAGCGCCCACAGGGCGTGCCCGCCGAGCAGGAAGAGCGGCACGGAGACGGCCGTCAGCGCGTAGGCGAACGTGACGACGCGCGGGGCGCCGAAGCGGTCGACGAGGGAGCCGGAGACCGGGCCGGCGACGGTGGAGACGAGCCCGAAGAGGCCGAACAGCCCGGCCGCGCCCAGGGAGAGGCCGTAGGGGCCGTCCGCGTCGGTGAGCAGCAGCGTCAGCGTCGTCCACAGCGCGCTCCACGCGCCGAACAGGCCGCCCTGGCGCAGGCACGCGGCCCGCAGCCCGGCGGAGGAGGCGAACAGGCCCGGCAGCCCGGCGATGGCCTTGAAGGGGTTGGCCGCCGTGCGCGGCCGGGTCTCGACGGGGAGCAGGACGGCGGTCAGCAGGCCGACGAGCACGGTCAGCCCCGCCGCGCCGAAGAACACCGCGCGCCAGCCGAACGCCTGCCCGGCGAGCCCGCCGAGCACCCGTGCCGCGACGATGCCGGTGAACAGCCCGGCCACGACCGTCGCCACGTGCCGCGCGCGCCGCTCGGCGGGCGCGCGCTCGGCGACGAGCGGGACGAGCAGCTGCGGTACGACCGTGGCGGCGCAGGCCACCAGGACGGCCGCGGCCAGCGCCGGCAGCCCCGGGGCCAGCCCGGCGGCGATCAGCGCGACGCCGGCCACGGCCGACAGGACGCCGACGAGCCGGCGCCGGTCGGCCGTGTCGCCGAGCGGGGCGAAGAACAGCAGGCCGACGGCGTAGCCGAGCTGGGCCACGGAGGCGATCCAGCCGGCCCCGGAGGGGGAGGCGCCGAAGTCCCGGGCGATGAGGCCGAGGAGCGGGGCGGCGAGGTAGATGTTCGCCGCCGTGACCGCCGTGCAGAGCGCGATGACGGCGAGCAGCGGACCGCCGCCGGACGCTCCGCGCTCGGCGGCGGACGGGTGTATTCGGGGCGGGGTGTCGGTGGTCGTCGGTGACTGCGACTGGGTGGTCATCGGTGCGGTTGCTCCCCCGGGTGCTGGTAACCAACTGGTTGGTTGAGGTGCGGGACGCACTGTCTCAAGCGCCCCCGGAGGCTGTCAACCAAATAGTTGGTTACCCTGTTCCCCATGGCAGGAGTCAGGGATCCCGAGGCCACCAAGGCCCGTATCTTCGAGGCGGCCACCGCCGAGTTCGCCGCGTACGGCATCGCCGGTGCCCGCATCGACCGCATCGCCCGCGAGGCGCGGGCGAACAAGCAGCTGATCTACGCCTACTTCGGCAACAAGGCCGAGCTCTTCTCCCAGGTGCTGGAGCGGCGGCTGATCGAGCTCGCCGCCGCCAACCCCGTCGACACCGAGGACCTCGACGGCTGGATCGACCGTCAGATGGCGTACCACGCCGCCCACCCCGAGCTGGTCCGGCTCGTCTTCTGGGAGGGCCTGGAGTACGGCGCCGGCGGCATCCCGCACGAGAAGGAACGCGCCGACCACTACAACCGCAAGGCCGCCGCCTTCGTGGAGGCCCAGGCCAGGGGCGAGATCGACGCGACGATCCCCGCGGCCGACCTGTTCTTCATGCTGATCGCGCTCGTCTCGTGGCCGACCGTGCAGCCGCAGATGCGGCGCATCCTCATCGGCGACACGGACGACGACCTGGAGCGGCTGCGCGCGTCCGTCCGCACGGCCGCGCGCCGCCTCATCGGCCGGGACGGCACCGGCCGGGAGGCCCCGCCCGTCGGCTGAGCGCTTCGCCGGGCGCGGTCATGTCGACTGCGGGCCGTCCGTGGCCGGTCGCGCCCACGCGGCGGTAGCCGCATGTCGACACTGTCCCGCGCCCCTTTGGGGCGCCCGGTTGGTCCGTCCGGCTAGTTCGTCCCGATCTTCGCCAGCAGGTCCACGATCCGGCCCTGTACCTCCGCGCTCGTCGAGCGCTCGGCGAGGAAGAGGACCGTCTCGCCGGAGGCGAGGCGCGGCAGCTGCGCCGGGTCGATGTCCGCCGAGGTGTAGACGACCAGCGGCGTGCGGTTGAGCGCGCCGTTGCCGCGCAGCCAGTCGACGATGCCGGCGCGGCGGCGCCGGACCTGCATCAGGTCCATCACGACCAGGTTCGGCCGGGTCTGCGCGGCGAGCGTCACCGCCTCCGAGTCCGTCGCCCCGCACACCACGTGCATGCCGCGCCGCTCCAGCGTCGCGGTCAGCGCGTTCGCGATGGGCTCGTGCTCCTCGATCAGCAGCACGCGCGGCGGGTGCATCTCGCTGTCACGCGGTGCGAGCGCCTTGAGCAGCACGGCCGGGTCGGCCCCGTAGGCGGCCTCCCGCGTCGCGTGCCCCAGTCCGGCCGTGACCAGCACCGGCACCTCGGCCGCGACCGCCGCCTCGCGCAGCGACTGCAGCGCGGTACGGGTGATCGGGCCCGTCAGCGGGTCCACGAACAGCGCCGCCGGGTACGCGCTTATCTGCGCGTCCACCTCCTCGCGCGAGTGGACGATCACCGGGCGGTAGCCGCGCTCGGTCAGCGCCGCCTCCGTGGACTCGTCCGGGGCGGGCCACACCAGCAGCCGGCGCGGATTGTCCAGCGGCTCCGGCGGCAGCTCGTCGTCCATCGGCGGCCGCACGGTCTCCACGACCTCGACGACCTCGACCGCGCCGTTGGGACCGTCGAGCGGCTCGGGCCCCTCGGCGCCCTCGTCCGGCGCCCCTATGGCGAACGCGCGCCCTTCCGGCAGCCCGAGCGACTGCGGACGGGCCGCGCCCTTGGGGGCGGGGGCGGGTGCGGGGGCTTGCGTCTGGGCCTGTGCCTGGGCCTCCCGCTCGCCCTCGGCGGGGTTCGCCAGCTTGCGGCGACGGCCGGAACCGGCGGAGGGCGTCCCGGCGGCCGGGGTGTCCCCCGCGCCCGGGCCCTGCCCCAGCGTCCGCACGCTGATCGGCCGCGCCCCGCCCGGCTCGCGCCCGGCCGCGCCGTGCTCCTCCGCGAGCGCCCGTCGCGCCCGGCGGCGCCCGGTGGGCGCGGGGGCCTCGGCGGCGGCGTCGAAGGCGTACGGCCCCGCCGGGGCCTCGCCGCCCTGCGCGGGGCGCGGCGCGGGCGCGCCCGCGAGGGCGAACGGGCCGCTGTCGCCTTGCGCGCCGCCGGGTGCGACGCCCTGGCCGGCCGGGTCCTCGCCGGGTCCGGCGGGGGCGCCGCCATTACCGGGAACCGGCTCGCCCGCCTGGCCGGTACGAGGGCCGCCGTTCGGCCCGTCGGGGCCGGGGGCGCCGCCGGGTACGGCCTCGCGGCCGGGGGCCCCGGGCACGCCGTTGGCCACGCCGCCGTCCTGCCGGGCACCGCCGGGCGCACCCGTCGGCTGACCGGGCGGGGCGTCGTGTCCGTACGGGCCGGGTGCGGCGGGGGCGCCGACTCGGCCCTCGGGGTAGCCCGGCCCGGCCTGCCGGCCGGCGGACTCGGGACCACCGTGCCGTGCGGCGCCGACGGGCGTGCCGCCCTGGCCGCCGGGAATGCCGGGGATGCCGGGGCCGGCCTGCGCGTGGGGGGCGCCGGGGGCGCCGCCCTGGCCGTCCGGGTAACCAGGCACGGCCTGCGGGCCGGGTACGGCGGGCGTGCTGCCGTGCGGGCCGGGGGCGCCGTGCGGCGTGGCGTTGGGCGCGCTGCTCTGGCCGCCGGGGTAACCAGGGATGGCCTGCGCACCGGGGGTGCCGAGCGGGCCGGGCGCACCGCCGTGCGGGCCGGGGGCGCCGTGCCGCGTGGCGTCGCTGGGCGTGCCGCCCTGGCCGCCGGGGATGCCGGGGCCGGCCTGCGGGCCGGGTGCGGCGGGGGCGCCGGGTGCGCCGTGCCGTGCTGCGTCGTTGGGCGCGCCGCCCTGACCGTCGGGGAAACCAGGCATGGCCTGCGCGTGGGGGGCGCCGGGCGTGCCGGGCCGCGCGTCGCCCTGGCGGGCGCTGTCGGGCGTGCCGCCCTGGGCGTCGGTGAGGCCGGGGGCGTCGCCCTGGACGTAGCCGGGCGCGGCCTGCACGCCGTGGCTGCCGGCGCCGCCGTCGGGGAACTGTGGGCTCGCCGCTCCGGGGCCGCTGTGACCTGCGGGGTCGTTCGGCGTGCCGCTCTGGCCGCCGGGGAAGCCGGGCATGCCGTGCGGGCCGGGGATGCCGGGGCGTCCGGCGTCGTTCGGCGAGCCGTTGTGCCCCTTGGCGAAGCCGGGTGCGGCGGGTGTGCCCGTTGCCTCTGGGCCGCTGTGGTGTGCGGGGCTGTCGGGCGTGTCGCCCTGGACGTCGGGGTACCCGGGCATGCCGTGCGGGCCGGGGCGTCCGGCGTCGTTCGGCGAGCCGGTCTGCCCGTTGGCGAAGCCGGGTGCGGGGGGCGTGTCCGTTGCCTCCGGGCCGCTGTGGTGTGCGGGGCTGTCGGGCGTGTCGCCCTGGACGTTCGGGTAGCCGGGGGTGCCGGGGCCTGCGGGGAACCCGGCCACGGCCTGTGCGCCGGCGGGCGCGCCGGCCTGGCCGTCCGGCTGCGCGGCGCCCCGTCGGGCGCTCTCCGGTGCGCCGCCGACCAGGCCGCCGGGGAACCCGGGCACGGCCTGCGGGTCGACGGCGCCGGGAGCGCCGGGGCCCCCGTGGCGGCGGGCGCCCGGGACGTCCGGGGCGTCGGCGTCGCCGCGGGCGAAGCCCGCAGGGACGTCCTCCGGGGTCGGGGGCTTGCGGTCGGCGTCGGCCGGGGGGAGGGCGAAGGCCGGGCGGGGGACGGGGGGTTCGGTGGTGGTCTGGACGGGGACGCGGCCCTCCGGCGTCGCCTCCGCGACGGCGCGGCGGGCGCGGCGGCCCGTGGGCGCGGCGGCCGGG
>NZ_JBTOLC010000075.1:0-15939 GCF_054551825.1 Streptomyces sp. L500
CGCAGTGGCACCACTGCCGTCCGGGGACCGAGCCGGGGCCAGGAATTGAGGCGTACCCGAACCGGGAATAGGCTGGAACCACCACGAGCCGGCGGGCCGGAACCCCGCCCCGCCGAGCGGCATACCGCATCCCTCCACTGCGTCCACCCGCTGGGGGCGCCCGATGCACACCCACCCGGCACGGGCCCTGGCCGCCTGTTCGCCAGGGCACGGCAGACTCCACCTCTTCGTCGGCGCGGGCGACGGCTCCGTACGGCACCGGACCTTCGACGGCCGCTGGCACGCCTGGCACGCGCTGGACCGCCCCTGGCCCACGCCCGGCGCCCCCGGGTTCAACTGGCTGAGCGCGACGGCGGTCGCGGGCCGCCCGGTCGAGCTCTTCGCCCTCAGCGCCGCCGGCGAGCTATGGCGCCTGCGCCCGGGCGCCGAGGAGCGGCCGCGCTGGAGCTCGCTGGGCACCCTCGCTCGGGGCAGGGCGGCGACCGGCTTCACGGTCGTGCCGAGCCGGCCCGGCGAGGTCCACCTCGTGCTGGACACTGGCGCCGACGGTTGGGAGCTCCTGCACGCCCACCCAACCAAGGGGCCCATGGTGCTCCGTACGGGCGAGCGGCCATCCGGGCACCTCGCCGCCACGGCCACCGCACCCGGACGGGTCGACCTCCTCCTCGCCGACCCCTGCGGGCACCGCCTGCTCCGCGCCCATCTGGAGAGCGACACGCCCGGGACGCGGCAGCCACCCGCCTGGGAGACGCTCGGCCCGCTCCCCGACTGCGACGAACACTCGCTCACCTGCCTCGCCGCGACGGAGAGTGACGTCTTCCTCGGCGACCACGGCCTCCACCACTCCGCCCTGGCCCCCTGGCTCGGCTGGGAGCAGCTCGGCGGCGACCTCACCGCCCCCGACCCGACCGTCCCTCGGCTGGCCGCCCTCGCCTCCGGCGGCGGCCGCACCGACGTCTTGGCCGTCTGGGCCGGTGCCGCGCTGATGCACCGCCGCTACGACCGCGGCTGGCAGGACTGGCAGCTCCTCGACCTGCCAGAGGCGTCCACGGACAGCTACCCCGTGCTGCGCCCGGAGGACCTGGTCACCCTGACCGTCCGGAGCCGGGGCCTGCACCAGCAGACCCTGCCCGACGGCACGGTGCAACTGGTCGCCGATCCCGGCGGCGGCCATCTGCTGGTGGACGTCCCCCCGCAGCACCTGGCCGAGACCGTGGTGGAGTCCGGGCAGCCGCCCCAGGGCTTCCTCGCCGGTCCGTCGACCCTGTGCTTCGCCGTCGGCCCGGACCCGGTCACCCTCACCGTGGCCGGCCTGCTCGATGCGATGAACCGCCTGCCGCTGCTCATCGAAGCCGCCACCACCGCCGACCTGCCGGCCCGGCTCGAAATCCCCTGGAACCTGCTGCTCACCCTGCAGCCGGACGCCCGGTGCACCCACCGCACCCTGCCCTCCACCGGCACGGCCGGCGGCACCGAACTGTGGCACAGCCGGATCGCCGGCCCCGACGGGCACCTGACGGCGCACCCCCTCCGGTCCCTGGCCGACGGCACCGACCATGGCACCCCGCTGGACACCTGGTACGAGCAGATCGTCACGGCCGCCGCCCAGAATCCGGGCATCCCGCTCACCGTGGACCGGCTGGTCCTCAGCGCCTTCGGCGCCCGGTTCTCCGCCGCCGCCCACTGGCCGCAACTGGAGTGGGCCCACGACGCCGCGCTCGGCCGGGACTTCCACGTCAAGGTCTCCGTCCCCGGCGCCCTGTTCCCGTTCGGCCACCGGGCCGCCTACATCGAGGTCTCCGACCGCCGGTTCGACGGCACGAACCCGGCGGTGGCCGCCCTGCACCGCAAGGCGTTCCTGATCGTCACCGAGCCCGTCCGTGACGACTACGGCATCGGCGAGGGCGGCCCGCACGAACGCGCGTTCCCGTTCCAGCGGATCGCCATCGACCCCGGGCAGACCGAGGGCCTGGACGACGCCCACTGGCTCCCCGTGGACTCCTCGTCGACCCCGCCAAGGTGCTTCTGGCCCGCCCGGGCCCGCGTCCCGGTGGTGTTCACCCTTCAGGCCAGGGCCGGCCGACAGGACGTGGAACTGCACCTGCCGCTGCTGTTCGTTGAGGACGCCGCCACCGGCGCCGCCTACGGCGCGCTGCTCGACGGGATCTACGGGCACGGCCCGGTCACCGGAGCCTTCGCCGGGGCCTTCGACGGCACCGGCCGCCCGCTGTCCGACATCGCGGCCCGCATCCCGCTCGCCATGGCCTCGGCGACCCAGGCGATCGAGGACACGGTGCAGGAGGTGCAGTCGATGACCTTCGGCGGGCTCGGCGCCGGGCTCTCCCCCAGCGGCGTCGGCTTCTACCCGCAGGTCACCCAGCTGGCCGTGGGCCTGCCGGCGGTCCGCCAACTGCTCGGCCCGCTCCCGGCGCTCCCGGCGACGCTCACCAGGAAGCTCCTGGACACCCACTGGGGCAGCCCGATCCCTGACGCGCTGCTCGACCTGGTACCGCCGCACCCGCTCGACTTCGGGGCCGCCGGCGCCCGGGTCGGCGGACTGGCCGCGCCCAACATGCTGGTGTCGCAGGTCTCGCGCAAGCTCGGGCCGACCGTCAGCGACGCGTTCCAGACCGATCCCACCAAGCTGTTCGCACCGGACGCCAGCCTGTTCGGCGTGGTCCCGCTGAGCGAGCTCATCCAGACCGTCACCGAACCCCCGAAGCTGCTCTGGCAGCAGCCGACCACCGACCGGTCGGCGGACCTCGCCGGGCAGGACACGCCCAACCCGTCGGCGGAGCTCACATGGCACCAGGACCTGCTCAAGCCCCACCCGCCGTTCCAGCCCGGCGCCGACTGCGCGCTGGACCTCGACGTCCGGGCCCACTTGGTCGACGGGAAGCCCGAGATGCACGCCAGGGGGACGATCAGTAACTTCCAGCTGATCGTCCCCGACCAGAGCGCCTCCGCGTACATCACCCTCGCCTTCAGGTCCGTGACGTTCACCGCCGATCCCGGCAAGCGGCTCGACCTTTCGGTCCACCTCACGGACGTCACACTCGGCGGGGACCTCGGCTTCCTGGCCACCCTGCAGAAGTACCTGCGGTTCGGGGACAACGGCCCGCACATCGACCCCTCGGCCACCAGCATCACGGCCTCCTACACCGTCGCCGTCCCCAGCATCGGCCTGCTGGTGTTCAGCGTGCAGAACCTCACGGTGCAGGCCGGCGTCACGCTGTCGCTCACGGACCAGCCGATCCTCCTGGACTTCGCGTTCGGTACCCGGGAACGGCCGTTCCTGGTCACGGTGTCGGGTTTCGGCGGCGGCGGGTACCTGGAACTCGGCGTGAGCGCCGGCGGCACCGACAGCGGCCTGCAGCGCTTCACCGGCGGGATCGAGTTCGGCGCCGCCATCGTCATGGACTTCGTCATCGTCTCCGCGGAGGTGCACGTCTTCGGCGGCGTCGTCTTCGTCAAGGACGGGAAGCACACCGAGGTCACCGGATATCTGCGGGTCGGCGGCAGCATCTCCCTGCTGGGTCTGATCACCGTCTCGATCGAGCTGACCCTCGCCCTGACCTGGGACGCCGACGCCGGCTCGCTGAGCGGCTCGGCGCGGCTCGTGATCACCGTGGACCTGACCTTCTTCTCCAAGTCCTTCACGCTGGAGTGCCACAAGTGCTTCGGCAACTGCCCGTCCTCCGCCAGACCGCGCGGCGCCCTACCCGGCGCCGCGACCGCCGCGGACCCGTCGGTCCGGGCCGCGCTCGGGCCGCAGGGGCAGTCCTTCCCGTGGCAGACCTACTGCCGGGCGTTCGCAAGGGAGTGAGCCATGCCATCGGCCAGCCCGAAGAGCCCGCACGACCCGATGAACCCGAACGCCCCGCTGAGCCCGGCGGACCTGCAACGGCAGTTCGTCTGGACGGTGCTCCCCGCAGGGCGGGTGGCGGCCGTGCCCGGCCAGTCCGCGCCGATGGCGCTGCTGTCGGTGCTGCTGACCCCGCGCCTGCTCGGCCCGGACGCCACCCCGCTCACCGTCACGGACTTCGGGATGCAGGACTGGCCGAAGCGACTCGCCGGGGTCGGCTTCGACGTCCGCCGCGCCGGGCAGCCGCTGCCGTCCGTGCGGGTCCCGTACACCACCCTCGACGGGAGCACCGTACAGTTCCCACCGGACCGCCAACTCGCCGTTTGGCAGGCGCTGTTCAGCGCAACCATGCGGGTGGAGCCGTACCGGCCCACCAGCTACGACGGACGCGCCACCAACGCCTTCCCCGCCGGCCAGGCCGGCACCGACGTCAAGGGCATCTACACCGCCACCGCCCAGGCCCACGCCGCGCACCGCAACGCCTCGCCGGAGAGCGACCCGGCCCTGCGGGCCGCGTTGCGGGCGATCGGCGAGCAGTGGCAGCCCGGTCTGCTGGCGCCCGCCGGAGCTCCGCCCGACGCCGCCCGGCCCGACGCCACCCCGTCCCTCGCCCGGGCGTACGCCTTCTACCGGCGCGAAGCGCAGACCACCACTCCGCCGGCCGGGCGGACGGCCTCCCCTCCCGGGCCCGAGTTCCACCAGAGCGTCGCGTACCTGGCCGACCACCCCGTGGTGCTGCGCGCGCTCGGCCTGCTGGTGGACCTCGCCGTCCCCACCGCCGGGCTCACCCCGGTGGACCAGTCCCACCCGGCGGAGCTGAGGGTGACGCCGCTGTGGCCCGACCCCGACCCAAACCCGACGACGGGCTGGACCGGAGCCCACCAGAACGACCTCTCCCCCGCCACCGCCTACACACTCAGCGGCACCCGCTTCGTCCCCGCCTCCGTCGACGGCCCGACCTCCACCGGTTTCAGCGACGGCCTCCTGCCACTGGCCGGCGCCGGCCTCGCGCCCTCCGCCAACCCCCGGTTCGAGCTGTTGGCCTTCGACGTGGACGATGCCGCCCTGCGGCTGGTCAGCACCGCCCGGTCGGACGCGACCCCGGGCTCGTCCGAGGGGACCTCCCCGGCCCCGGCCGGAGCGCTACCCGCCCTCCACTCGGCGGGCTTCGCCCTGGTGGACCGGGCGCGCCAGGACGAGCACCGCAAGCAACTCCAGCGGGCGCGGCAGCGCGCCACCCCGGCCGGCCTGACCGCCGCCGCCCTGCTGGCGGACTCCCTGCTCGGCGGCTACCGGATGGACGTCTTCGACGTCAAGCACGGGATCTGGCACTCGCTGTGCCGACGGCGAGTGCACTACACCGTCGGCGGTGTGCCGCTGGTGACCGGCGGCCTGCTGGACGAGGGCTACCTGCGACCCGGCCCGGCCGTCACCGGCTTCGGCGACGCCGACGCGCTGTACCTGCATGAGATCGTGGCGCGCTGGGACGGCTGGAGCCAGGTGGCCCAGCGGCCGGAGCGGGTCACCGCCACCGGCGACTCCGGGCCGCTGCCGGTGGCGTCGGCCCTCGACACGACGGTGGAATGCGACCTCGGTTCGCTGCCGCGCCTGCGGTTCGGCCGAACGTACCGGTTCCGGATCAGGATCGCCGACCTCGTCGGCGGCGGGCTGCGCGCCGAGGAGGTCACCACCACCGAGGCCCGGTCAAACCCGGTCGGCTACTACCGCTTCGAGCCACTGTCGCCCCCGGAGTTGGTGCCCACCCGACAGTGGGACGACGGCGACGGACAGGACCGGATGGTGATCCGCAGCGATCGCGGTACCTCGGCGGCCGACTACGCGGCCCTCCACGGCTACCGTCCCTACGACCTGCGGCACCTGCTGCCGCCGAAGTCCTCGCTCGCCCTGGCGATGCAGTACGACGGCGCCTTCGACGCCGCGCTGGGCCCGGCGGCGCCCGACACCGTGGTGTCCGGGCTGTTCGACGTCGCCACCTTGGCCGACGGCGAGCTCACCGACATCCCGAACTCGCAGACCATCCCCGCCGGACCGACCGCGCCGTCCCCGTATGTCATCGTGCCCGAGGCCGACGCGGCACTCCCCTGGCTGGCCGACCGGAGCGGCGTGTGTGCCGCTCTGAAGGCCCGGCCCCGCCCGATCGACCCCGCCAACGGACGACCCGGCACGATCGACCCGCCCGACAAGGACGTACTCGCCATCTGGCAGGGCACCTGGCCCAAGCTGCAGACCGCGTCCATCCGGCTGGAGGCGGCTGCGGGTGGCTGCAAGGTCAGCCGAGCGGACCCGCGCCACGTAACAGTCGCGCTCGGCCCCACCGAGCAGGTGACCTTCGACATCCCGTCCTGCCCCAGCTACGACGACGTCGGCCTGTTCGGCATCGCATTCTGGCAGGGCGTCGACCCGGGCGTGCCGCACAAGCCGGAGTTCCAGGACATCGTCGCCGGCCGGAACCGTCTGATCACGCCGACGCGCACGGTCACCCTGGTGCACGCGGTGCAACGCCCCCTCACCGACCCACACGGGCAGCTGACGGCCCACCGGGCGCCCGGCGACCGCGACACCGTCCTCGGCCCGGAGAGACTGGCGATCGACATCCCGAGCACCGGGCGGATCGACCTGCACGCCGAGTGGACCGACCAGGACGACAACCCGCCCGCCGCACCGACCACCACCCGGCGGACGGCGCACGTCGGCTCGTACGAAGTCCAGCACCTGGCGCAGCTGGAGGCACTCCCGGTGATCCGCCAGGAGTTCGGCGACACCCGCCACCACCACGTGAGCTACGCCGTGACGGCTGTGTCCCGCTTCGAGGACTGCTTCGCCCGCGTCCTCGCCTCCGACCCCGGCGCCTGCACCGCCGCCGGGCAGCTCGCCGACCTCGACGTGCCGAGCACCGTACGCCCGCCTGCCCCTCAACTGCTGCGCTGCGTCCCATCATTCGGCTGGACCCGGACCACCGACGGGCAGCAGTCGCTCACCCGGCTGCGCCAGGGCGGCGGCCTGCGGGTCTTCCTCGGGCGGCCCTGGTACGTCTCGGGCAACGACGAAGCCCTGGCGGTGCTCACCTTCCCGCCCGGACCGGTGCCCCCCGACGCCCTGCGGTACGTCTCCGTCGCCGGCCGCGACCCGATCCGGGACACCGGATCCCCGCCCGCCGTCCTCACCGCCGCCCAGGTCAACGCGGTGCAGCGGGCTCAAACCGCCCTCCCCGAGCTGCAGCGCCAGCTGGACGCCGCTCTGTACCCGCTCGAGTTCGACGCCGAGGGAGACTGCTGGTTCGCCGACCTGGACCTGGCGCCGGTCGTCGCCGCCTCCTACTTCCCGTTCGTCCGGCTCGCCCTGGCCCGCTACCAGCCATACACCCTCACCGGTCTCCCCGCCCTCTCACCGGTGGTGCTCACCGAGCCCGTCCAACTCGCCCCGCAACGGCGGCTGACGGTCACCCGGAGCGCCGGGCGGGCGGGCGTCGTCCTGGAGGGCCTCGGGCCGGGCGGGGCCGGGACCGCCGTCCGGACCGAACTCCAGGTCCAGGACCCAGGGGTGCCGGCCCCCGACGGCGTCTCCGGCTGGTCCACCGTGCTGACGGCCTCCGCCGTGCTCGGGCAGACCGCCGCGATAAGTGTCCCGGACACCGGGCAGCGGGCCCAGCGCCTGGTGGTCCGGGAGTTCGAGATCCAACCCGCGCCCGCAGGCAGCGCCATGGGGCGACCGGTCTTCCTCGACGTCGTACCGCTCGGAACGTGGTGACGGTCGCCACCGCACCCCCGCGACAAAAAGAGGGATCATGGCAGACATCTTTCCCGACACCGGCCAGATCCGGCTGGCGCACCTCGCCTCCACCGGGGTGTTCCCCTTCGTGGTGGACCAGGTCGCGGAGGCCTGGGCCCTGCTGGTGGTGGCCCTCGGACCGGACTGCGCACCCCTGGGCGCGCGGCCACCGCAGATCGAGATCCAGGCGGACAGCGGGCCGCTCACCAGCATCCCGGAGGCGCCCGCCACCGCCTCGATCGTCGACAAGGCGTTGAAGGAGGTCGGGACCGCCTCCTGGACCAGAGCCGGCTTCGACGTCTTCACGGTGAAGATCACCATCACCAATCCGGCCGACCGCCCCTGGGCCGTGCGGTTCACCAACACCGACCCGGTGGAACTCGGCTTCGTCTGGTCCACCGCGTCGAGCCCCGAGAAGGCCGCGCAGCCCCGGATCGTCATGGACACCACCCCGCTCCGGAGCACCGTGATCGTGGGCGCGGCCCTTCCGGAGATCTCGATCCCGATCTCCAACATCGGCACCGGACCGCTGACCATCAACGGCAGCGGCGACCAGCCCATGGGCGCGGGCTACGTGTTGAAGAGCTTCGTGACCCCCCTCCCGCCCAACAGCTGCGACCACCTCCAGATCGGGGTCACCGCCGCATCCATACCGCCCGTCACCAGCACGGTGACCGCCACCTTCGTCCTGGACTGCAACGATCCGGTGGAGAAGGAGGTCACCCTGTCGCTGGCCCGCACGGAGAAGCCCAAGGAGGCCAAGGAGCACAAGGACGTCACCAAGGAGGACAAGGAGCAGAAGGACCATAAGGATGACAAGGATGACAAGGAGAACAAGGACGCGATCAAGGAGCACCCCGCTGAGCGCGCCGACCAGGCTGCTGAAGCCGTCCCCCCACCCGAGCACTTCATCCCCCCGGCGCAGCGCCCCGACCTCGCGGACAGCGCCCTCCGGAACGAACCCCCCGAGCCGGGGCGGACCGAAGGGTAGGCGCCCCATGTGGCTGGTGCTCTGCGACCCGGCAGACCGGGCCGCCGTGTGGGCCCACCGAGGACTGCGCGAACGCGGGCTGGCACCGCTGGAACTGCTCTCCCCACAGACCCTGCTCGGCTCCACCAGGACGGCGCACCGCGTTGACCGCCTCGGTGCGCGCTTCGAACTCACCCTGCCCGACGGGCGCGTCCTGGACAGCCGTGACGTCGACGGCGTGCTCAACCGGGTGGCCTCCGCGCCCTTCGGGTACCTGCCGTTCACCACGCACGCCGACGCCAGGTACGCCGCCCAAGAGCTGAGCGCGCTCCTGCGCAGCCTGCTCACCTGCCTCACCCCGGTCTCCGTCAACCCGCCCGGCGGGTACGGGCTGTGCGGAGCCTGGCGCTCGGCCGCGGAGTGGACAACGCTCGCGATCAGGGCCGGGCTGCCGGTCCCGTCGGCCCGGATCTCCAGCAGCCCCGACGTCGAGCCGCGCAGGCCCTCGGCCGGGCGCGGCGACGTCCTGGTACTCGGGGAGCACGTCTTCGGCGCGCCCGCAGCCGAGGACGAGGAGCCGTATGTCCGGCTCGCCCAGCTCGCCGAACTCGATCTGCTCGGCGTCGACCTTCACCGCGAGAACGGGGAACCGGCGGTCTTCGCGGGCGCGAGCCCGCTGCCCGACCTCCGCCCGGGCGGCGATCCCTTCCTCGACCGCCTGCTCAAACACCTCACCGCGCTCTCGCCGGGTGCGCCGTGATCGTCCTCTGCGGCATCGCCAGCGAGCCGCCGATCGCCCGGGTCACCGCCGAGCTCGACGCGCTCGGCCTGCCGTTCGCCATGCTCCACCAACGGCGTTTCCAGGAGCTGCCGTTCGACCTGGAGGCCACCGGCACCGCCGTCCGGGGGCGGATCCCGTACGACGGCGGATCCGTCGACTGCGCCGACGTCACCGGCGTCTACCTCCGGCTGATGGACTGGCGCAGCCTCCCCGAGGTCCTCGGGGAGGGCGAGTCCACGGTGCGCAGCTGCGAGTCCTGGCACGCGGCCGTGAGCACCTGGTCGGAGCTCACCCCGGGCTGCGTGATGAACCGGGAGAGCGCGATGGCCTCCAACATGTCCAAGCCCCACCAGGCCCAGCTGATCCAGCGGTCCGGATTCCTCATCCCGGAGACGCTGGTGACCAACGACCCGGACGCCGTCCAGGAGTTCAGGAAGCAGCACGGCGAGTTGGTCTACAAATCGATCAGCGGGGTCCGCTCGATCGTCCGGACCCTCGACCGGCAGGCCCTCGACCGGCTGCCGCTCATCCGCTACTGCCCGGTGCAGTTCCAGCGGTACGTCACCGGTACCAACGTCCGGGTGCACACGGTCGTCGACCAGGTGTTCGCCACCCGGGTCGAGACCGACCGGGTCGACTACCGCTACGCCCACAGCGATGGCGGTCACACCGAACTCTCCGCCTGGCAGCCCCCCGACGACCTCGCGGAGCGCTGCCTGCGACTGGCAACACGACTGGGGCTCGAACTCGCCGGCATCGACCTGATGCTGGCCGACGACGGCGAAGTCTACTGCTTCGAGGTCAACCCCTGTCCGGCCTTCACCTACTACGAGGCCCACACGGGCCAACCGATCGCCCGTGCCGCCGCCCTGGCCCTTGCCCGGCACTGAGGAGAAGGAGACTCCGATGGCCCAGCTCGTCCTCACCGGCCAGATCCAAGGCCAGACCAGCACCCAGTGCAACTTCACCATCGCCGTCAACGGCGGCGCCCCGGTCGGACCGGACAGCGTCGTCCTGGACCAGTCGATCTTCGCCATCCCGGACACCGACGCGGCGATCGACATCGAGGCGGACGCCGTCGACCAGGCCAAGTACGGCACGCTCACCGCCCACCTCGACATCGACTCCACCGGCACCGTCCAGGCCACCTTCCCCCCGGTGAACAGCAACTGGCCCGATCCGACCGTCACGTCCTCGGACGTCGGCCAGACCATCGCCATGACCGCCTTCTTCGCGCCGCTCCGCGACGCCACCGAGCAGGCGCGGGTCAGCCTGGCCCAGACCGGCGACGACTACCCGGGCAGTCCGCCCGCCCAGCCCCCCGGCGACATGAGCTTCCGCACCCCCGGCGTCTCACTGCCACCGCTGGTCTACGGGGTTCCCTCGGCTATCGACACCACCGTCATCGCCTCACCGGCGATCGGCAGCGGCAACATCCAGGTCCAGACCCAGACCGTGTCGCCCTTCGCCGAGACCGTCGTCCTGCAACTCCCCGGGATCTCCGCACCGCAGCTCGTCGCCGTCCACTGGCCGGACGGCGTCCCCCGCGACCCGGGCGCGCCGCCCGCCCCCTTCCTGGTCTACTGCCACGCCGGCATGGCCCAGAACTCCCCGCAGTTCTACGACGACCCCCGCGACCGCCACGACCCGGTCACGGGCAACACCTACCCCTTTGGCTGGGACTACCAGTTCCACGGTTTGCTCAACTACCTCCAGTACATCGACGACCCCTTCCTCACCAACCCCTTCGCCAAGGGCCTCGGACTCCAGCTGACGGCCTCCGGACGGAATGTCGTGCTGGTCCTCCCCCTGATGCGGGTCGCCGGCAACCCCTGCAACGAGATCGGGTCCTTCGCCGACGCCGCCTTCCTCCAGGAGTACCTGCCGGAGATCCAGGCCTTCATGTTCCGGCGCAAGGGCAACTTCCAGTTCGGACCGATCGGCCGACTCGGCATGGCCTCCTTCAGCAGCGGCCACGCAGCCCTGACCTGCTTCCTCGGCAACGCCACCAACCAGGCCCACTCCCTGTACCTGGACACCCTCCAGGAGGTCTACCTGTTCGATCCGCACGCCGACCTGGTGTCCGAAACCCTCCTGCCACTGACCCAGGTCGCCGCCTGGGCCGCCCGCGGCAGCTCCGGGACCAAAGTCGCCCGCCTCTACACCCAGAACGACCCCGCCCAACTGGCCCCGCTGCTCCGCCAGCTCGGCGTCGCCGCCCCAGGCCCCGCCCCCTTCGACGCCGCCACCCCGGACGACCGCAACTCCCTCACCTCGCTCCCCCTCGCGGCGTGGAACTCCCTGGCCCTCAAACTGGGCAGCACCGTCCCCTACGCCAACACCGGCCAGGTGCACCAGGTGGTCTCGGCCCTCATGCTCACCGACGCCCTGCGCCGCAGCCAGTTCTGAGGCACACGCGCGCCTCAGGAAGTGTTCTTGAGGTCGGCGGCGAAGCGGGCCGGACTGTCTGACGTACTGGTCGTCGCCGCTCTCCGATGCGACCCAGTGCGCCGCGAGCCAGGAGTGCGAGGCGGCGTCGACGCCGACGGCCACGGAGCCACGGAGCCACGACGGGCGTCACTCACGCCGGCTCGCCGAACGAGCGCTCCAGTGATCCTGCCTAAGGATCAGGCCCGGCGCGTCACGTGATCCATGATCAGCTCACCTACGGCATTCCAGCGCTTTCTCGACATCTCCCGACCGTTCTCATCGAAAACGACCACTTCCGACGGCCGGCCGTTGGCATGCCAGTACCGCCACTCACCTACCGCGGCACCCATGATGGTCACGCCCTCGGCCCGCTTGGTCCCGTCCGGCCACCACTCCTGCTGCCGCCCGTGCTCGATGCCCGAGCAGTAGGTGCCGAGCAGCTCGGTGTGCCCGTTGTCCGCGACTTCCTCGACCTCCCCAGTGAACAGTTCCCCTGCGTGACAGGTGCGTCCGTACTCGTCCAAGTAGGTCTGATCGCCTTTGATACGCATCGCCCGTACTGAAGCCGGCGTCGCCCCGAGCGGTTTCGCCGGCGGCTCGGCACCACCACGAGCCTCGATGGTGGGCCCTGACTCGCGCTCGGCGGCGCGCTGCCCGCGCGCTGCGAACTTGCGCCTGAGCTCTGCGCGCCAGCGCGCGGCGTTGCTGCCGTCCAGTTGCCCGGCGAAGGCGGCACGGGCGGCGTCGACAAGTTCGGCAGGGGCCCCCGGACCATACTTGGCGATCTCCCACAGCGCGTCATCCGTTGCCATGTCGAGGCCAGTGCAGGTCCGCAAACCCTGGCCACTGAGCACCTCTTCCAGCACGGCGCCGAAAGTCCTCCTCAACTGGTCCTCGGCCGGCCAATCACCGAGCATGGACCCACCCCTCCCTGAAGCGAACGAACTGTCCCGTCCCTGTACGACGCCCGGCGCGACCGGGCGGGTTCCCGCCGCCGTCACCGCTCGCATCCTGCCGAACGATCCACCCGGCGACAACAACGCCGTCGAGCCGAAGCTCGGTAGTTGTCACATATTGATCTGAAACGGTTTGGGTTTTGGGTCGTTGGTGGGGTGCGAGCGATCTGGTGGGGGACGCGCGGCATCTGTCGCCGTCGGTGCAGGAGGCCCTGCGACTACGGGCGGTGGCTGCGTTGGTGGCGGGGCGGGACCGTGAGGACGTGGCAGCGGTCTTCGGGGTGTCACTGAAAGCGGTCGACAAGTGCTGGCCGAAGTGGCACGCCGGCGGCCGGGAGGCGTGGCCATGCGGCCGCGGGGCAAGCCGGTCGGGGTGCACCAGGTGCTCGGGGAGGCCGAGCAGGCCGCGGTGCGGCAGGCCGTCCTCGACCACCGGCCCTGTGACGTGGGACTTTCCGGGCAGTTGTGGACGCGGCGGCTGATCGGTGACCTGATCGCGAAGCTGTACCGGGTACAGCTGACCGAACCGGGGGCGGGCAAGTACCGGAGGCGTTGGGGGGCTGTCCTTCCAGCGTCCGGACAAGCGGGCCGTCGAGCAGCACCCGGAGGCCGTGCGCCGCCGGCACGAGGAGACCTGGCCGGCGATCCGGGGCGAAGGGGAAGAGGGACGGCGGCGAGATTCTGTTCGCCGACCAGGTCGGCATCCGCTCCGACCAGGTCACCGGCCGCACCTGGGGCGAGAAGAGCAGGACACCCGTCGTGCGGCGGAGCGGGAACCGGTTCTCGGTGAACGCGATGTCGGCGATCAGCACCAAGGGCCGGATGCACTTCATGGTCTTCACCGAGAGCTTCACCGCCGAGGTGACGTGCCGTTTCCTGGACCGGCTCGCCGGCCACGTCGACCACAAGGTCCACCTCGTCGTCGACGGGCACTCCGCCCACCGGTCCAAGAAGGTCCGCGACTGGCTCGCCGCCCACCCCGACGACGTCGAGCCGCACTTCCTGCCGCCCTACGCACCCGAGCTGAACCCCGACGAGTTGGTCAACGCGGACCTCAAGCACAGCCTGCCCAAGCAGCACCGGGCCCGCGACCAGGCCGAACTCACCGCCGAGACACGCCGCTTCTTCCACAGACGCCAACGCCAGCCACACATCGTCCGCGGCCACTTCGGCGGCCCGCACGTCCGCTACGTCCTGGACGAGGACCCCATCAGTTTCTGATCAATAGGCCGCGAGGGCTCATGGGCAGGGCTCCGCCCCACCCGTCCGAGCGGACTCCCCCGATCACCGGTCACTTGCCCTGCATGGTCCAGGCACCGCCCGGGGCAGTGGGGTCGTCGCGCAGCGCCGCCCAGGCGGCGCTGTCGGCCTTGAAGGCGTCGAGGAGGTAGGCGGAGACCGCGTCCGCGACGAGGGCGACGCGGGCCGGGTCGTCGTCGGTGGTCTCGGCGACCTGTTCCCCTGCGACACCGCCCAGCGTGTGCTCGCCCTCGGCGATGGTGAGCAGGTTCTTCGGGGCGGGGCTGAGGTGGTAGGCGTCGGTGAACCAGTCCGGTCCGCGCGTGGACAGCGCCGACTGGTCCTTGCCACCGGCGATGACCAGTGCCGGGGCGGTCATGGTGGAGTAGTCCGGCCTCATGAAGGGCAGGTGCTCGGCCGCGAACGGGGTGAGCGTCTCACCGGTTCCGGTCGCCGCGATCAGCGCGCCCGCCCGGACCAGGGGGTGCGAGAAGTCCTCTCCCGGCACGCCGTCGGCGTCGAGGACGCGGGCTCCCAGGAGCGTACCGACGCTCTGGGCACCCCACGAGTGCCCGACGGCGGCGATGCGGTCACGCCGCACCCGCGCGCTCAGGCCCTCGATCGCGGCCAGCACCTCGTCGAGGTGGTCGAGGACAGCATGCAGGTCGGCGACGCGCACCCGCCTGACAGGCCGCTGGCGCAGGCGATCCCCCCGCCAGGGCAGAGGCGACGGCACACACGGAGCGCGCGGCGTCCAGCGGCTCCTGCGTGCCGGCCACCACGCAGGCGAAGCCGGTGCCCTGCGAACTGGCACACCGCGTCATTCCGAAGGAATGCGAAACTCGAATTTGGGACGGTCCCACGGCACGGCGGGCGGATTCGCGAGCGCGGTCCCGGTCCGCACTGCACCAACGCGGTGGTAGAAGTCCTCGGCGGGAAGATGCGACACGACCTTGACACGGTCGAGCCCGGCGGCACGGGCCTCGGACTGCATGTGCGCGACGAGTAGCCGTCCAATACCACGTCCTTGCGCTTCGTCGGCGACGAACAGCAGGTCGAGCTCCGGTGGAGCGAGGACGAGCGAGTAGAACCCGATGATCCGGTCTCCATGCTCATCGGCGCCGACGGCTACGAAGGCGCGGTGGGCTTCGATGTAATCAGGACCGACCCGGTAGCCCGCCACTGCGGCTGCGTACTTACCCTCGTAGGCGCCTGAGCCACGCACGAGCCGCGTGAGCCGTTTGGCATCCCGCACGACCGCCCTCCGTATCGTGATCGGCCGGCTGATCGGGGAAGTACGTGAACTCATCGGGAGAGTATTTCGCACCGAGGAGTGCCTTCCTGCGGTGGGTCGGCGCTCGGGCAGGCGTTCCTGCACCACTCCTGGGAACCACTCGTGCGAGCGCAACCGATCTCACGCCGAAGCCGCGCCGCATCGCTCCGGTGCGGCTTCGGCGTCTCACGGCTCTGCGCGGAGGTCCCCGTCAGAACGGCTTCCGGCGGGCCTCGCCGTGTCACCCGCTATCACACAGCTATCACGAACTGGGCGGACCCTCTCGGACCAGTAGACCCTGACCTGCGATTTCATGCCCGCGATTGACTGGTGTAGACGCCCCTGGAAAGTCCCTACAACCTGTGCCATGTGGTACCCAAGACGCTCCCCGGCCATCCAGTGCCGGGCACCGCCAATGCCTGCTCGCCTGCGCGACCTGCGCAGTCAGAGCCGGGACTCGCTCGCAGGCGGGGACAGAGGGACAACGGGCACCTCGACAACTGCAGGAGCCTTCGAAACAGCTCTGAGCACGCAGTCTGATCACGTTGCAACACCGGGAGACTTCAAGATCTCCGGCAGAGCCAGGTGCTCAAATCTCAGGCCTGGCTGCCGCTGCCCAGAGATGAGGCTCTTGCT
>NZ_JBTOLC010000076.1:0-15839 GCF_054551825.1 Streptomyces sp. L500
GCGCATGCCGCCGGAGAACTGGTGGGGGTAGTCCCCGGCCCGCTGCGCGGCCGCCGGGATGCGGACGCGGTCCATCAGCCGGACGGCGCGGGCGCGGGCGTCCTTGCGGGTCATGCCCTCGTGGACCTCGTACATCTCGCCGAGCTGGGCGCCGACGGTCATCACGGGGTTGAGCGCGGAGAGCGCGTCCTGGAAGATCATGGCCAGTTTGGCGCCGCGGATCCGGCGGCGGTCCTCCGCGCCCATGGTGAGCAGGTCACGACCGCGGAAGAGGACCTCGCCGCCGGTGACATGGCCGGGCGGCGAGTCGAGGATGCCCATGACGGCCTGCGCGGTCACGGACTTGCCGGACCCGGACTCGCCGAGCACGGCCAGGGTCTCGCCCGCGTCGACGGAGTAGCTGACGCCGTTGACGGCCTTGGCGACCCCGTCCCGGGTGCGGAACTCCACGCGCAGGTCGCGTACGTCGAGCAGGGTGTTCGTCATGTCGCCGTTCCTCAGCGCAGCTTGGGGTCGAGGGCGTCGCGGACCGCGTCGCCGAGCATGATGAACGCGAGGACGGTGACGCTCAGTGCGCCCGCCGGCCACAGCAGCATGTGCGGGGCGTTGCGGATCTGGATCGAGGCGTTGGAGATGTCGATCCCCCAGGAGACGGTGGGCGGCCGGAGGCCGACGCCGACGAAGGACAGGGTGGCCTCCAGCGCGATGTACGTGCCGAGGGCGATGGTCGCGACGACGATGACGGGCGCGACGGCGTTGGGCGCGATGTGGCGGAGCAGCAGGCGCGCGTCGCCGGCGCCGAGGGCGCGGGCGGCCTGGACGTAGTCGTGCTGTTTGGCGCCGACGACCGCGCCGCGGGCGATCCGGGAGATCTGTGGCCAGCCCAGCAGCACGATGAAGCCGACGACCGGCCAGACGGAGCCGCTGGGGACGACGGAGAGGAAGACGAGTCCGCCGAGGATGATCGGGATGCCGAAGAAGATGTCGGCGAGCCGGGAGAGCAGCGCGTCCCACCAGCTCCCGTAGAACCCGGCGAGCCCGCCGAGGACGCTGCCGAGCAGCGCGGCCCCGGCGGTGGCGCAGACGCCGACGGTGATGGAGGCCCGCGCTCCGTGGACGGTGCGGGTGTAGACGTCGCAGCCCTGGGTGTCGAAGCCGAAGGGGTGGCCGGGCGCGGGGCCGTCCTGGGCCCTGGCGAGGTCGCAGCTGAGCGGGTTGCCACTGGCGATGAGGCCCGGCCAGATCGCGATGAGGAGGAGGAAGACGATGACGAGCGCCGAGACGAGGAAGACGGGGTTGCGGCGCAGGTCGTGCCAGGCGTCGGACCAGAGGCTGCGGGCCTTGCCGCTGCCGGTGCCGCCGGGGAGGGGGCCGTTCTCGAGGGTGGCGGCGTCGCTGGTGGCGAGGGTCATGGCACCGCCGTCCCCGGGAGTGATGGTGGCGTTGGGGTCGGAGGGGTCGGCGTACGGGGGCCCCGGCGGTCCCTGGGGCGGGTCGGGAGAGGGCGCCGGCGGGGTCTCAGGCATAGCGGATCCTCGGGTCGAGCACGGCGTAGAGGAGGTCGACGAGCAGGTTCGCCATGAGGAAGACGATGACGAGGATGGTCACGAAGCCGACGACGGTGGGTGAGTTCTGCCGGAGGATCCCCTGGTAGAGCTGGAAGCCGACGCCGTGGATGTTGAAGATCCGCTCGGTGACGATGGCGCCGCCCATCAGGGCGCCGATGTCGGTGCCGATGAAGGTGACGACGGGGATGAGGGAGTTGCGCAGCAGGTGCCGGGTGATGACGCGGTGCCGGGGCAGGCCCTTGGCCACGGCGGTGCGGAGGTAGTCGGCGCGGGAGTTCTCGGCGATGGAGGTGCGGGTGAGGCGGGTGACGTAGGCGAGCGAGGTGAGGGCGAGCACGACGCCCGGCAGGAGGAGTTCGTCGAAGGGCGCCTCGGGCGAGACGGACGGGGAGACCGCCGCCCATTTGACGCCGATGAGGTACTGGAGCACGTAGCCGCTGACGAAGGTCGGCACGGAGACCACGATCAGGGTGAGCAGCAGCACGCCGGTGTCGAGGGAGCGGCCGCGGCGCAGTCCGCTGAGGAGGCCGAGGGTGACGCCGATGACGACCTCGAAGAGGATCGCGACGATCGTGAGGCGGACGGTCACGGGGAAGGCGTCGGCCATCAGCTCGGTGACCTCCTGCCCGTTGAAGGCGACGCCGAAGTCCCCGGTGAGGATCTGCCCCATGTAGTGCGCGTACTGGAGCCACAGGGGCTTGTCGAGGTAGAGCTCCTGGCGGATGCGCGCGGCGGTGGCGGGGTCGGGGGCCTTGTCGCCGAAGAGCGCGGCGATGGGGTCGCCGAGGGCGTAGACCATGAGGAAGATCAGGAACGTGCTGCCGATGAACACGGGGATCATCTGGAGCAGCCGCCGGATCACATACCGTCCCATCAGGACCTCGGCTCTCTTGGGCTACTTGACCGGTTTACTTGACGGTGATCCGCTCGTAGACGGGCACGCTGAAGGGGTTGAGCTCGACGTCGGCGATATCGGTGGAGTAGCCGGCGCTGCCGTTCTGGTACCAGAGCGGGATGGCGGCCATCCGGTCGGCGAGGATCCGCTCCGCCTGCTGGAACGTGGCGACGGCCTTGGCCGTGTCGGATTCGGCGTTGGCCTCGTCGACGAGCTTGTCGAAGCCCGGGTCGCTGAACTTGCCGTAGTTGGAGGAGGCGTCGGTGTAGTAGAGCGGCTGGAGGAAGTTCTGGACCAGCGGGTAGTCCATCTGCCAGCCGGAGCGGAACATGCCGGTCATCCGGTGGTCGGTGATCTGGTTGCGGAAGTCGGCGAAGGTTCCGACGGGGTTGACGGTGCAGGCCTGGTCCTTGCCCAGGGCGTTGTTGATGCTGTTGCAGACGGCGTCCATCCACAGCCGGTGGGATCCGGTGTCGACGTTCGAGGTGATGGTGACCCGGCCGCCGGGGAGCCCGCCGCCCTCCTCGATGAGTTTTCTGGCCATGGTGGGGTCGTAGCCGCAGGCGTCGCCGCACAGCCCTTCCTTGTAGCCGCCCTTGGCGCCGAGGACGGGTGAGGTCCAGTCGGTGGCGGGCGTGCGGGTGCGCCGGTAGATCTGCTCGGTGATCTGCTTGCGGTCGATGGCCATGGACAGGCCCCGGCGGACCTTCTCCATGCCGGGTTTGTTCCAGGCGGGGTCGTACATGGGGAAGTCGAGGGTCTGGATGATGCCGGCGGGCTGGTTGATGTAGCGGTCCCCGAGGTCCTTCTTGACGTTCTTCAGCTGGGCGCTGGGGATGTCGTCAACGAGGTCGATGTTGCCGGCCTGGAGGTCGGTGTAGGCGGTGTTGTTGTCGGTGTAGACCCGTAGCTCCACGCCGCTGTTGCGGGCCTTGTCGGGCCCGGCGTAGCCGTCCCAGCGGGTGAGCCGCATCTGGGAGCCCTTGGTGTAGGAGTCGATGACGTACGGCCCGTTGCCGATGGGCTTCTTCAGCCATTTCTCGTGCTGGTCGTAGAAGGCCCTGGGCAAGGGCGAGTAGGCGGAGTAGCCGAGGGTGTCGGGCCAGGTGGAGAAGGTGGTGCGCAGCGCGACGGTGAAGGTCCGCTCGTCCTTGACGGCGAGGCCGGAGAGGGTCCTGACGGTGGCGGCCCCGTTGACCGGATGGACCTCGCCATAGCCCTCGATGTCCTGGAAGAAGGAGGCGTTCTTCTGTTTGTTGTCGACGAGGGCGGCGTAGTTCCAGGCGTCGACGAAGGACCGGGCGGTAACCTTCTCGCCGTCGCTGAAGGTCCAGCCGTCCTTGAGGGTGATGGTGAAGTGCCGCTGGTCGGGGCTGTCGATCCGCTCGGCGACCATGTTGACGGCGGCGCCGGTCCGGGGGTCGTACCGCTTCAGCCCCCGGAAGATCATGTCGAGGACCTTGCCGCCCTGCACCTCATTGGTGTTGGCGGGCTCCAGCGGCCCCTGCGGGTCGCCCCAGGAGGCCCGTACCGCGCCCACGGCGGTGCCGCCCCGGCTGCTTCCGCAGCCGCTGATCACGCCCGCCAGCAGGGCGACGACCGCGCAGACGGCGAGCCCGTATCCGCGTGGCCGCATGCGTGCCTCCTCCGATGGGCGGGGTCCGGTTCCGGCCACATCACACCTCATGCGATGCCGGGATGTGACCCTTCTCGTGGTGTTCGTCATGGAAACCGCCCGTATGCGGGAGTGATGATCACCGCCGGACCGGGGCAAGGATGAGTGGCCGAAGGGGGGCACACCGCACGAGAGGCCCCCGATGCCCGCCACCGCCCCGCACCTCCACAGGACCTGGTTCGTCACCGGCACCTCCTCGGGCATCGGCCGCCAGCTGGCCGAGCTGCTGCTCGTCCGGGGCGACCGGGTCGCCGCGACGGCCCGCAGGACGCACGCCCTGGACGACCTCGTGGCGGAGCACGGGGACCGGCTGCGGGTCTTCTCCTTGGACGTCACCGATCCCGCGGCCGTCCGGCGGGTCGTCGACGAGGCGTTCGCGGCGTTCGGCCGGATCGACGTCGTGGTGAACAACGCGGGGTACGGGCTCTTCGGCGCGGCCGAGGAGGCGACGGACGAGCAGATCGTCCGTCAGCTCGACACCAACCTCCTCGGCCCGGTCCGGGTGACGCGGGCGGTGCTGCCGCGCCTTCGGGAGCAGGGCGGGGGCCGGATCGTCCAGATCTCCAGCATCGGCGGCCAGGTCGGCTTCCCGCTGATGAGTGCCTACAACGCCTCCAAATGGGGGGTCGAAGGGTTCTTCGAGTCGCTGCGGCTGGAGGTCGAGCCCTTCGGCATCCAGACGACGATCGTCGAGCCGGGCACCGTCCGCACCGCCTTCGTCAGCCAGGGCATCGACCAGACCGAGCCCCTGGATGCCTACGAGGACACCGACCTGGGCGACTACCGCCGCAACATGCTGGCCGGCACCGCGATCCCCTTCATCGGCGATCCGGTCAGAATCGCCCGCGCCGTCATCGACAGCGCGGACCGGGACCCGGCCCCCGCCCGCCTCGTCCTCGGCAGCGACGCCTACGAGATGGGGCGCACGGCGCTGTCCTTGCGGCTGGCCGACCTGGAGGCGCAGCGGAGCATCGCGTACTCGACGGACGCGGAGGACGCGCGGGGCTGAGGGGACTGAGGGGGCGACCGAGGCGGATCGTCACCCGCGCGTACCGAAAAACAGGTGTGTCAGTCGGTTATGGCAAGGTGTCATATGAAGCAATCGAACGTGTGACGGGGACCGGGGATCGGGGGATTCGGTGACAGCGTGGGACATTCGTCCGGCGGAAGTGGGCGGTGTGCTCCAGCGGACGGCGACGGCGGCCGAGGGCCTGTCGAAGGCGGGCGAGAGCGTGCAGAAGACCCTGCCGAGCGCGGCGACCGCGGCGGGCACGATCAGCGGCATGGTCTGCGGCCCGGTGCCGAGCGGTCCCGTCGCGGGGGCGCTGAGCGAGTTCGCCAAGAAGTGGTCGGGCGACCTGCAGTACATCGCCAAGCGCACGGCCGCCTCGCTGAACGGCGCGTCCGAGGCCACCCGTCACTACGTGGAGGGCGATCTGGAGATGGCCGCGACCACCCAGAGCGACGCCCTGAAAGAACCCAAGATAGACATGCCCGGGCAGGGCGGCGAGGGCGGCGGTGAGCAGAAGTGAGCGACGAGGAGCTCATCGTCCCCTCGGGCATACCCCAGTTCACGGGCAACGTCGACACGCTGGTGACCGACGCCAAGACCATGACCTCGGACGCCAAGCTCTTCCGCGACTCGGGCGCGTCCGTCCACTCCACGTTCCAGGGCCTCCAGGCCTGCTACAAGGCGCCGGAGGCGGAGAAGCTCTTCGCGACGACGGCACCGGTGGCGGCGAAGGCGAGCGCGTTCGCGAGCGACCTGGAGAAGGTCTCCGGCGCGCTGAGCACGTACGCGAGCGAGATCCGCCCGCTGGCGAAGAAGCTCGGCGACCTCAAGGACGAGGCCATCGCCTTCGTCAAGAGCGTCGAGGGCGACGAGCACTGGCGCCGGGACCAGAAGAAGGTCGACCACAACAACAACCTGTGGCGCAGCGTCAACGCCACGGTCGCCGCCTTCACCGACGCCGAACGCTCCTGCCACGACAAGATCGTCGCCCTGGTCGGCGGCGAAAAGCTCATCGCCGACGACGGCTCCCACAAGCCGAACATGTACGGCTACAAGGCGAGCGACCTCGACCACGCCGAGCAGACGCCCTGGGGCTCGATGGCGGAACGCGAGTACACGGGCATCGCCTGGCTGGGCCACCAGATCAAGAGCTTCGTCTGGGACGGCTTCATCGTCGACGGCGTCTGGGGCACGATCAAGGGCCTCGGCACCCTCGTCGGCACCGACGGCTGGGACAAGGCCGGCCAGGCATGGACGGGCCTCGCCAAACTCGCCACGGGCCTGGCCATCACCGCCTCACCGCTGGGCGCGGCCTACTGGCTGACCCCCGACGACAAACTCCCCGGCTGGCTGCGCGACTCGCGCACGGCGATGAAGGAGACCGGCAAGGCCCTGGTCGCCTACGACCAGTGGGGCAAGAACCCGGCCCGCGCGGCGGGCGGGGTCACCTTCAACGTTCTCACCACGGTTTTCACGGGCGGATCGGGCGCGGCGGCAAAGGGTGGCGCTGTCGCGAAGACGGTCGGGGCGCTGGGCAAGGTCGCCAAGGTCGTCGACCCGATGACGTACGTGGGCAAGGCGGGCAAGTTCGCCTTCGTCAAGGTCGGCGACCTGATGTCGGGCCTGAAGAACCTCCGGGTGGGCTCGACGGTCCACCTCGCCGAGGGCACGTTCAAGGTCATGGACGACGCGGGCGCCGCCGCCCTGCCGAAGCGCCCGGCGGGCCTGCCGGAGAGCGCGGTCCCGTTCCTCGACCCGAAGAACAAGGTCGTCTACCTCGACAAGGAGAGCGGCAAGTTCTTCAACGAACACGGCAAGGAACTCGCGCCTCCGAAGAAGGAACTCTCGGCGGACGAGCGAGCGGCGGAGGCCGCGAAGTCCCCTGAACGGCAGCAGCCGCACTCCACGGCTTCGGAGCACGAAAAGGTCCCGGCCACCGCGGGCGCCCGCACGGGCGGCGACGCCACGGCGTCGGCGGCCCGCGGCGGGGAGCACATACCGGGAGCCGGCCACGGGCCGGGAGGCTCGGCGGGGCACGTGCCGGGCGGGCCTGGCGGTCACGTACCGGGCGGGTCGGCAGGGCACGCACCGGGTGGCACGGCCGGCCACACGGCGGGCGGCGGCGCGCAGCACGTTCCGGGCGGCGGCGCCGGCAGCCACGTGCCGGGCGGCACGGCCCACGACCTCGGCCGGGGACCGTCGGCGAGCCACGAGGTTCCGGGCACGGGTGGCGGTAACGGCGGCCACACGCCGACGCACTCCGGCGGCGGCAGCCACGAGGCACCGCACCCCGGCCACGACGCTTCTTCCTCCGGCGCAGGCGGTCACAACTCCGGGGGCCACGGCGGCCACGGCGACTCCCCGTCGGGCCCGCACGAGCCCGCCGGTCCGCGCCACGGCGACGAGGCCCCACCGCGCGACGGCGGCGGCCACGACAACCATCCGGCCAAGGCACATGAGAGTGATGGCCTTCACAGCACCGAGTCAGGGCATCCGAACCACTCAAGCCATGAGGGCCCTCACCCTGTCGAAGGCACCGGCCCACATCACAGCCATGACGGTGGACCCAGTGGAAGCGGCAACGGGCCCAAGGGGGTTCCGCTGGAGCCTCAGCCGAGTTGGCACGGATCAAGTGCTCACGAGATGAGGCATCACCGCTTCCCGGCAGAAGACGTTTCCCACCTGACCCCCGAGGAACAGCTCGCGGCCTTGCGCGAGAGAGCGCACGAACTCGCGGACACCGCGCGCAAGCCGGAGATGACCAAGGAAGAGGCGGCCGCCTACGGCAAAAAGACCATTCCGCCGGGGGAGCACCTGCTCAAGGACGGCTGCGCCGGCAGCCTGCTGCACGATGGCGTCATCACCTCCCACACCAGCATGACGAAGTTCGGCGTTCATGACATGCCTCGCACTCATCCCGTACTGAAGGGCATCCTGGATAGAATCGAAGCCGACTTCGACGCCGGTCGCATCCCCAAAAAGGGATCCGGTCACGGAAAGTGTGCGGAAATCGCGCTCATCAGTGATCGACTTGCCCTACTGGAACGCAACGGCACACACATACGCACCCTTGATGAGGCGCGACAGGCGCTCGAAGGCGCCCAGATCCACACTCGAAGAATCGGCGATTTTGTTCTGCGCAGGACCGGCGAAGTCCTCCATAGACACAAGGAATATTTCGCCCCTTGCGACACTTGTAAGCACGTCCTGCCCGAACTGGGGATACATGCCGTCTAGAGCACAGAGCCCGAAAGGAACACCATGGTGCTGAGCGCTCATACCGCGGAAGTGGAGCGCTGGCTCGCCGAGAGCGGTTGGTCCGCCGAGCGGGACATCGGACCGCTTGCCGAGGAGCTCATCCGGATCAGGGTGGAGGACGCCGCCCGTCAAGGAGAAGAGCTCGAGGTGCTCGAGACGGCAATTCGGTTCATCCGCTCGTACGGCGACATCGAGCTGCCGTTCCCGCGAAGGTCCTCCGACGTCAGGCTGATCCTTGACCCGACAGGAGGGTACGACGGAGACGCCGAGGATTTCGTCGAACTCTCCCGGAACCTGGGGAAGAAGCTATTCCCCGTGGGGTTCGAGACCTACGAGTGCGGGATCTGGCTCGTCGACGAGGCCGGGCGTTTCTTCTACTCCCATCACACGGGCTGCTACTTCTTGGGCCAGAACGAATACGAGGCATTCGCTCTGGCTCTGAGCGGCCGTACCCGACCGGATGCGGAGGACTACTTTGTTTGAGACCTATCCCGCAGTCGCCTCGTCCCTCCTCATCCAGGGGACGATCGTCAGTCACACCAGCATGTACGGCGAGGGCACCCCGAACCTGCACCCGACGGTGCAGGAGTTCTTCAGTGCACTGCCCGCGGATCTCCGTGAGCGGTTCCTGGGCACATGTGCCGAGACGGCTTTGGTCTCCGACCAGTTCTGGGCCCTTGACGCGCAGCGGACCGACGGACGCATCACCACACTCGTGGAGGCGCTGCCACACTTCAACGGCTCGATCATCCTCTCGCGGAAGATCCGCCCCGAGGGCGACCCTGAGCACGGCCAGCCCACTCGCCCCTGCCGCTCCTGCACGGCATTGCTGGAGGCGCTCGGCGTCACGATCGACGTGCCGTCCTAGAGCGCGCAATGGATCCCACCGAGAAGAAAACGTCCGACCCACCCGGCCGTCCGGCTACTCGGTGACCCGTGGCTCCCGCGCCGGGGGCCACGGGGGCAGAGCCCACCGCAAGGAACAGATACAGGTTCCCGACCTCATAAGGCGCCACCCGACCCCACCAGGAAGGCACATGAAAGACGTCATAGCCCTCACCCCCAGGATGCCCGACTCCTGGGCCGTCGTGGCCGGGCTCTACGCGGGTGGGCCCGATGTCGAGGCGGCCGGGGTCAATGGCGGGGCCGTTGTGCAGTTGCGGACGGCGGATGGGCGGCCGTTGGTGTCCGTCGAGGCGCCGATGCTGGTGCATGTGGCCGGGGAGGCCGAGAGGTTGCTCGGGGACGGGGTCGGGGCGCCCCCGGTGCCGTACTGGTGGACCGAGGTGCGGGCCTCGACCGCCGTGCCCGAGGCCGCGCCGCTCGCCGGGTCCGTGGCGGGGCGGCTGCGCATGCTGCTCGGCGGCGCGGTGTGGCCCGCCGAAGCCGCGTCGCTCGACGTCGTCGCTGTCCCCCCGGGCACGGGTGTCACAGGGATCACCGAGGCCGGGCTCGCCGTCGACGTGCTGACCGGCTCCACCGCCGTCGTCCTCGTCGACCGGCCCGTCGTTCCCCTCAACGCGTGGATGTCCGAGATCCTGCGGACGGTCGCCGCCGCCGGCCTCGCCCTGCAGATCGTCACGCCGCCCCACGTACGCCTCACCCTCCCCCTGCGTACCGCCCTCGCCGGTGCGCCCAACCGGTGGGTCGTCCAAGACAGCGGAAACCTTTACTACGACGGGCTCTCCGGCGCGGAACTGCGCTGGCAGGACGGGACGTTCGCCCCCGTCCGGACGGACGCCGGCGAGGGCCGAGTAGCCGAGGGGTTCGCGGGCGGCGCCCCCACCACCGACCGGCAACTGATCGTCTCCTTCCGCGTCCTCCACGAGAACGTCACCGACGACCTCGTCCTCGGCGGCGCCCTCCGCACCGCCTGGACCGCCCTCACCGGCACCGGACCCGCGGGCTGGGGCACCGCCGAGCCCGTCAACCTCCCCTGGTCCACCGGCCAGTTGACCGCCCTCGCCCGCGAGCGCTCCCCCGAGCCCACCCACCTCCTCGCCGTCGGCCACCCCGGCCGCCCGGCCCTCGCCACCCTCCGCGTCAGCCGCACCGAGGGCGGGGTCGCCGAGGACGTCACCCTCACCCTCGGCTACGGCCCGGACGAGACCCCGCCGCTCGACGCCGTCGAGCCCCTCGCCCGTGCGCTCGCCGCCGAGCACGGCCTGACGTCCATGCTGGCCTCCCTGCGCCGGGGCCGTCGCGACCTCACCATCCCGCCGCGCTTCGAGGCCCCGCCGATTCCGGTCTCCTTCACCCTGGGCGGCGCCGACGTGCGCGCGGCCGGCCTCGACCACGCCCTCCGCCCGCCGCTCGACCTCAGCCCCGTACGTCTCGGGACCGCCGTCCACTACCCGCTCGGCGACGGCACCGACGCCCAGGCGTGGACGGTGCTCCAGCGGTTGTCCGCCCACCTCAAGGCGGTTCCGGCGGCTGGTTAGGGTGGTCCGGTGATCGAATCGCGTCCCCACACCCTGTTCTCCTTCGGCACGCTGCTGGACGAGAAGGTCCAGAAAGAGCTCTTCGGGCGAGCCGTGCCCACCTCCCCCGCCTCGCTGGCCGGGCATACGACCAGGCCGATTCGGATCACCGACGAGTCCGTGATCGCCACCAGCGGTCTCGACGTCCACCTGACCCTGGAACGCAGGATCGGTGCCGCGGTCGAGGGCGCCGTCCTCCACCTCACCGACGCGGACCTCACCGCCGCCGACGACTACGAAGTCGACGACTACACCCGCAGGCGCGTGCGGCTCTCCTCCGGGGAGACCGCCTGGGCCTACCTGGACGCGAATCCGCTCCGCCCGGCGGAGCGCATCGTGATCGTGGGCGACAGCATCGCCTACGGCCGCTGCGATCCGCAGGGCGGCTGGGCGGCCCGGTTCGCGGCCACCCACATCGCGCGAAACGAGCTCGCCCACCGGGTCTTCAACCTGGCCATCCCCGGCAGCACCCTCGCCGACGTCAGCGAGCAGACTCCCGCGCTGCTGGCCCCGCGCCTCCCCGACACCCTCCTCGTCGCCGCCGGCATCAACGACTCCGCTCGTCCTGACGGGCTGACGCACATCACCGACAGCCTCGGCTCCCTCGCCGCCACCGCCCTGAGCCACAACGCGCGACTCGTCGTCGCGGGGCCGATCTGGCTCGACGAGGAACACGCTCCCGCCTACGAGGGCCTGCGCTTCACCCGGGCCCGGGCGCTGGAACTGCGCGAGACCCTGCGGGCGTGGTGCGCCGCGCACCACGTCGACTTCGTCGACATGTGGGAGCCCCTGCGCGAGCGCCCCGATCTGCTCGTCGACGGCCTCCACCCGTCCGCAGAAGGGCACGAGGTGCTCTACCAGCACCTCGGCACCCTCGGCAGCTAGACCCCTCAAGGGCCCGTCCTGGGCTTCGAGATCGGCGCTTGGTCAACGTTCGTCCGCGCCTTGATCGTCGGCCCCCACCTGGCATACTCGTGCACCCTGAAGCTACTTCGTACACACAGGCGTACACGCAGACACAGGTGGGGATATGAGCGCGAGCGAAGCCGTCCACAGCGAGACTCCCGAGACCTACGAGACCTACGAGAAGCTGGTCGCCCTGCTCGACGAGCGCGGCGCCGCCTACCGGGTGATCGAGCACGAGGCCGAGGGCGGCACCGAGGCCGTGAGCCGGCTGCGGGGGCACTCGCTGGAGCAGGCCGCCAAGTGCATCGTCGTCATGGTGAAGCTGGGCAAGAAGGAGAAGCGGTACGTGCTCGCCGTCGTGTCCGGCGACAAGCGCGTCGACCTCGGGGCGATCAAGGGGCTGCTGGGCGGGAGTTACGCCGGGTTCGCCTCGCAGGACGTCGCCGAGCGGCTCTCGCAGTGCGTGAGCGGGACGATCCTGCCGTTCTCGTTCGACCCGGAGCTGGAGCTGATCGTCGACCCGGCGCTGCTCGAGCACCCCGAGTTCTTCTTCAACGCCGCCCGTCTCGACCGCTCGCTCGCGCTCTCCACCAGCGATTACCTCAAGGTGGCCGGGCCTCGGGTCGAGGAAATCGCTGCCTCCTGATCCCCCGGGGCCCAGGCCCCGAGCCACGGGCCACGGGCCCAGGGCCCCCGCCCCCTACGTCGTCGTCGGCGTGAGCGCCAGCGCCACGCCGAGGCCGACGAGGATCGAGCCGATCACCCTGTTGAGCACCACCTGGCTGCGCAGCATCTTCGCGCGCAGCCGGTCGTTCGAGAAGAAGAGCGCCGCCATGGCGAACCACATCAGGTGGGCCAGGGACATGAACAGGCCGTAGCCGATCTGGCGCCAGACCGGGGTGTCCTGGTGGATGACCTGGGTGAAGGTGCTGAGGACGAACAGCGTGGTCTTCGGATTCAGCGCGTTCGTCAGGAATCCGGTGCGCAGGGCCTGGCCGCTGGAAATGGCGGGCCCGTCGGTGAGGTCGATGTCCAGCTGTGAGCGCTGGACGAATGTCTTGCAGCCGACATAGACGAGATATGCGGCACCCACCAGCTTGATGACCGTGAAAACGGAGGGCGAATGGGCGATGAGCAGCCCCACACCCAGAATCGTGTAGGTCACATGGACCAGCACGCCGGCCGCGATTCCCACTGCGGAGAGAATTCCCGGAGTGCGCCCGTACAAATAGCTGTTGCGAACGGTCATCGCGAAGTCCGCGCCGGGGCTGATGACGGCCAGGACGGTGATGAGGGCGACGGCGAGGAGTTCGGCCATGGTTCCAATTCCGGCGGGTCGAGTGCGGATCGGCGTCGGGGGCGGGGCGGGGGCGGATCGGCGTCGGGGGCGGATCGGCTCGGCGGCGGGGCCGGTCGGGACCGGCCCCGCCGGGGCCTCACGGCTTGTGGCGGTAGGTGATCACCAGGACGTCCCGGACGGCGGGGACGTCCCCGTCCAGCTGCTCGATGGGGCTGACGCCGTGGAAGACACGCTCGTCGTTCACGATCGCCATGTCGAGCGGTTCGTCGAGGGTGAACTTCTCGATCGGGTTCTTTTCGAGGTTGTAGATGGTGCTTTCGCCGTTGACCGTGTTGCTTCGCTTGGCCATCAGCATCATCACGAACGTGACACCGTCGCGGTGGATGCCCTCGGGGGTCGGCTTGGCGACCTCCCGCGCGTCGGCACCCGTGCCGGTGACCTCGATGCGGAACTGGTGGGCCTCGATGTGCCAGGCCGAGTACGGCGCGAGCCGGCCGAAGATGTCACCGCCGAGGGTCAGCAGGCTGCTCATCGTGGGGCCGCTCAGCACCGAGTCCTGGATGGGCTCGTAGTGGCGCGCGACGCCGCCGTTGAGGTTGTTGTAGTCGACGGTCTGGTAGTGCGGCTGGTGCGCCTCGACCTGGTAGAGGTTGCTGCCACGGGGGGCGCTGAGGGTCGCGTGGCGCCGGCGGCGGTAGCGGCCGCCGTCGGCGGTAGCGGCCGCCGTCGGCCATGTAGCCGTCCAGCGGCATGTCGCCCCAACTGGCCTGGAACGCCTCGAAATCCCGCAGGGCATTGTCGTCGCGACGGCGGAGCAGTTCGCCGACGCTCACGCCCGGCATAAAGAAGTAGCTTTTGCTCGAAACGCCTTCACAAATTTCTTCGACGCCAGTGGTGTACGTCGACTGCGTGCTGCTGACCATGCTCGATGAATCCATCTCGTTGATCATGACAAGTACGCGACAAAGCATGGTCGTTGCAACTTGACGCCGTCAAGATCGACCCTAACGCAAAACAAGCCAGTTTCGCCGAGGGAGTGGCCGAAACCTTTCGTATTGGAATGTGGAACGGGGCTTGCGTTTTCCCACGCATTCGCACGCACATGCAAACGCGCATACGAAAGCGCCCGGACCGATTCCTGATCAGGATCGGTCCGGGCGCCCCGGTGGGACGAGGACGAGCGCTACGCCGCCCCCACCACGTCCTTCTCCTCCGCGAAGTGGCACGCCGACTCGTGTGCCGCCGGCGTGGACTTGCCCGCGAAGACCTGCGGCACCGCCAGCAGCGGCACCTCCTCCGCGCACTTGTCCTGCGCCTTCCAGCAGCGGGTGCGGAAGCGGCAGCCCGACGGCGGGTTGGCCGGCGACGGCACGTCGCCCGTCAGGATGATCCGCTCGCGGCGCTCGCGCGCGTCCGGGTCCGGGACCGGGACGGCGGAGAGGAGCGCCTGGGTGTAGGGGTGGGTCGGGTGGTCGTAGATCTCGGCGTCCGTGCCGATCTCCGCCATCTTGCCCAGGTACATCACGCCCACGCGGTCCGAGATGTGCCGCACGATGGACAGGTCGTGGGCGATGAAGACGTAGGAGAGGTTGAACTCGTCCTGGAGCTTCTCCATCAGGTTGATGACCTGCGCCTGCACCGAGACGTCCAGCGCCGAGACGGGCTCGTCGCAGATGATGATCTCGGGGTTGAGGGCCAGGCCGCGCGCGATGCCGATGCGCTGCCGCTGGCCACCCGAGAACTGGTGCGGATAGCGGTTGATGTACTCGGGGTTGAGGCCCACGACGTCCAGGAGCTCCTGGACCCGCTTGCGGCGGTCGCCCTTGGGGGCCACCTCCGGGTGGATCTCGAAGGGCTCCCCGATGATGTCGCCCACCGTCATACGGGGGTTGAGCGAGGTGTACGGGTCCTGGAACACCATCTGGATGTTGCGGCGGACGGCCTTCAGCGCGCGCCCGGACAGCTTGGTGATGTCCTGGCCCTTGTAGAAGACCTCGCCGGAGGTGGCCGTCTCCAGGGTCATCAGCAGCTTGGCGACGGTGGACTTGCCACAGCCGGACTCGCCGACGATGCCGAGCGTCTCGCCCTGGTAGAGGTCGAAGGAGACGCCGTCGACGGCCTTGACCGCGCCGACCTGCTTCTTGAAGAGGATGCCCTGGGTCAGCGGGAAGTGCTTGACCAGGTTGCGCACCTGCAGGATCGGCTCGCCGCGCTCCACGGGGGCGTCCAGGACGGCCTCGACCTCCTGGGTCGTCGACGCGTCGCTGACGTGTACCTCGGAGACGTTCGGTGTCGCGGCGACGTCCTTCTTACCCGTCTCAGCCATGGATCGTCTCCTTCCAGAAGTGGCACGCGCTGCCGCGGCCGGCGAGCTCCGTGCCGTCCCGCTCGGTCACCTGGTGGAGGACGGGGACGTCCACTCCGCAGGTGTCCTGCGCCATGGGGCAGCGCGGGTTGAACGCGCAACCGGCCGGGATGCGCAGCAGGTTGGGCGGCAGGCCCTTGATCGCGTACAGCTCCTGGCCCTTCTGGTCCAGGCGCGGGATGGAGTCGAGCAGACCCTTGGTGTACGGGTGGGCCGGGCGCTTGTAGAGCTCGTGGACCGGCGCGGTCTCGACGATGCGGCCCGCGTACATCACCGCGATCTTGTCGGCGACGTCGGCGACGACGCCCAGGTCGTGGGTGATCAGGATCAGGCCCATGTTGTACTCCTGCTGGAGCTCCGCCAGCAGGTCCATCACCTGG